>JBILDR010000309.1:0-3263 GCA_044352515.1 Polaromonas sp.
CACCGGGCTGGCGCCCGCGAGGCCATCATCGCCTTGGCAGACCATCTCGGCGCTGCGCTGGCCACAACCATGAAGGCCAAGGACTTGTTTGCCGGTCATCCTTTCGACTGCGGCGTGGTCGGCTCGTTCTCGCATGCCGCCGGCCGCCGACTGATCGAGCAATCCGACTGCGTGCTAGCAATAGGGGCGGGGCTCAATCAGCGCACCACCAGTCAGGGCAGCGCGCTGCCGGGCGGCGCCTCGCTGATCCAGGTGGACACCTCGCGGGAGGCACTCGGACGTTGGCTGCATTGCGACGTGGGCATCGTTGGCGATGCGCGGCGGGTGGCCGAGCAGTTGATGCAGGCCCTGCCACAACGTGCCGACAGCGACATGCCGCTGCGCTCGCCCGAGTTGCGCCAGTTGCTGCAGACGCATCGCCAAACACCGCAACTGGACTTTCAGGCCCATCACACGGCCAGAGCCATGGATGGACGCAGCGCCGGCGTAGAGTTCGACCGCTTGCTCCCGCGCGATCGCAACGTGGTTTACGACGCTGGCAACTTCCTGGTCTGCGCCACCTACATCGGTGTCGCTGGGCCAGCGCACATCAAGCAGGCCAGCGATTTTTCCTCCATCGGTATGGGCTTTGGCACGGCCCTGGGTTTTGCCCACGGCGATCCCAAGCGCACCACTGTGCTGTTCATCGGTGACGGCGCCTTCCTCATGACCCTGAGCGAGCTTGAAACTGCCGCCCGCGAAGGGATCAACCTGGTGGTGGTGGTGATGAACGACTGCGCCTATGGCGCCGAGCTTCATTACCTCAAGCTGCGTGGCATGCCGGTGACCACCACGCAGTTTCCAGACGTCGACTTTGCACCCGTGGCGCAGGCTTTCGGCTTCAAGACGGCCACGGTGCGCACCATCGAGGAGTTGCGCGATCTGGCGCCCATGCTGGCTGCGCCTGAGGGACCGGTGCTGATTGATTGCAAGATCAACGCCGCTATTGCCGCCGGATTTCTGCTGGAGACTGCACCGGCGCAGCGGCATTGAGGCCGCACCGGCCCGCTCAAGCCTGCCCGCTCAAGCCTGCCCGATCACCTGAGCGGCCAACAAAGCCTCGATTTCGTCCTCGCTGTAGCCCAACTCGCCGAGCACCTGCCGGGTGTGCGAGCCCAGGGCGGGCGGCGGCTGACCGACCCGGGCGACCTGACCTTCAAAGCGCACCGCGCGCGCCACCGTCTTGACCGTCCCAAACTCGGAGCTGGTGTATTCCTGCACCATGCCCGAGGCCTGAATCTGCGGGTGCCGCGCCAACTCGGGCAGGGTATTGACCGGCGCGAAAGGAACGCCGCAACTCACAAAGGCCTGCTCCCAGTGTGCGCGCGTTCGGCCGGCGAGCAGGGGGCGAACGATGGCCATCAAGGCATCGTAGTGGGCTCGGCGATCGGCATTGAGCGCATAGTCGGGATGCGCCGCCAACTCGGGCCTTGCGATGGCTACGCAAAACTGTTGCCACAGCTTGTTGTTACCGCAGGCGATGTAAATCCAGCCGTCGGCAGTCTCAAAGGATTCATAGGGCACGTTATCCGACATTGCACTGGCCGCAGCCGGCGGCGCCTGTGTGTTCTCCGCCGCCCAGGCCCGCTGCAAGCCCCAGGCCTGCAAGGCCATGGCCGAGTCTGCCAGGCACACCTCGATATGCGCACCCTCACCGCTGTTGTGGCGCTGCAAGAGCGCGGCCAAGATGCCGGCAAATGCGTTTTGCCCAGTGGTGAAGTCGATCAAGGGAATATTGATGCGCGCCGGTGCCGGCTCGCCCGGCTGCGGGATGCGCATCATGCCCGAGAAGGCCTGCATCATTGGGTCATAGCCGCGCGCATGAGCGAGAGGGCCGTTCTCGCCAAAGGCAGAAATCGTGCAGTAAATCAGCCTCGGGTTGCTCTGACGCAGCCGCTCATGGCCCAGGCCCAGCCGGTCCATCACGCCCGCGCTGAAGTTTTGAATCAGCACGTCGCAGCCATCGGCCAGGCGCCGCACGATCTCCAAGCCTTGCGGCTTTTTGAGGTCGACCACCACGCTGCGTTTGTTGCGGTTGACCACCAGGAACAAGGTGCCCGATCCCGGCTTGCCGGTATGAAAAGGCGCCCAGTTGCGCGAGTCGTCGCCGCTCAAGGGCTCGATCTTGATCACCTCCGCACCATAGTCGCCCAGCAACTGGCCGCAATGGGGGCCGGCAAAAATCGTCGAGAAGTCGAGCACCCGTGTGCCGGCCAGCGGTTTCATGCCTGTCATGCCTCCCCGTGTTGAGTGCGAGATAGCCGCCAAAACCCTTCAAGCGACACCCGACCCTAATCAGTTAGACATTATAGGAAGCCGGATGTCAACGCGACGTTCAATACCGCGCTCACGCTGCGGAAAATGGCTTCAACCGAGGTGACAAGCGCCACCGGCTGGGCGATTGACTCTTGCACCCATGCTGCTGATACTTGCGCGCATACCCAAGCCGCCCGACCCGCTCGTGCGGCAATCACAAGAACGTCGAGGAGGAGTAGGCCGTGATGAAGCACCGCATCACCCGCCAGGCAATGGCCCAGGCACTGCCTTGCTCGGACGACGCCATCCCGGCCTCTTCGTCCAAGCCGGTACGCATCATCAAAGCAAAACCATTCAGGTCGGATGAAGCCTTCCACGGATAGCCAGAGGCCTACAGGACCACTGCAAGGTCTGCGGGTGATTGACATCACCAGCACCGTGGTCGGACCGCTGGCCACGCAGATCCTGGGCGATCTTGGCGCCGATGTGATCAAGATCGAGCCGCCCGGCGGCGACGCTCTTCGCTACCTCGGCCCGGCGCGCAACCATGGCATGGGCTCGCTGTTCCTGGCCTTGAACCGCAACAAGCGCAGTGTTGTGCTCGACCTCAAGCAGGCGCCGGCCCGCCAAGCGCTTGACCGCCTGATCGAGACTGCCGATGTGCTGCTGCACAACATGCGCCCCGCTGCGGCGCGCAGACTGGGCTTGTCCTATGCAGCACTTGCACCCGCACATCCTCGCTTGGTCTATGCCAGCGCCAGCGGTTACCGCAGTGACGGGCCGTTGGCCGATCGGCCAGCTTTTGATGAGGTGATTCAGGGCGGCAGCGGCATATCGGCCTTGTTTGCCCGGGCCGATGGCCAAGCGCGCTACGCTCCCTTCATCATTGCCGATAAAGTCGTCGGCCATATCCTTGCTTCCTCGGTGGGGATGGCCCTGTTCGAGCGCGAACGAAGCGGCCGCGGCCA
>JBILDR010000108.1:0-11055 GCA_044352515.1 Polaromonas sp.
ACCGTGCCGCATCTGGATGAAGACTTTGCGACGGTCTTTGACGAGTTCGCGTAAACGTTCCATCACTGCAAGGCAGCTGAATTGCGCTTTACGTTTGGCGGTACGGCCTGCAATGACGCAGGTCGGTGTGATGTGAGCAGCCGGGAGGGCTGGTTCTGGAGTCCTTGAAGTTGATTTCAAGGTCAATGTTTTCTTTTGCATGAGCATTCCTTTTCAGTGAATGCCGCATTGCCAACACAGTGCTTGACGCTTAAAATATGAGCATCGGTCTCTGTCAAAAACCGCCACATAAAGCCGCCATCCACTGCAATGGATCCAGCGGCTTTTATGTTTTCGATTGGAGCTTCAGGGCCAGCTGCCGACAGGCTTCTCTGCGCTGCTTGTAGTCAACGTGCAATTTGATGAGCCGACGGTTCAGGCAGATCACCCTGCGCAGCACATGTGACTCTTCCCTTGATAGGCTTACGAAATCAATGTGTGTTTTGCTAGAACCAGTCATGGCATAGCGTATAAGACGGATCTCATTCACATAGTGGTATGGCCTCGTCTCCTTGCCCAGGCTGTCACGGGAATCTTTAAGCGCCTTTTGCACGGAACTAATTGTTGGAATTTTTGAGTTCATCTCAAACTCCCATCAATTTTCGTATGGCTGCCACAGGCCAAGCGAGGCGGCCATTTATACGTATACATTTGACTGGGCCATCGTTACGCATCGCCCAGCCTCGCAAAGTTTGATTTTTTCGACCTAAGTGGTATGCCGCTTCATCCGTAGGCAAGTGGCTGCGGATTTCGTTGGACAGTGGAACATATGGGTTGAGCATCTTTCATCCTTAAACCAAACGACAGGGGCTTGGTGTAGAAAGATTTTTTTCGGGGCATGGCTTGCCCTACAAATGCCCGGACTGGCCTGGAACCCGCATCGTTATTGGGTTCGGCGGGGCAAAGCTTGCCCTATTCTCTTATGCCCTATTTGCCCCGGCCCTTTGGCGTAAGGATAATACTTTTCCTGTTGATCGCTATGCCTTGGCCTTGCAGGGCGTGTCTTTTGATGTACCCCCCGGATAATGGTGTACCGTTGGTGCCATACTTTCGACGGTCTCGCCAGTCCTTGGCGATTTCATCAGCAATATCCTCCAAGTTTGGATGCAAGTCCTTTTTGCCATCGCGTGCAATGATGGCTTCAGCTTGTTTACGCGCTTCTATTTTCCATTCGTCCTTCGGGCAGCTCAATGTTTTCTTCAGTGCGGGAATAGCTGCCAGCTCAAGCGGCGCAGGCTCCTTCAACAACTGCCCTCCACAAGACTTGCGCCATTCGTTAAAACATTCAACCGTGGTCAGCGGGCTTTTTTCTTCATGGCTATTGAGCAGGTCACCCGTTTCCGGGTCGAATGCCTTTAGCTTACCCTCATGAATGGCCTTCCTCGCATTAGCCAATATCATGGCTCCATAAGGATCATCTTGTCCTTGCTCTACGGCAAGCCTTTCCACCAGTGCATCAACCAAATACAAACCCGGCAGTGGTCTGATCAATTTTGAGATTCTCATATTCATCCCTTCTGGGTTAACCCTCGGACAGATTCTCCAGGCAGGCTGGTATTGGCATTAACTCTTCAGTCTGGCTTGCAATCGGGCTTAGCTGGGGCGTTACCTCACGCAGCCGCCAGATGACCAGCGTTCGAGCGCAGGCTCACCACTTGCGGCTTACCCGGGACTGCCTTGGCATCGAACTGCACACCAGCAAGGCTCAGGATGTGCATTTCTATCTGCTCAAGGAATGGCCTTAGGGCATCAACACTTCGCGGCCTGTAGCCCTCGGCGGTTGCGCTCGGCTTGTGGCCCATGACTTGAGCAATAGCCCCGGCAGGCGCTCCAGCAGCCTCACCAAGCAACGAAAACGACCGGCGCAGGCCGTGGATGGTCAGCGCCTCAATACCTGCGCCCTTTAGCACTCGTTCATGGCTGGCGCGTACATCTGCAATACGTCCCAACTTGCCGGTGCTGGCAAAGACGAATGGTCCCACCCTGGGCATGGCGCTCAGCATCTGCGCTGTGTAAGGACTCAGGGGTATGGTGCGGGTTGCGTCCACCTTGTCGGCAATGGTCAACTTGCGCCACTGGAAGTCCACATTAGCCCAGGTCAGCGCGGCCAGCTCCTCTCGGCGCGCACCCGTGAGCAGCAAGGCACGAAGGTAGGCGCTTGCGGTGCGATTGGTTAGTTGTTCCACGCCAGCCCACCAGCCCTGCACTTGGGCGGCCTCTAGTGCATCGGTACGGCGGATGCTTGTTGGCAGGCTCTCCAAGATGGCGGGGGCTTTGCCCGCATCGCGGTCTGTCATCCGGCGGTACTGGGGCTGAGTCGCGCACCAGCGAAGGAAGCCCCGAAACATCATCAGGGCGCGGGCAGCTTGGTGCCTGCCGCACTTTGCTTCGCGGTCAAACCAGATTTTTAGATTGTCTTCATTGATTCTTGCCAGCGGTAACGCCAGCAGCGGATAGAGTGGCCCCTGCCTCGTCGCACCCTGCCCTCTTTTTTTCTTCTCGCCACCGGCCGCAGACATCGCCTTGAGGTCAGCCAGATAGCGCGGCTTCCATGCATCGCGTCGCTTGGGTCTGCCGTTCTCAAGATAGATCGGCCACACCTCGCCCACGGTCACCGACTGAGCAGCAGCTTCAGCTGCGGCCGCAAGGGCGGCTGCCGCCACGGCAGATTTCTCGGCTTGTTCCTGACGCTCTATTTCGCGGGGGTCTATGCCTTGCTCGGTCATGCCACGCAAACGGTGGGCCTCTGCTTTGGCAGCATCAATCGACACAGCAGGCCACTCGCCCAAGGCACGGGTAAAAAGCCTGCCCTTTACGCGCGTCTCGAATTGCCAGTGCTTGCCGCCTGCCTTGGTCACGCGCAGCCGCAGACCCTTCTTGTCGCTGTCGCGCACTAGCGCGAAGGGCAGACCACTAGGGCAGGCAGCGCGCTCAAGCAGCGCATGGGTAAGGTCTTGGGGCTTGCTGTAGTCAATCGCTGCTGTCTTGCTGGGCCTTGCCATGGTGAGACTCAGTGAATTTACAGACTTTTTACAGACCGGATGACGCAATTTTTCAGAATTTCAATCAACAGTTAAGCTGGTCATCTATCCAGTAAAAAGCATGTAAGTTGTTGATTTTTATTGATTATACCCACATCAATCAACGTTGTGAAATACGGCAATAGGCTCATTCGTAATGAGAAGGTCGGGTGTTCGATTCATCTCTCCGGCACCAATGAAATCAACCACTTAGCCAACCTTGAAAGGGTTGGTTTTTTGTTGGGCTAGCACCGGGCTAGCACGAGGACGGGTTCCGCTAGACCAAGATTCAAGGGGTAAAAAGAGTCCTGGCTAGCCGCAGACCGATGACGTAGTCGCGGAGGTCAGGCGTGTACCAGTTGCGGATGGCCGAGCGCAGGCTCGCCGGGAAGTCGCCCCAAGAGCCGCCACGGAGTGCCCGATAACCCCGACTGCAAGCCGTTGTCCAACCGATTCCATCCTCAGGCGCGCCGCTTTTAGCGCGTCCCTCTCAAATGCAGTGTTAGGCTGTTTACTTGCCAACACGAATTTTGAAGGGCTTGAAATCTCGCGCAGAGATCGCTCTCGTTTTCAAAAGATCCGTGCGCTTGCCATCTACAACGGCAGTAGCTTTGTTGACTACGATAATGAGATCGTCGGCACAGATTTCCTCACCCGCTAAGAAAGCTTCAGCATAGCGATCTGCGGACGACTGCCCAAACACTTCTATTGCCAATAGACCAGACGCTACTTTTTTTCCCACTTTGTTGACAGCGGAAACTGTGAGTTCAAGATTTTTGATTTCTTTCATTCCACTATCAAACAAGAATACCGCAGAACATTGCCCCTGCCCTGCCCACACAGTGCTGGAATGCCAAAAATCAACAGCATGTGCTGGCATGGTCAAGCAAGAGGTAATGGTCAGTAACGTTAGTGCAAAACGTTTCATAGAAATTTCTAGGTAGATGACGAATCTATTTTGAAGTCTAACGTAATGTAGACCGCAGTACCCGTTGATGCACCCGGGCCGAGTCGATACATCTTTTTGTTCGAGTTTTTGGAGGTTATTACATAGGCTTTATAGTGCCATGCGAGGCCCTTTTTTAGCTGCTCAAGATTGGCGTCCACGCCATCCACCAAAATCTCGCCAACTTCGCGCCCATAGCGGTCGGTTTGCCAGCGTTTGCCCTCACCCGATGTGGGCGATGCGTTTGTGTTGACCTTTGCCGAAGTGGGGCGGGGGCGGCAGAAGGTGCGCCGTACGCGCCAGGCTTCTTGGCGGTTGACTTGAGTGGGGGGAGGTTCGGTCGCAGCGGCACCGCCCCTGGCCATGCTTGCGCAACATCATGCCGGAGCACACGGTCACCCCAACCAAGACGGCCGCACCTGATCAGCGGATGCGTACGTGCTGGCACTCAGCCGAATGGCGTGTACGGGATGCCGTTGCCGATGACCCCGATCACAGCGGCTTGGTTTTCTGGGCTTTCGCTGAAAGATGCCAACAATCCGGCAACAGAGGCTTGGCCTGAGTCGAGGATACCGAGCCAGTAGTTGTAGCCACCGGAATCGGCAGCCCGACCCAGCACGTTATCGTAAAAGCGGGTGACGATCTGAGCATTGGTGGGACTGGCACCATAAACAGACTTGAACTCGGCTGAATTCACAAATCCTTGTGCCACGCCATTCAAAGATACGCCGCCGTCCATCCCGCTGATCCAAAACCCTAGACCACCTAGGTCCGGGGTACGGTTGAATGCCGCCTTGTACACCCGGTAGGTTTGTCCACCAACGCCGCTGGTGTCATATGCGATTGCAGTGTCTGCAAACTTAAGCCGCTCAATATCGGCAAGCGTATCCACCCCTTCTGCCGAGGAGCTAACGGGGCTCAATGCCGTTTAGTGTGGAACTTGACATCACAGGCACCGATGAGCTAGCACGCCAGCCTTGGGCATCGCAAGCTGCAGCGGGTTGGCGGGCAGATGTTTGAGCTTGGACATCCGCAAATACGCGATGGCAATGAAGTGGGTTGCCGTTCTAAAGCCTCTGGCGGCACGCTTGGCTTGTTGCAGCAGACCGTTCATGGCCTCCACATAGGCATTGCTGCGGTTGTCCAGCATGCCGCGCACCACCCCATCAATGCGCTGCTTGAGGGTGCTGGCCAACTTCTTGAACGGCTCGAGACGACTGCGTCGGGCCCAGCTGATCCAGCCCAACAAATCCGTTTTTGCCTGTGCGCTGCTGTTTTCCTCGGCCGCCTTGGCGTACACCGTTCGGAGGGCCATCTTCAAGCGCCAGGCACGCGCACTTTTCAGACTCGAGTGCTGCAGCCAGTGCATCGCGTTGGTTTGCTTGGCGCTCCAGCCCTGCGGGTTGCGTCGCATGCCCCAGGTCAAACTTTTGAGCAATTTGCGATCGTTATCACCCAGGGCCTGCTTGAGCGCTTGGGGCTCCTCTTTCATCTCTTGGCGTCTGACCCCATCCATGGCCTCGTTGGCCATGGCAATGACATGGAAGCGGTCATAGCTGATCTGCGCCTGCTCCAGCGCCAGGCCCACGCCCTTGGCATAGGCCGCGCTCATGTCCTGGCAGACATGTGCGATCTGAGCTGGATCGCCCCCGTGGGCCTTGAGATCATCGGCGAAGTCCACTACGGCTTGGTGGTCGCGCCCCTGGCAGGCAAACAACAAGCGTTTGGCCTGCAAGTCGTGCACGACGGTGATGTAGCTCTGCCCTTTGCGCAGGCTGGTCTCGTCGATGCCAACAACGCTGACTTGCGACATGTCGTCGAGCGCCCGTGCCGCGCTCACGTGGTGTTCAATGCGCCGCCACAGTTGTTTGTCCGAGCACCTGAGCAGCGATGCGGCCTGGCGCACCGGCAGCTCCTGGCACAGCGACAAGGCGAGCGCTTCAAACAAGGCCGTAAACCCACTGCCTTCGCGCGCCCAGGGCACATCGATCTGGCTGGTCTGGCCGCAGGCGCTGCAGGCCACGCGCGGCACCTCGGCATGCAGCCAGGCCTCGAACTGAAAGAAGTCCAGGTGCCGCCACTGACGGCCAAGACGGTCGTGAACACCCTGATCCGGCGCATTGCAGTGTGGGCAAGGCAGGCGGCGGGCGTTGCAGATGAGGTTGAAGTCAATGCGCCTGCGGGCCGTGTCAAGGTTGACATCCTTGACGCTCCATGGCGCCTGCAAACCAAGTGCACTGGTAAACAACGCTTCGATACCAACAGCCATCTAGGACACCTTCGTGCTTTCAAGTGAAAACAAGCCCGGTGGATTTGTGGACAACTCGGAGTACCGAGTTGCCCACAAGCCCCACCGGCCGCGACTACTATCAATCTTATTGGCAGTCAAGATCCACACGGAATGACGAGGGACCTTCAAAACACGCCACTTTTCGCGTTGGATGCGCAAGACGGAGCTCACGGACAGCAGTTTGTGCGCGGCGGTGCTGGAGATGGCCCAAGGACTGATTGATGCAGACCTTGGCGGTGGTGTCGTCAAGAAGCGTGTTGGTTTGGCAGGACGCGGTAAGCGCGGCGGGGCTCGCACCTTGGTCGCCACCAACAAGGGCAACCGGTGGTTCTTTTTGCTCGGCTTTGAGAAGAACGATCGGGCCAATATCAGTGCCGAAGAAAAAGAAGCGCTGCAGTCGATTGCCCAGGACTTGTTAGCCAGAACGGGCAAGGATCTGGATGCACAGGTAGAGGGCGGAACCCTTCAGGAGATTTGCAATGACCACTAAAACCAAGGCCAAGAGCAAGATCATGGAAGCCGTGCACGAAACGGCTGTGGATTTGCATCGCTTGGGCTTCATTGACCAACGCAAGATGCGCAAGTACGACGCCCTGTGCCTGGACCCGATCCCGACATATGACAGCGAACAGATCCGCTCGTTGCGAGATCGTTACCAACTCAGTCAGGCTGTGCTGGCATCCTTGCTCAATACCAGCCTGTCAACGGTGCGTCAGTGGGAGCTGGGCGACAAGCATCCCAGCGGTCACTCACAAAAGCTTTTGAATCTGCTGGAGCGTAAGGGCATAGAGGCCTTGATCTGACGGGCAACAGTATTTAACCTCCGGCATGCGTTGTGAAGCCGTCCCACAGTCTGTGGGAGCTTCTTGTCATCGGACCTTTTATAGACTATATTTAGTCCACAAGGAGATCTCATGCGCTACTCGTCACAAGTCAAACCCATCAGCTATCTCAAGGCCAATGCTGCGGAGATTTTGGCCACGCTCGGCGAGCAACGCGAGCCACTGGTGATCACGCAGAACGGTGAGGCTAAGGCGGTTTTGCAGGATGTGGCCAGCTACGAGGCCACGCAGGAAACACTGGCTTTGCTGAAAGTGCTGGCTTTGGGCCAGCAGGAAGTGGCCGCCGGCAAGGTCAAGCCGCTGTCTGCCGTGGTGGCCCGGCTCAAGGCCAAGAAAGCAGCCTTGGCCTGATGGCATCCAAGTACAGCGTCCTGCTCACAGAGGGAGCTGAGCAGGATTTGGAGGCGATCTACGATTACATCGCCGAGTTCGATAACCCCGTCAATGCCGATCATGTTCTGGATCGGTTGATGGCCACGGCCGAACAACTGACCATCATGCCGGAGCGCGGCAGCTACCCGCGAGAGTTGCTTGATCTCGGCATCAAGGACTACCGCCAAGTGTTCTTCAAGCCGTATCGTCTCATCTATCGGGTGATAGGGCGCGACGTCGTGGTGTTCGTCATTGCCGACGGCCGCCGAGACATGCAGTCGCTGCTCACACGCCGCTTGCTGGGCGCCTGATCAACGCACCAACGCCTCCATCACATCCGCCTGCTGGCCCCCGTCGTGCGGGAAAATCGTGCGCACAAAGAACGCGAAGGACAGGCCGATGTCCAGGATGAAGACCTGCGGGGTGTTTTGTACAGCCAGGGCCAGGCTGATCGACCAGCTGGAACAAAGCGATCGTGTAGGCGCGGCTGCCCTCAACGAGAAGCATGTGATCCGCCACAAAGACTCGGCGGCGCGGGTCTTTCCGAAAGCCCTTGGCGTAGCAGGCGCTCGCCGAAGCGAGCAGTCCGTCAAACCACCGTTAGATCAGACAGTTCAAACCGCCGGTGCTGGCGCGATCGCCTCAGGATTGGCCGCAGCGGCAGCCGCATTGGCTGCTGCCTGGGCAGCAATCACCTGAGCACCCACCTGCGCAGCCTGCGAAAAATGCGTACTGACCAACTGCTTGAGTTCTTCAATCTGCGCCATCGCATAGTTCATGTCGGGAAAAACAGCGGGCAGGTCCAGCAAACGCCCGTCTTCCGCCAGAAACGCAGGCCGAACCGCGACACCTGCGGCGACAGTCTCCACCATGAAAACGCTGCGTCCGCGCAAAGGCGCGTCTGCTGTAGGTGCTTCGGCGGCTGTGGGGGTCGGCTCAACGGCAGGGGTGTTACTGCTCATAGGATGGTGGAGTGGAGTTGCGCGATGGTGGAAAACGAAAACATCAATGTGATCTGACTGTAACGCAGTCAGGCTGATCGCGCAGGCGCACCACGCACAGGTCCGCCTTCAGCCTACCGCTCTAGGCTCAGCGCTGCACCGCTTTGAGCGAGCGCAGTTGCTCCATGCGCCCCAACAAAGCCACCAATTGCGTGCTCTTGTCATAGACCGCGTCTGCGCCCTGAGCCAGACAGTAGCGTCGCATCTCATCGGTGGCGTAGTGGGTCAGCACCAGTATCTGCTGGCCTTCCGAGCGCTGCCTGCAGTGGTCGATTAAGGCCAATCCATTGCCCTGTTGCAGATGCGGCTCGATCACCAATACATCCCAAGGCTCGGGCGGTGCGCTCAGCCATGCCAGGGCTTCATCTTCACTCAGGGCGGAGCCCACGCAGCGGGCAATATTCAAATCGGCAAGAGTTTCGGCAAGGGCCTGCACCAGCTCGGCGCTGTCGTCGACGATGAACACCCGAAGTGTCAAATCCTGCCCTCTGAAATTGAAATTTTTTGAGCTACACGGATGAGTGTGCCACAGGTAAGCGTGGCCAAGGCTCAGCGCGCGTCCTGACTGATGTTTGACGCCAGGCCAGCAGGGGCAAGGGGCCAACGATCCGAGATGTAACAAAATGCAGTCCATCACACTGAGCTTGAGCTCGCCACCATGGACAAGAAATCACGTACTCCCCTCGAAAGACTGCAGCGCATCATCGATGCAGACAGCCCCAAGGGCGAGCAGCGCGATCAGACGGCCGATCAATTGATCACCCACGACCAGTTGCGCCGCATTGATACTGCCATGAAGAAACTGGCCTCGCTGCCGCCACGCAGGCCGAAAAAAGCTCCGCCGGAAGCCGCGCCAGGCCAGATCAGGTCCGCCTCCCCAGGCAGCGATCACGCACAAGCGGCCACTGCCAGGCGCTAGCGCCTGGCACTCGGCCTCTAGACGGCTGGGCTCGCGCCCGACTGTTCGGCTGCGCTGGCAAGGGGCAAGGAGTCCACGGCGCCCAACTCAGGCACAAACGCGCAAACTGAGCTTAGCCAGCCAGTCTTGCAGGCTGGCTACATCCAGCGGCTTGACGAAATACTGCTCGAAGCCCGCGCGCGCCGCTGCCTGGCGCTCGCCAGGCAGGCTGTAGGCGGTCACTGCCGCCAGATGCAGGTCGCCCGCGCAGGGCAGTTGCAGGAGCCGGCTCGCTAGCTCGTGGCCGTCCATGCCCGGCATGGCGATGTCCAGCAGCCCCACCTGAGGCTCGAAGGCCGACGCGGCCACAGGTGCGGCCAGCGGGTCGGTGATGACCAGCACCGCGTGGCCCAGGCTTTGCAAGTACTGACCGAGCAAGTCGGCAGCATCGGCGTTGTCATCGACCACCAAAATACGCAGGGCGGTATCGTCTGCGCCGGGGGCATCAAAGCCCCCAGCAGCTTGAGTTCCGGTATCAAACAGCAGGGGCAGCTGATCAGCACTGCCCTGAACCGATGGCATGGCCTGGCTCAAGGGGTCTGCCCAAGCCCTACTGCGGCTGGCGACGTCGACCAGCTCATCGACCAGGCGGCGCAGCTGCTGAGCATGACGCTCGATGATGCTGCCCAGCTGCCGCGTCTGCTCATCATGGGCCTGACTGAGCAGCAGTTCTGCCGCGGTCGCAATGGGGGCCAGTGGATTGCGCAGCTCATGCGCGAGCCACTGAGCCAGCGACTCAGCGGCCAGGCCAGGGGCAGCCAGGTGAGGCCATTGCGGCTCGTCATAAAGAGTGGAACTCATGCTTATCTCCAAGGGCTACGCAGCATAAGGAAGAGCCAAAATTCTTGCTCGGCCGTTTTGTAACAAGCCGTAAGCGCCATGGCAGAGCTGGACGGCCAGGGCAGCAGTGCGCCCGCAGAGCTAACATCGCCCCCCATGTCAGAACCCCTCCTTACTTACTTGGAGCACCCCTCACAACCGAGCTTGCAGCTGCCTGCACTGGCCTGTGACGCCCATGTGCATGTGTTCGGCCCAGCCGAGCGCTTTGCCTTTGCGGCCAGCCGCAACTTCACGCCCGTCGATGCACCGCGCGAGCGCCTGTTCGCGCTGCACAAGCGGCTGGGCATAGCGCGCTGCGTGGTGGTGCAGTCGGCGGTACACGGTTGGGACAACAGCGCCGTCGAGGACACCCTGCAAGCTGGCGAAGGCCACTACCTGGGGGTGGCGTTGGTGCCGGCCGATGTGGCCACTCAGGAGCTGGCCCGCCTGGCCGCCGCCGGCTTTCGGGGGGTGCGTTTTAACTTCATGAAGCACCTGAGCGGCGGTGCCAGCCCCGAGCAGGTATTGGCACTGACCGAGCGCTTAGCGCCCTTGGGCCTGCACCTGCAGCTGCACTTCGAAAGCAGCCTTATCCATACCCTGGCGCCCATGATCCGGCGCAGCCGGGTGCCCGTGATGATCGACCACATGGGCCGGGTCGACGCCGCCGCTGGTGCAGATGCGCCGGATTTTCAGGCCCTGTGCGAACTGCTGCGCGACGAGCGGGTACATGTCAAAGTCAGTGGCATTGACCGCATCGACCCACGC
>JBILDR010000310.1:0-3248 GCA_044352515.1 Polaromonas sp.
CACATCCTTGGCGCTGGCCGGAATCGGCGTGCCTGGCCCGTACACGCCCTTGACGCCCGCCTCGTACAAAAAGTCGTAGTCCTGACGCGGGACCACACCGCCAACGAACACGATGATGTCATCGGCGCCCTGCTTCTTGAGCTCGGCAATGATGGCCGGCACCAGGGTTTTGTGACCGGCGGCCAGGGTGGACACGCCCACGGCGTGCACGTCGTTCTCGATGGCTTGGCGGGCACATTCCTCGGGCGTCTGGAACAGCGGGCCCATGTCCACGTCAAAGCCCAGGTCGGCAAAGGCGGTGGCCACCACTTTGGCACCACGGTCGTGGCCGTCCTGACCGAGCTTGGCGATCATCACGCGAGGGCGGCGGCCCTGCTGCTCGGCAAATTCGCTGATTTCTTTTTTCAGGGTCTCCCAGCCTTCGGCCGAGTCGTAGGCAGCTGCATACACACCGGTCACCTTTTGTGTGTCGGCGCGGTGGCGGCCAAAGACTTTTTCAAGCGCATCGCTGACCTCTCCCACAGTGGCCCGCAGACGAATGGCCGCGATGGACAAGGCCAACAAATTGCCCTGCCCGCTCTCGGCGGCGGCGGTCAGCGCGTCCAAAGCTTTTTGCACCGCCGCGCGATCACGGCTGGCGCGGATTTGCTGCAGGCGCGCGATCTGCCCGTCACGCACCTTGACGTTGTCCACCTCCAGGATATCGACCGTGTCTTGCGTCTTGAGCTTGTACTTGTTGACGCCGACGATCACGTCTTTGCCCGAGTCGATACGGGCCTGCTTTTCAGCGGCGGCGGCCTCGATCTTGAGCTTGGCCCAGCCGCTGTCGACCGCTTTGGTCATGCCGCCCATGGCCTCGACCTCTTCGATGATGGCCCAGGCCTGGTCGGCCATGTCCTGGGTGAGCTTTTCCATCATGTAGCTGCCGGCCCAGGGGTCGATCACATTGGTAATGTGTGTCTCCTCCTGGATGATGAGCTGCGTGTTGCGCGCGATCCGCGAGGAAAACTCGGTGGGCAGGGCAATGGCTTCGTCAAAGCTGTTGGTGTGAAGCGACTGCGTGCCGCCAAACACCGCGGCCATGGCCTCGATCGTGGTGCGCACGATGTTGTTGTAGGGGTCCTGCTCGGTCAGCGACCAGCCCGAGGTCTGGCTGTGCGTGCGCAGCATCAGGCTCTTGGGGCTCTTGGCGCCGAAGCCCTTCATGATGCGGCACCACAGCAGGCGCGCGGCGCGCATCTTGGCCACCTCCAGGTAGAAGTTCATGCCCACCGCCCAAAAGAAGGAGAGGCGCCCGGCAAAGTCGTCCACATCCAGGCCCTTGGCGGTGGCGGTCTTCACATACTCCTTGCCGTCGGCCAGGGTGAAGGCCAACTCCAGCGCTTGGTTGGCGCCGGCTTCCTGCATGTGGTAGCCCGAGATCGAGATCGAGTTGAACTTGGGCATGTTCTGGCTGGTGTACTCGATGATGTCGCCGATGATCTTCATCGACGGCTCGGGCGGGTAGATGTAGGTGTTGCGCACCATGAACTCTTTCAGAATGTCGTTCTGAATCGTTCCTGAGAGCTGGTCCTGGCGCACGCCCTGCTCTTCGGCGGCCACCACATAGCCGGCCAGCACCGGCAGCACCGCGCCGTTCATGGTCATGGAGACGCTGACCTTGTCCAGCGGGATCTGGTTGAAGAGGATCTTCATGTCCTCCACCGAGTCGATGGCCACGCCGGCCTTGCCCACGTCGCCGGTCACGCGCGGATGGTCGGAGTCGTAGCCGCGGTGCGTGGCCAGGTCAAAGGCCACCGACACCCCTTGGCCGCCAGCGGCCAGCGCCTTGCGGTAGAAGGCATTCGATTCCTCGGCGGTGGAAAAGCCGGCGTATTGACGAATCGTCCAGGGCCGCACCGCATACATGGTAGCCTGCGGGCCGCGAATGAAGGGCTCGAAGCCCGGCAATGTATTGGCATGCGGCAGATCGGCCGTGTCCTCGGCCGTGTACAGCGGCTTGACCGTGATGCCATCGGGCGTGACCCAGTTTAAGGCCGACACATCGCCACCGGGAGCTGACTTGGCCGCAGCTTTTTGCCACGCCTCCAGGTTGGCGGGCTTGAATTCGGAGGGCTTCTTGGAGTCGCTCATGGCCATCTCTCTCGTGTAGTACTTTCAGGAACTTGCGCGAGGCCAGGCAATCAAGGCCTCGGGCTAAGCGGTGAGGCCCGGCACACCGGATCCCCATTCGGTTTGAACTGGACCGGAGTCTACCTCATTCATAATTATTGATGCAAAATTAAATTTCGTGTAAGCTTTGCCCATGGCCGCCCTCGCACCCCTGAGTTCCCGTGCCCTCTATGAAGAGGTGGCGGAGCTGCTGCGCGAGCGCATTTTTCGGCAGGAGCTCAAGCCCGGCAGCTGGATCGACGAGCTCAAGCTGGCCGAGGAATACGGCATCAGCCGCACCCCCCTGCGCGAAGCACTCAAGGTGCTGGCCACCGAAGGCCTGGTCACCATGAAGCTGCGGCGCGGCGCCTATGTGACCGAGGTATCAGAGCGCGACCTGGCCGAGGTCTATCACCTGCTGGCCTTGCTCGAAAGTGATGCCGCCAGCGTGGCGGCCCAGCGCGCCAGCCCGCAGCAAATGCGCGAGCTGCAGGACCTGCATCAAGGTCTGGCCGCTGCGGCGAGCGACCGAGAAGAGTTTTTCCGCATCAATGAGGCCTTCCACCGCAAGCTACTGGCGGTGGCTGACAACCGCTGGCGCGAGCAGATGGTCAACGACCTGCGCAAGGTCATGAAGCTCAACCGTCACCACTCGCTGCTCAAAACCGGGCGTATCGCCGAGTCTTTGGCCGAGCATGAAGCCATCATGCAGGCACTGCAGCAGCGCAACGCGGCTGCGGCCGCCGAGCGCATGCAAGAGCATTTCCGCAACGGCTTGCAAGCAGCGGGCTGAAGGACTCAGCCGCAGCCGCGGACCGCTTCAAAGCCAAAGCTGAAAAAACTGGGCCTGCCCCATGGCGGGGTCGAGTTGGTAAGGCGCAAAGCCCAGCTTCTCGTACAGGGCGATGGCGCTGCGATTACCCGAGAGCACCTCCAGGGTCAGCTTGCAAGCGCCACGGCGGTGCGACACCTCGATCACCCGCTCCAGCATGAGCCGGCCCACGCCCGCACCGCGGTGCGAGGCGATCACCACCACGTCGTGCACATTGACCAAGGGCCTGCAGGCGAAGGTCGAGAAGCCCTCAATGCAATTGACC
>JBILDR010000109.1:0-10993 GCA_044352515.1 Polaromonas sp.
GGGGGTGGGAGCTGCGCCCTCGCAGCGATAGCGCGCCCCAATCAGACGACCCATCGGGCCGGGGCGGCGCTCCCACCTCCACAATGCTCGCCAGTCATTGAAGGGGGGTGGGAGCCGCGCCCTCGCGGCGATAGCGCGCCCCAATCAGACGCCCCATCGCGCCGGGGCGGCGCTCCCACCTCACGCTCCCACCTCCTATTGGCAGGCCAGTGACTGTGTGGGAGCCGCGCCCTCGCGGCGATGGCGCGCCCCAAGCAGACGCCGTATCGCGCCGGGGCGGCGCTCAAGCCTTGCGCGCCAGCGCCCTGACCTGCTGCTGCGCCGGTCTGGCCATGCAGCGCTTGAGCCAGTCGGCTGCCAGCGGCTTGTCTTCGAACAAGGCGGCCATGGGCAGGGCCCAGCCCAGCACTGAGGCCACGCAGACATCGGCCACGGTAAAGCGCTGGCCGGCCAGGTAGGGGCCGCTGCGGCTCAGGTGCTGCTCCAGCACCTTGAGCGGAACCTGCAACCGGGCGGCGGCCTCCTGCGCCAGTTCCGGCTTGCGCTTGTCAGCCGGCATGGCCACGGTGTGCATCAGCACGCTCAGCGCGTCTTTCTCGCATTCGGTCACCACCCAAAAGCTCCAGCGCAGCACATCGGCCTGCTCGGCTGGCGTCACACCGGCCAAGCTGCTGCCATCGGCACCTTGGTAGCGCTGGGCCAGATAGAGCGCGCAGGCCATGGACTCCCAGACGATGACGCCGTGGTCGTCGACCACCGGGATGTGGCCGTTGGGGTTGAGCTGAAGAAATTCCGGCGTACGGGTGGCGCCACCCGCATAGGGGGTGGGCACATGTTCGTAGCTCAGGCCCAGCTCATGGGCCACCCACAGCGGGCGGGCGGCGCGGGAAGCGGCAATACCGTAAATTTTCAGGCTCATGGGAGTCTCCTCAGACGGGGTTTGTGGAAATTCATCGCAGCAACTCGGTCAGCTCGTGCAGTTGGCTAACGGTTTCATGCGGCTGCTCGGCATGCGGCCAAGGATGATCGCCCCGGTTGACCCACACGGTCTGCATGCCGCAGGCCAGAGCGCCCAGCACGTCCAGTCCAGCATCGTCTCCAATGTGCAAAACCTGCTCGGGCGCCACGCCGGCGGCCCTCGCGCCCGCATGGAAGATGGCGGCCTCGGGCTTGCCCACGCCCAGGGCTTCCGCGCTGAAGCTGGCCTTGAAAAACCGGCCCAGACCGACTTTTTCGATGTCGGCATTGCCGTTGGACAGGGCCACCAGCGGGTAGCGCGCGGCCAGGAATTCGAGCGCTGGCAGCGCGTCTTCGAACAACTCGACCTGCTGGCGGGCCTCGAAGAACACCTCATAAGCCGGGTCGGCCAGTTCGGCCGGCTCGCCGCACAGCAGCAGCGCCCGCCGAATCAGTTCGGTGCGCAGCGCGCTGAGTTGGTGCTTGTCCTGGGGCCGCTCGCGCGTGATCTGCTCGCGCAGGCGGTGACGCTGCAAGTCGTCGGCCATCCAGTCTGCGGTACGGGGAGCGCGATGGCGCAGCCAGTCCTGCAAAGCCTTTTCGGCGCGGGCAATGATGGGCCAGATAGGCCAGAGGGTATCGTCCAGGTCCAGGGTAATGGCCCGGACTTTAAGTCGGTCGAGCATGGTGGGCGAGAATAACGCACATGCCGTTTTCTGCCGAACCCGCCTACACCCATGGCAGCGCGCCCGCCCGCGGCGCACGCACCGGGGTGCTCTATTGCAATCTGGGCACGCCCGACGCCCCGACGGCTCCCGCCCTGCGCGCCTACTTGGCTGAATTTCTGAGCGACCAGCGCGTGGTGGAAATTCCCCGGCCGATCTGGTGGCTGATCCTGCACGGCATTATTTTGCGGATACGACCCAAGAAATCGGCGGCCAAATACGCCAGCATCTGGACACCCCAGGGCTCGCCGCTGCGGGTCTGGACCGAAAAACAGTCCGTCCTGCTCGGCCAGGTGCTGGCCGAACGCGGTCACCAGGTCGAGGTGCGCTACGCCATGCGCTACGGCTCGCCGTCCATCGCCTCTCAACTCGAAGAATTCAAGCGCGCCGGGGTAGACCGGGTGCTGGTGCTGCCAGCCTACCCGCAGTACAGCGCCACCACCACCGCCAGCGTGTTTGACGCGGTGTTTGCTTGGTCTCAAAAAGCGCGCCGTCTGCACGAGTTGCGCTTTGTCAACCACTACCACGACGAGACGGCCTACATCGAAGCGCTGGCCGTTTCAGTGCGTGAGCACTGGAAAGCCCAGGGCCAGGCTGAGCATCTGGTGATGAGCTTTCACGGCGTGCCGGCGCGCACGCTGGAACTGGGCGATCCTTACCACTGCGAGTGCTACAAAACGGCCCGCCTGCTGGCCCAGAGCCTGGGCTTGAGCAAGGACCGCTACACCGTCACCTTCCAATCGCGCTTTGGCAAAGCCAAATGGCTAGAACCCTATACCGAACCCACCTTGGTGGCCATGGCGCAAGCAGGCACCCGCTCGGTGGACGTGATCTGCCCGGGCTTTACCGCCGACTGCCTGGAGACGCTGGAAGAGATCGAAGACGAGGCCCGCGAAGCGTTTTTGGAGGCCGGCGGCCAGGAGTTCCGCTACATCCCCTGCCTCAACGACCAGGCCGCCTGGATCGAGGCGCTGGCCGATGTGTCTGAACAGCACCTGGCCGGTTGGGCCACCATGCAAGGCCCTGACCTGCAAGCGCTGGCGCGCAGCCGCGATGACGCCCTGGCCCTGGGCGCCACCCGCTGATTGGCCAACTCCGGGCAGGCTCAGCGATGGAGACCATGCGCATCGACAAGTGGCTGTGGGCCGCACGGTTTTTCAAGACGCGGGCGCTGGCGGTTGAAGAAATCGGCAAAGGCCGGGTTCAGCTCAATGGCCACACCATCAAACCGGCCCATGATGTGCGCGCCGGTGACCGATTGCTGATCAAAATGCCGCTGCCCCGCACGGTGGTGGTCAAGGGCTTGTCGCAGCAGCGGGGCCCAGCGGTGGTGGCCCAGCAACTCTATGAAGAAACCGAAGACAGCCTGCGCGAGCGCGAACAGCTGCGTGAGCGGCTGCGCCTGCACAGTGAGCCGGCCCAGACCATAGAGCATGGTCGCCCTACCAAACGGGACCGGCGCGAACTGAGCAAAACCTGGGACCAGCGCTGGAGCGCCTCGATCGACGACTGAGTGGAGGACTGAGCGCTCCAGGCGCCCGCTTAGAGCTTGAGCAAATGCTCGCGGTAGTGCACCAGTTCTTCAATGGACTCGTGCACATCGGCCAGCGCGGTATGGCTTTGGGCCTTCTTGAAGCTGCTGTAGGCCGCCGGCTTCCAGCGCTTGGCCAGTTCCTTGAGCGTGCTCACATCTAGATTGCGATAGTGCAGCCAGGCTTCGAGCTTGGGCATGTACTTGACCAAAAAGCGCCTGTCCTGGCTGATGGTGTTGCCGCACAGCGGTGAGGCGCTCTTGGGCACATAACGGGCGATGAAATCGAGCAACTGTTGCTCGGCCTGCGCCTCGCTCAGGGTGCTCGCACGCACCTTGTCAATCAAGCCGCTCTTGCCGTGAGTGCCCTTGTTCCAAGCGTCCATGCCACTGAGCACTGCCTCACCTTGATGGATGACCAGCACCGGGCCTTCGATGCGCGGCTGCAGATGCGGGCCGGTGATAACAACGGCAATTTCGAGCAATCGCTCCTTTTCCGGATCCAGCCCACTCATCTCGCAATCGACCCAGACCAGGTTTTGATCAGACTTGGCAAGCTGGACGCTGGGGGCTTGGGGAGAGCTCATCGAAAGATTGTCGCCGATCACCTAAACTTCCCCCTATGAATGAAGCTTCAACCCTGTGGACAGTAGCGTTTAGCACCGCGCTGCTGCTCGGCGTTCTGACCAAGCTGTACCTCAACGGCCGCCAAGTGCGCCATGTGGCCCAGCACCGCAGCAGCGTGCCGCAAGCCTTTGCCGACCGGATCTCGCTCGCCGCCCACCAAAAAGCGGCCGACTACACCCTGGCCAAGTCCAAGCTGGCCACCGTCGACCTGGCTTGGAGCACAGCCGTGCTGCTGGGCTGGACCTTGATGGGCGGCCTGAGTCTGCTCGATCAGTGGATCAGTGCCAGCGGCCTGGGCCAGACCAGCCCCCTGCTGCGGCAGGTGGCGCTGGTGGCCGGCTTTGCCCTGATCGGCGGGCTGCTGGACCTGCCCCTGTCCTGGTACTCCACCTTCCGCCTCGAAGAGCGTTTTGGCTTTAACAAAACAACGCCGGCCTTGTGGCTGGGCGATCTGCTCAAGTCCACAGTGGTGGGCGCGCTGATCGGGCTGCCCATCGTGGCGCTGATCGTCTGGCTGATGGGCAGCACCGGCGCGCTGTGGTGGCTGTGGGCCTGGGCGGTCTGGATGGGCTTTAACCTGCTCATCCTGGTGCTCTACCCGACCGTGATCGCGCCCCTGTTCAACAAGTTCGAACCCTTGCAAGACGAGCAACTGAAGTCGCGGGTCACCGCCTTGATGCAGCGCTGCGGGTTTTCGGCCAAAGGCCTGTTTGTCATGGACGGCAGCAAGCGCTCGGCCCATGCCAACGCCTATTTCACAGGCTTTGGCGCAGCCAAGCGGGTAGTGTTTTATGACACCCTGCTCAAGCAGCTCAATCCTGGCGAGGTCGATGCGGTATTGGCCCATGAACTGGGCCATTTCAAGCACAAGCACATCCTGCAGCGCATTGCGATGCTGTTTGGCCTGAGCCTGGGCGGACTGGCCCTGCTGGGCTGGCTGTCGCAGCAGGTCTGGTTTTACACCGGCCTGGGGGTGCTGCCCCAGTTGGGCGCGGCCAATGACGCGCTGGCACTGCTGCTGTTTTTGCTGGTGGTGCCGGTGTTCAGCTACTTTGTCTCGCCGCTGTCGGCACATCTGTCGCGCCGCCATGAATTCCAGGCCGACGCCTATGCCTGCAGGCAAACCAGCGGAGGCGATTTGGGCAGCGCGCTGCTCAAGCTCTACCAGGACAACGCCAGCACGCTCACGCCCGACCCGCTGTACGCGCGGTTCTACTATTCGCACCCGCCTGCCTCGGAGCGGCTGTCGCGGCTGAACGCTCCCGCCATGGCGACAGCATCCCCATGAGCGGCGCAGGTCCAGCGCCGCTGCGCGCACTGAGCGCCACCGAAATCGTCACCCGTCTGAGCGAACTCAACGGCGCTGCCCCTCAGGGTTGGCGCCTGATCGACGACGCGCTGGAAAAAACCTTTCGCTTCCCCGACTTTCACCGCACCATGGCCTTCGTCAACGCGCTGGCCTTCATTGCCCACCAGCAGGACCACCATCCGGACCTGCAAGTGAGCTTTGGGCACTGCACCGTGCGCTGGAACACCCATGATGTGAGCGGCATCTCGGCCCTGGACTTTGCTTGCGCGACGCTGGTCGACGCCCTGAACGCTTGAAGCCCAGGACCAACAGCGCGCAGGCAGAAGACACCCGCGCAGGCCTGGTGACCGCCAGCTTCGGCCGCCATGTGCTGATCGAAACCCCGCAGGGCGAGCGCTTCTTATGCCACCCGCGGGGCAAAAAAAACCAAGCTATGGTCGGCGACCGGGTGCGCTGGCTGCCCACGCAGGATGAGGGCACCATCGAGGCACTCGAGACGCGGCGCAACCTGCTCTACCGACAAGACGAGCTGCGCACCAAGTCCTTCGCCGCGAATCTCGATCAGGTGTTGGTCTTGCTCGCAGCAGAGCCGGAGTTTTCTGAAAGCCAGCTCGCCCGCGCCCTGATTGCCGCACGGGCTCAGGGCATAGAGGTGCTGATCGGGCTCAATAAGAAGGACCTAGGGTCGCTGTTTGACCGGGCCTGGGCCAGGCTGGCCCCCTACCGTGCCATGGGACAGGTGGTGCTGCCTCTGGCTGTCAGGCCGGCATCGGCTGCACAAGCATCAGCGCCAGCGGACCTGGCCGATTTACCGCAGCGCCTGCAGGGCAAGACCACCCTGGTGCTGGGTCCTTCGGGCGTGGGCAAAAGCAGTCTTGTCAATCGCCTGGTGCCCGGTGCCGACGTCCAGACCGCAGAAATCTCGCAGGCCCTTGGCAGCGGCCGTCACACCACCACCAGCACCACGCTGTACTGGCTGGATGCAGACCGCAGCAGCGCGCTGATTGATTCGCCCGGCTTTCAGGAGTTCGGACTGCAGCACATCGAAGCCATGGCACTGGCCTCGCTCATGCCCGACCTGCAGGCCCATGCGCAAAGCTGCCGCTTCCACAACTGCAGCCACCGCCACGAGCCGGGCTGCGGCGTCATTGCTGAGGTGTCCACCGCAGCTGGTGCCAAGGCCATCAGCGCCCAACGCTACCGCATCTATCTGGAGCTTTTTGACGAGCTCTCCCAGCCGCCCCGCTACTAAAGACGCCCGCTCGGCTTCAGCCCAGCAAGCGCGCCAGGGTGAGCAAGGCCAGCAAGACCATCCACAGCACCACCGAGCGCCACACCAGGCCCACCACGCTGCGCAAATGGGCTGGCTCGGGCGCGCGCCCGGCCGCGCTGATCGGCAGGCCAGGCTGGGGCTCAGCCGCATCAGACACATCGGCCTGCCGACTCTGCAGCGGCGTGCCCCCCAGCCGGACATTGACTGCCCCCGCGGTCGCTGCCAGCACGATCGCCTGATTGCGTTCGACCAAATCGGCCAGAGTACCCGCAAAACCGGCCACACACTGGCGCCAACTGTCGACCGCATCTTCAAAGCTGCCCACCACCGCAAAAGCCAGGGCGGTCATGCGCGCGGGCAGGTAGTCGATCAAACCCCAGGCCTGCCGGGCCACCTGCAGCAGTGCCGGGCTGACGCCCTCGCCCGGCTGGCGGCTCCTGTCGCGCCAGTCCGCAAAGGCAGTGCCGCTGAGCCGGTAGATCACCGCGCCGGCCGGCCCCAGCCCAAACGCGGCCATGACCGAATACCAGCCCAGCACGCCGAACACGCGCCGGTGCGCCTCCAGCACCGAATGCTCAATGACGTGCCTGACGATCTCGCTTCTGGGCAAGGCGCTGGCGTCGACCTGCTGCCACTGAGCCAGCGCACTGCGGGCCTGCTCTTCATCACCCATGTCGAGCGCGTCCCGGATGGTGGTGAAGTGGTGACTGAACTGTCGAAAGCCCAGGGTGAGGTACAAAATGGCGGCATTGAGCACGAAGGCCAGCACCGGATGCACCCACCACAACAGATGATGGGCCGCCAGCACCACCAGGGCTGGCAAACCGACTGCCACGACCCAGCTCAACCAACCGTGGTGACTGCGGCCCGCGTCAAGATTGCGGCTGACCAGCCGCAGCCAGGCGCGTGGCGCCTGCTGCAATGCATGCCCGGGAGACAGCGGCCGCGCCTGCTCCAGGATCAAGGCCAACAAAACAGCAAGAAAACTCATGACCGGGATGATATCGCCCGAGCGGAGCCAAACCGAAGCGCCCTCAGCCTAGAAACGGCTTTGACCGCTTGCGGTGGATACCAGGCCTTTGCTGCCTATGGCTTTGCGGACTCAGGCTTTGCGGGCTCAGGCGACCAGAAAACGATAGAGGTTGCGCAGCATGCCAGCCGTCGCACCCCAGATGAAGCGCTCCTGCGCTTGCGGCCCAGTCCAGGGCATGGACAAGAACTGCCGACGGTCACCCGCCCAGGTGGCCTCGTGGTGACGGTGATGGGCCGGATTCATCAAAAAAGGCAGCGGTACCTCGAACACATCGGCCACCTCGTGCGGGTTGGGCTGCAACTGGAATCCCGGCTGAACCAGGGCGACTACGGGTGTGATGATGAAAGCGGAGCCGGTCACGTAAATCGGCAGAGTTCCGAGCACCTCGACAAACGAAGGCGCCAGGCCCACCTCCTCCTGCGCCTCGCGCAAGGCGGTGTGCACCGAGTCGCGGTCCGACTCGTCCTGCCTGCCGCCAGGAAAGGCGATCTGGCCCGAATGGGTCGTCAGGTTCTGCCCCCGCTGGGTCAGCAGCAAGCTCAGGTGCTCGTCTCTGAGGACCAAAGGCACCAACACGGCGGCCAGCGCTGAAGTGCGACCCGGCACCGGCCGCTCGCGCACGAATTCCGGACTCCAGGTCGGCGGGTTGGCAAAACGCTCACGCAAGGCGCCAGCGGTCAGCCGCTCGGTAGGCACTGCCGGCAGATGCGCGTCAACCCGGACAGGGGGCGCCGAGCGGGGATCGAAGCGTTCTATGGGGTGCATAAGGCCGATAAGAAAAAAGCCGCTGGGCAGCGGCTTTTTCTGGGATGCAAGGAACTGAGACCGGAGGGGCTCAGGCTGCCTTGGCGCCGAGCTTTTCCTTGATACGGGCCGACTTGCCGCTGCGGTCACGCAGGTAGTACAGCTTGGCACGACGCACATCACCGCGGCGCTTGACCTCGATCTTGGCGATCAGCGGGCTGTAGACCTGAAAGGTCCGCTCCACGCCTTCGCCATTGGAGATTTTGCGCACGATGAAACTGGAGTTGAGGCCACGGTTGCGTTTGGCAATGACCACGCCTTCGAAGGCCTGCACCCGCTTGCGGGTACCTTCAACCACGTTGACGCTGACGATCACGGTGTCGCCAGGGGCGTAGGCGGGAATGGTCTTGTTCAGGCGAGCAATTTCTTCTTGCTCGAGAGTTTGGATCAGATTCATGAGACTTCCTCAATATTCTCTTCGTTCATGCACGCGCTGCGCAAAAGACCGCAAATCCGCAAATCCGCAAGGGAAAACGCAAGGGTAAGGCTCGCGCCGGTTGCAGTGGCCGCCAGAGGACCGAAAAGCCCTCCATTATAGCGGCTCAGCCGCCCCCGGCTTCTGCACCGGTCTGGGGCCCTGACTCGCCAGGCTGGTCCAGGCTGTTCAGGTGGGCCAGATCGGCCTTGCTCAGCAGGCCCTGACGGCGGGCCTGGTCGATCAGATCGGGGCGGTGGCGGGCGGTCAGTTGCAGACTTTGCTGGCGCCGCCACTGGGCGATCTGGGCATGGTGGCCTGAGGTCAGGGCCGCAGGTACCGCCTGAGCGCGCCAGACCTCGGGCCGGCTGTAATGCGGGCAGTCCAGCAGCCCGTCAAGCAAAGGGTTGAAACTGTCTTGCTGGTGGCTGCCCTCGTCGTGCAACACCCCAGGCTGCAGACGCGCGACCGCATCGAGCAGGGCCATGGCGGCGATCTCGCCGCCCGACAGCACAAAGTCGCCCAGGCTGATCTGGGCGTCCACATGGGCATCAATGAAGCGCTGGTCCAGGCCCTCATAGCGGCCGCAGATCAAAATCGCGCCAGAGCCGGCGGCCCATTGGCTGACCGCCGCATGGTTGAGCACCTGCCCCAAAGGGGAAAACAGCCACACCGGGGCAGCGTCGGGCCGGTCGGCCCGGATGCGCTGCAGGCATTGCAACAAGGGCTCGGCCAGCATCACCATGCCCGGTCCTCCCCCGTAGGGTCGGTCGTCCACACGGCGGTAGGGCCCTTCGCCGTGCTCGCGCAAATCCCACAGGCGCACCTGAACCTGACCGGACTCGAAGGCGCGGCGTGTCACACCGGATTCCAGCAGCGGGGCAAACAGCTGCGGAAACAGGGTGATGATGTCAAAACGCATGGGTTGGCGCAGGACCGGGTCAGTAATCGGGCTGCCAGTCCACGGTGATACGCCGACTCGGCAGGTCGACCGCATCCACATAGGCCGAGACAAAGGGAATCATGCGCTCAGCTTGGCGTGTGCTGCCGTCCTCAGTGATTTGCTCGTAAGCAAGGACTAACACTGAACTGGGGCCGGTGCTCATCAGGTCACGCACCTGCCCGAGGCTCAGGCCTTCGCGGTTGACCACCGACAGACCGATCAGGTCGACCCAGTAGTATTCGTCGCTGCCCGGCTTGGGAAAGGCCGAGCGGGGCAGATAAAGGCTGGCACCCTTGAGGGCCTCGGCGCCATTGCGGTCGTCCACCCCTTCGATCCGGGCCACCACCACATCTGAATGCCAGCGGCATTCCTCGACCTTGAGTTCTACCGTGCCTTGAAAAGCGGAAAAGCCCGGACGAAGCCGGGCTTGAGGGGGCTGAGCGAACCAGACGCTGGCTTGCAGCAGGGCTTGCGGGTCGCTGCTGTGGGGCAGCAGCTTGATCCAGCCCTTGATGCCCCAGGCATCGAGCACACGCCCGACTTCCACTGCATCGTCCGGCAAGGACGACGACTGGAAAACGGACATGGCCGCGCTCAGGCGGCGGCGGGAGCCGCTTGCTTGACCAGACGAACCACGGTGGGCGAGGCTTGTGCGCCCACGCCCTGCCAGTAGCTCAGGCGGTCATGGGCCACGCGCAGGCCCTCTTCCGTGCCCTTGGCCAGCGGGTTGTAAAAGCCGATGCGCTCGATGAAGCGGCCGTCACGACGGTCGCGCTTGTCGGCCACAACAATGTTGAAAAAAGGACGGTGCTTGGAGCCGCCGCGGGCAAGTCGGATCACGACCATGATTTATCCTTCGGGTGGCGGGGCGGCCTGCAAAAAACCGGTAGCCCCGAAAATCCTGCAGCGGCTCAAGACACACGACATGGCCACCCGGCCAGCGAAGCGCTGCAAAGCCTTCCATTATAGCCAGAACCACTTCTTACCCTGCTTGGCAGGGCAGCGCGCATGACCTTGAGCATCGAAGACAGCCGGGAACAGGACCTGCACGACATCACCCGCATCTACGCCCACCACGTGCGCCACGGCACCGGCACCTTTGAAATCGAGCCGCCCAGCCTGCAGGAAATGAGCGAGCGGCGCCGCGATGTGCTCGCCAAAGGCCTGCCCTACCTGGTAGCGCGCAAGAATGGCCAAGTGCTGGGCTTTGCTTACTGCAACTGGTTCAAGCCCAGGCCGGCCTACCGGTTTTCGGCCGAGGATTCGATTTACATGGCGCCCGAAGCCCAGGGTCAGGGCATGGGCCGGGTACTGCTGGAGGAACTGGCGCTGCGGGCGCAGGCGGCGGGCTTGCGCAAGCTGATCGCGGTCATCGG
>JBILDR010000311.1:0-3213 GCA_044352515.1 Polaromonas sp.
CGGTGGTCCTCGGTCATCAAGTTGGTGCTCTGCGCCCACAGCTCGGCGTCCAGATAAGCTTCGAGCGTGGGCTGGTACATCTGCTTAAACAGCTTCTTGGCTGTGCCATACGAGAAGGTGGGGCCACTGGCCAGTTCGTGGGCATAGGCCAAGGCCTGTGCGTCGAGCTCGGCGTCGGGCAGCACCCGGTTGACCAGGCCCAGCGCCTGGGCTTCTTGGGCGTCGATGCGGCGGCCGGACATGGTCAATTCCTTGGCCTTGAGCAGGCCCAGGTGCTGGGTCAGGAAATAGATCGCTCCGCCGTCGGGCGATACACCCACATGGCGAAACACCTGGGTAAAGCGCGCCGTCTCCGAGGCCAGCACCGCATCGCAAGCCATGGCCATGCTCCAGCCTATGCCCGCCACCGCGCCACGCACCGAGGCGACCACCGGCTTCTCGATATTGGTCAGGTTGCGCACCATGCGGTGGGCCAGCCTGAGCAGCTCGCGCGCCGATGTGGGGTCGAAATCGCCCATTTTGCTGACATCGCCGCTGGCGCAAAACGCGCTGCCGCTGGAGTTGAGAAGCACGGCCCGCACCGCGTTGTCACGGGCAGCGCGCTCGAAATTCGTGCCCAAGGCCTCGCGCATCTCCACCGTCAGCGCATTGAGCTTTTCGGGGCGGTCCAAGGTGATGATGGCCAAGCCATCGCTGAGTTCATAACGAACACTCATGGTGTCTCCAAAGGCAAGAACAGGGTCGGAGCTGAAATTCACGATGCGCTGGTTGGCATGCAGACCCACCGCGCTGCCGCGCAGCATCGTCGAGCTTATCCTACGCGCCCTCTGTCACTGGGCGGTCTGGCCATCGATGTCGGTAGGGGGACGGGTGTTTTCGTTTGAGTCTGCCGTATTTCCCCCGAGAGTCGAGGGCAAGTGGCCTCTGCGCGGTGACGCCCGGGCGACAGTCAGCGCGATGTTGGGCGTCCAATGGCAGGGATCGCACGATGGAGGGCGATCTCCAGGCGGTACATTCTGCCAAGCGTGCAGGCCCTGCGAGCAGGGGCGCTGGTCGATAAGGCGCCGAGCCAGTAACTGGCCGGCATGGCATATTCATTCATGGAGGAGAGAGGCAATGATCCCAATTTTTACCCGCTTGCTGGCCGGTCTGAGCGCCTGCCTGCTGTCTTTGCAGGTGATGGCCCAGGGTGCTTACCCCAGCCAAAACATCACCATCGTGCTGCCCTTCGGGCCGGGCAGTGGCACCGACATCGTCACCCGCCTGCTGGCGCAAAAGCTCAGCGAAGCCCTGGGCAAACCGGTGGTGGTGGACAACAAGCCTGGCGCCAACGGCTCGATCGCTGCTGAATTTGTGAGCAAGGCCAAGCCGGACGGCTACACCCTGATGATCGGCACCAACTCCACCCACGGGGCCAATCCGGCTTTGCTCAAGGAGATGCGTTACGACCCGATCAAGGGCTTCGAGCATGTCAATCGGGTGGCGGTTTTCACCAGCATCGTGGTGGTCAACCCTGGCCTGCCGGTCAAGACCATGCGCGAGCTCATTGCCTATGGCAAAACCAATTCGCTGACGCTGGCCACCGGCAATGCCAGTGGCGTGGTTCAAAGCGAGACCTTGGCCCGCCAGGTGGGCTGGAAAGACCTGTTGCGGGTGCCCTTCAAGAGCAATCCGCCGGCCATGACCGAGGTCATCGCCGGTCGGGTCAACATGATGTTCAGCGACATCGCCGCGGCCCAGGCCCAGGTGAAAGCCGGCACCCTGCGGCCCTTGGCGGTGACCTCCAGAACCCGCAGCAGCCTCCTGCCGGACTTGCCCACCATCATCGAGGCGGGTGTACCCGACTACGACTTGTCAGGCTGGAACGGGCTGTTTGCGCCAGCCGGTACACCGCGCGAGATCGTCGAGCGGCTCAATGCCGAAGTCGCACGGGTTGTTCAGTTGCCCGAGGTGCGCGCCCGTCTGCTGGACCTGGGTGCCGAGCCGGCGCCTATGAAGCCAGCCGAATATGCGGCTTGGGTGCAGGCCGAGGTCAATAAGTGGAGCTCGCTGGTCAGGGAAGCGGGCATCAAACCTGAATAAACGCAGCGAGTGCAGACCATGGATTTCCGATTTACAGACGAGCAGCGCATGTGGCGCGACACGGTGCACAGCTTCATGGAAAAAGAGGTGGGCCGCGAGTACACCCGCGAGCATGACGCCTCGCGCGAATTCCCCTGGGAGGTCTACCGCAAGATGGCCGACCTGGGCTGGCTGGGTCTGCTGCTGCCCGAGAGCGACGGCGGCAGCGCGGCCGATCCGGTGATGTTTGCGATCTTCTGCGAAGGCATTGCCAAATACAGCCTGGACACCGCGGCCTGCATCATGACCTCGATGTTCACCGCCACGAATATTTCTAGCCACGGCACGCCCGAGCAAAAGGCCAAGTACCTGCCGCCGGTGCTCAGCGGCGAGCGCACCTTCTCGATTGCCATGTCCGAGCCGCAGTCGGGCTCGGACGCAGCAGCGGCGCGCACCCGCGCCGTGCTCGAGGGCGACCATTGGGTCATCAATGGCAACAAGACCTGGATCTCGGGCGCCCACCTGCCGGGCGCGACCATCGTCCTACTGGCCCGCACCGGCGAGGAGCGCTACAAGGGCCTGAGCCTGTTCATCATGCCCAATGACACGCCGGGCCTGACCATCACCAAGCTCAACACGATTGTTCGGCGCAGCCTGGGTACCACGCAGCTCTATTTGGACAACGTGCGCCTGCCCAAGGAAGCCTTGCTGGGCGAGGTGGGCATGGGCTGGACCTACATCACCGAGCACCTGGAGCATGAGCGCCTGAGCCTGGCCGCGTCCTATGTGGGCAATGCACAAACCGCGCTTGACGACACCATGGCCTACACCAAGCAGCGCAAGGCCTTTGGTAAATCGCTGTCGGAGTTTCAGGTGCTCAAGCACCGCATGGCCGAAGACGCCACCGCCCTCGAGGCGGCCCGCCTGCTAACCTATTCGGCCGCCTGCAAAATGGCGCGCGGTGAGAGCGCGATGAAGGAGGTGTCTATGGCCAAGGTGTTTGCGGTCGACACCCTGTTCAAAACTGCCTTCAACGGCATGCAGGCGCTGGGCGGTTACGGGCAGCTACCCGAGATGGATATGGAGCGCTACCTGCGCGAGGCCAAGCACGGCATGGTCGGCGGCGGCGCCAACGAGATCCAGAAAAGCATC
>JBILDR010000312.1:0-3210 GCA_044352515.1 Polaromonas sp.
TGCCGACGCGCGCGCCACTGCAGGCCGCCATGGGCAAAGGGCAATTCGACGATCTCAGCCACCTGCGGCATGGCCCGGTAGATGGGCGCGACCCAGGGCAGCGCCGCCACCGTCAGCCGCTCGCCGCGCGCATGCAACCGGCCGAGCAAGGGCTCGGTCATGACCGCATCGCCTATCCATTGCGGCGCGATTACCAAGCTGCGGGCTGCGGCCGCGCTGGCGCGCTCAGTGGTGCGGGTGGAAATGCTCGCCGTCCTTGAGCCGATAGACGGTGCCGCAGTAGGGGCAGCGGACCGAACCGGTCTCAGCCACGTTCAGGTAGACGCGCGGATGGCTGCTCCACAGCGCCATCGAGGGATTGGGGCAAAACACGCCGCCTTGGCTGTTGAGCTCACTGGCCAATAGCTCGACCGCCTGGCCCTTGTCCTTGACTTGCATGGGTGTTGCCTCGGGTGAACGGCTCAGACCTGGGACAGCCAAGCCGCGTACTTGGGGTTGCGGCCATTGACGATGTCGAAGAAGGCGGTCTGAATTTTTTCGGTGATGGGGCCGCGGCTGCCCGCGCCAATTTCAATGCGGTCGAGCTCACGGATGGGCGTGACCTCGGCGGCGGTGCCGGTGAAGAAGGCCTCGTCGGCGATGTAGATCTCATCGCGGGTGATGCGCTTTTGGATCAGCTCCAGACCCAGATCTTTGCAGATGTGCAAGATGGTGTTGCGGGTGATGCCGTTGAGCGCGCCGGCCGACAGATCGGGCGTATAGACCACCCCGTCCTTGATCACGAAGATGTTCTCGCCCGCGCCTTCGCTGACGAAGCCGGCCGGATCGAGCAGCAGCGCCTCGTCATAGCCTTCATCCAGGGCTTCCATATTGGCCAGGATGGAGTTGGAGTAATTGCTGACCGCCTTGGCCTGCGTCATGGTGATGTTGACATGGTGGCGGGTGAAGCTCGAGGTCTTGACGCGGATGCCGCGCTTCATGCCCTCTTCGCCCAAATAGGCACCCCAGGCCCAGGCCGCCACCATGACGTGGATCTTGTTGCCCCTGGGCGAGACGCCCAGCTTTTGCGAGCCGATCCAGGTCAGCGGCCGGATGTAGCAGCTCTCCAGATTGTTCAGGCGCACCACATCTTTTTGCGCCTGCATCACCTCTTCTTGGCTGAAGGGGATATTCATGCGCAGGATCTTGGCGCTGTTGAACAGGCGCTGGGTGTGCTCCTGCAAACGGTAGATGGCGGTGCCCTGCGCGGTCTTGTAGGCGCGCACGCCTTCGAAAGCGCCGCAGCCGTAGTGCAGGGTGTGCGAGAGCACATGGATCTTGGCGTCGCGCCATTCGACCATCTGGCCGTCCATCCAGATCTTGCCGTCGCGGTCGTCCATGGAAGCGGGAATGGGAGCCATGTGCTAAGTCCTTTTCAACAATCGGTCAGGGGGCGGGCAGCGGGCTCAAGGGGCCTGACAGCCGTCGGACTGGCCATTTTAGGGGGGCGGCGGCAAGGGGGCGGCAGGCTCCTGGTCGGCGCTCTGATCCGGTGGCGGCGGTCGGTGCATCTGGTGGGCGCTCAGGCGACCGCCTTTAAAAGTGCACTCCACCCAGGAGTCGGTACCGTCGGTCCAGCGGTAGACCTCGGGCTGGGCGTCTTTTTCGCTGCGCAACTCGCCCAGGGCGCGGGTCATGGCGATCACGTGCATGAGCGTCATGCCCGGCTTGAGCTTGACGTTGAGCATGACCGCGCTGTCCAAGTAGCCGATAGGGCGCTGCGCTGCCCGCTGCAGCACACGCATCAGGCGGGTGAAATGCAGCAGGATCCACATAACCAAAGCGCCTGTGCTCAAGGCCACGCCCGCCCAGCCGGCGTAGTGGTAGCCCAGGGCAATCAGCAGGACCCCCCCGATGGGGACCAGAATTCTTTGCGGTGACATGGCGCTTATTGTCGCAGCGCCGCGCTCTGGCCTCGGACCGGTTCAGTCTTCATTACCGGCCGTGAACCAAGCGCCGGCGAAGCTGAGCATCAACAGCAGGTGAAACACCCGCACCGGGGCGACCCAGACCAGGATTTTTTGTGCGGGCATGGCGATAGTCCTCTTGGCATACAGTGGCTGGCAAGCAGCGCTCAATGGGCATGATCTGCATCAAGCCAAGCTTGCACGGCGGCACCGTCTGATGCCGCACCGAGCGCAGCTGACGTCAACGCGCCGCTGCAAAAGCCCTGCTGCCGGCCAGCACACCCGCCAGCAACAAGGCAATGCCCACCCAGGCCGTCGGCTCAGGCATCACCCCTCGGTGCATGAAGCCATAGGCCAGCGCAGCCAGGGTTTCGAACACGATGAGCTGGCCAGCCAATGAGGTGGGCAGCAAGGCACTGGCACGGTTCCAGCACAAGGTGCCCAGCCAGGAGGCCAGCAGGCCAATGGCCAGCATCAGGCCCAGATAGGCCTCGGGCCGGGGGCCTAAGGGCGCCTGGCTGAACAACGCCCCGCTCAGGCCCAGGTAGAGCGCCATGCCGATGGCTGCCAGCGGCAAAGTGGCGATGCCCTGCGCCGTCGCCCAGGTGCCCGAGCCCACCTTCGGGTTGGCCTGTACCCAGGCGGCGTTGCGCATGGGGTACCAGGTCCAGCACGCTAAAGCGGCCAGGGCCAAGAGCAGCCCCACCGTCAGATCGGCCGCGCCGAGTCCCACCCTGTTGAGGCGCTCGAGCTCGGCATGGTTGACGAAGGCCACACCGGCGCCTATGAGCAGCAGCGGCAACAACAGGCGTCGCCAGCCGATCTCTTTGCGCGACAGGTTCGCGCTCACCGCGATCACCACCGGCAGCGTGCCGATGATCACCGTGGGCAGCGGCACACCGGCACTCTGAATCGCAGCCGACAGCGCCAAGTAGTACAGCACATTGCCTACCGCAGCCAACTTGAGCGCAGCGATCCAGTCGGCGCGGCTTAGCTGCGCGAGCGCGCGGCGATCGCGCCAAGCCAGCGGCAGCGCGATCAAGCCGAAAGCCAGGTAGCGGCCAAAGGTCAGCATGGCCGGCGAATAGTCGGGCAACAGCACTGGCGCCACAAACACCAGCCCCCAGGCCAGGCCAGCCGCCAGCGCAAAGCCAATGCCTGCGCCCAGTTGCATGCGGGCGTGGGCCATAGGCGGAGAATTCATGGAGGGTGAGTATGCGATAAGCCAGATTTAAGGGTAGGCCCCGGCCCAATCTCTGGGCCG
>JBILDR010000313.1:0-3207 GCA_044352515.1 Polaromonas sp.
CCTGGCCCTGTGGGGCGATGCCACTGCGCAGCCCGCGCTCAAGTCGCTGGGCGTTTACCTGTACGTGACCGAGGTCTCTTCGGTGCTCAATTACTGGTTCAACGCCCACGGCGATGTCTTCCACCCCAACTACCGCAAGCCGGTGGCCAGCATGGTGTTTGGTGGTGGCTATGGCTACAGCACCTGGTGGACCGAGGAGCCGCGTCAGATCATGGGCATTAATTTGCTGCCCATCACGCCCGCCTCCACCTACCTGGCGCAACTGCCAACCGCGCAGGTACAGGCTTTCGGCCCGCAGGCCGCGCAAGCGCGCCAGGCTTATGACCAGTCGGGGCAGTCCGACGGCACGTCCAAGGACATCTGGCAGGACATCTTTGCCTCCATGCTGGCCATTAAAGACCCGGCCATGGCGCTCAAGACCTGGAACCCCAATGGCTCGGTGGAACTGGGCGACACGCGCTCGCGTGCCTTCCACTGGATGCACAGCCTGGCCGACATGGGCCCCCCGGACACCAGCGTCTGGGCCAATGTGATGTCGCACGCGGTTTTTAGCCATCCGGCTACCGGAAAAAAGACTTACATTGCCTACAATCCTGGGGAGCAAGACTTACAAGTACGTTTTTCCGATGGAACGAGCCTGACGGTCGCGCCCAAGCAAGTGGCGCGACGCACCAGCCCCTGAGCCCACTATTGCCGCCCTACGACCGTTCGACCTTACCGGCCCCTCTGAGCATGCCCACCCTCGATCAGAGCCCAAAAAGCCTGACACCCCCCAAAAAGCCGACCCTGGGCATGGTGGCTGAGCTCGCCGGCGTATCGCCCAGCACAGTCTCGCGCATCCTCAACGGCACGGCCAAGGTCAGCCCCAACAAAATGGCAGCGGTCACCGAGGCCATCGACATGCTGCAGTTTCGTCCGGACCCGGCTGCGCGCAGCTTGGCTGGCGGGCGCACCATGAGCGTGGGCGTACTCACCCAGTTCATCGACAGCCCCTACTACGGCGAAGCCCTGCGCGGCATGGAAGACGTGCTGAGTCAGCACCAGTACGTACCGCTGTTTACCAGCGGCCACTGGAACGAGGTGGAAGAGCGCGAGCGCCTGACGCTGCTGCAAGAGCGCAAGGTCGACGGGATCATTGTGCTGACCGGGCGGGTCGCCGATCAGACCTTGCTCGACATCGCGCAGGACCTGCCGATTGTGGTCATAGGGCGCAAGCTGCAAGGGCCGCAGGTTTTCAGCATAGACATCGACAACTTCGAGGGTTCGCGCATGGCGACCCGCCACCTGATCAGCCTGGGGCACCGCAGCATAGGCTATGTATCCGGGCCTATGGACCACAAAGACGCGATCGAGCGCCTTGAAGGCTACAAGCGCGAGCTGCAGGAAAAGCAACTGCCCTTCGACCCTGCTCTGGTGGTCGAGGGCGACTTCCAGGAGTCGGGCGGCTTCAGGGCGATGAACCGCCTGCTGCAGTCAGGCAAGATTTTTTCAGCGGTGATCGCCGCCAACGATCAGATGGCCTACGGCATACGGCTGGCCCTGAGCAATGCGGGCTTTCGGGTGCCGGAGGACATCTCCCTGGTCGGCTTTGACGACCTGCCCCACTCGGCCTTTACCGTGCCGCCACTGACCACAGTCAAGCAGTCGGTCTATGAGATTGGCGTGCTCGCAGCCAATGCGATGCTGCAAATGCTCAACAAGGAAGCGCCGGCGCCGGTGTCGATTTCAGCCAAGCTGGTAGCGCGGGAGTCGACCCGGGTGGCCAGGGTCTGAGGCCGGGCTCACTACAGTGAGCACCGCAGGTGGCTCAAACGGGTAGCGCCTGACCCTGCGCGTCAAAAACCAAGATTCGGGCGGGATCTAGCTGCACACCCACGGTCTGCCCGATCTGCAAGGGCTGATGCACCTGACTGATCTTGGCGATCATGGCTTCCTGCCCATGAAGCAGGCGCAGGTAGACATTCATCGCATCGCCCAGCCTTTCGGTGAACTCGACCACCGCGTTCAAGCCGGTGCCAGGGTCGCCGATGCTGACGTTTTCTGGGCGAATGCCCAACTGGGCGCCGCCTTGCAGCGCTGACACAGGCAGTTTCAGATCAGCCTGCGCCATGCGCACCTGGCGGTCCAGCACCAGCGTGCTTTGCTGCGCCTCGTAGGCCAGCAGATTGATCTTGGGCGTGCCCAGAAACTGCGCCACAAAGGTATTGGCCGGCGCTGCATAAAGATCCATGGGCACACCCACCTGCTCGATGCGTCCCTTGTTGAACACCGCGATGCGGCTGCCCAGGGTCATGGCCTCGGTCTGGTCGTGGGTGACATAAATCATGGTGGTCCCCAGCTCGCTGTGCAGCCGGGCCAGCTCGATGCGCATCTGCACCCGCAGCGCTGCGTCGAGGTTGGACAGGGGCTCATCAAACAGGAAGACCTTGGGCCTGCGCACAATGGCTCGGCCTATCGCCACCCGCTGGCGCTGCCCGCCTGAAAGCTGCTTGGGATAGCGCTCGAGCAATTCGGTCAGCTGCAGCTTTTCGGCCGTCTGCGCCACCACCGCACGCCGCTCGGCCTTGCCCACGCCCGACATCTTCAGGGCAAAGCCCATGTTCTCGGCCACCGTCATGTGCGGATAGAGCGCGTAGTTCTGAAACACCATGGCCGCGCCGCGCTGAGCCGCCGGCATGTCGTTGACCCGCTGGCCATCGAATATCAGGTCGCCACCGCTGCAAGCCTCCAAGCCCGCGAGCATGCGCAGCATGGTCGATTTACCGCAGCCCGAAGGTCCGACAAAGACCATGAACTCGCCGTCTTCAATGGCCAGATCCACACCCGGTATGACCAGCTGGGAACCGTAGGACTTTGACAGCTGCTTGAGCTCAATGCGGGCCATGGCTCAGCCTTCAAGGAATTGGCGGTACCACAGCGCGCTGCGCTTGGGCGTGCGCTTGAGTGTCTGGTAGTCCACATGCACCAGGCCGAAGCGCTTTTCATAGCCGCTGGCCCACTCAAAGTTGTCCAGGAGGCTCCAAGCGAAATAGGCATCGACCGGAACGCCCTGCTCCATAGCCGCCTTGGTAGCCCGGATGTGTTCGCGCACATAGGATTCGCGCCGCTCATCGTTGATCGCACCGTCGGCCAGCACGTCCTTGAAGGCTGCGCCGTTTTCCGTCACCCGCAGACGCGGGAAGGCATAGTCTTGGTGCAAGCGGCACA
>JBILDR010000110.1:0-10895 GCA_044352515.1 Polaromonas sp.
CGAGAGCTCGTTAGCGAAGGCGATGTTTACATCACGGAAGCTGTTTTCTGTCAACTTGCACATTTCGGCCGTACGTGCGTTGGTTTTAATGCAATTTGCCTCAATGAAAATTTTGTATAGAGCTATTGCTCTCGCTGAGCATTTGTCGGTTATTCCACCAATGACACGATCGTTGTTGACCAATTCATGAACGACTTTTCCAGGCAATACACGTTCGGGACAATACGCAACGTTAATGTCTGCCCCCTCACCCTTTTGATGCGGAAATGTCAGGTCTGGACGGGCTTGTCCAAGCCATTCCGACATTTGCTCTGTCGTGCCAACCGGTGATGTAGACTCGAGAATGACCAGATCGCCTTTTTTTAGCACCGGCGCTATGGACTTGGCGGCGGCCTCCACATAGCGGACATCAGGTTCGTGGTCGCCCATAAAAGGGGTGGGTACTGCAATCAGAAAAGCATCTGCAGGCTCTGGCCTGGTCGTGGCCCTGAGGTAACCTTGGCTTACTGCCGCGCTGACGATTATGTCAAGCTCAGGTTCAACAATGTGTATCTCGCCTTTGTTGATGGTGTCTACAGCATGCTGGTTGATGTCTACCCCAATAACTCTTATTTTGCGCGACGCGAGCATTGCTGCCGTGGGGAGTCCGATATAGCCAAGCCCAATCATCGAAACAGTGTCAAACATTTTATTTTGCCTTTCTTAGTAGAAAATTCGTAATCCTGGTTGCCGCAATTCCATCGCCGTATGGGTTGTGCGCGTGACTCATGCGCTGGTATTCAATACTGTCATCAAGCAAACGTGTTGATTCAGTAATGATGCTTTGCTTGTTGGTGCCTACCAGTTTTACGGTGCCTGCCTCCACCGCCTCTGGTCTTTCTGTCGTATCCCTCATAACCAAGACAGGCTTGCCCAATGACGGGGCTTCTTCTTGAACCCCACCTGAGTCAGTGAGTATCAGATACGCTTGGTCCATCAGGTACACAAAAGGTAGATAGTCCTGCGGCTCGATAAGGTGAATGTTTGGCATTAATCCCAATAAGCGATTAACGGGTTCTTGAACATTGGGATTAAGATGCACCGGATAAACGATTTGCACATCATCACGCTTACTGATTTCTGCCAATGCAGCACAAATATTGTTAAAGCCATCGCCAAAATTTTCACGACGGTGCCCTGTGACCAATAACAGCTTCTTTGCTTTGTCCAAAAAGTCAAAGCGCTGCTCTAGTTCAGACAACAGTGAAAAATCTATGCGGACACGCTGTGCAATATCCAGCAGGGCATCGATGACCGTATTTCCAGTAACGAAGATGCTGCCTTCCTCTACGCCTTCGCGGAGCAAATTGGTCTTAGCTGTTTCTGTGGGGGCAAAATGAACCGCTGAAATAGCACCAGTGATGCGACGATTCATCTCCTCTGGCCACGGCGAGTAAATGTTACCCGTGCGTAACCCTGCCTCCACATGTCCAACCGAGATCTTTTCGTAATAAGCCGCAAGGCTTGTGGCGAGCGTAGTCGTAGTGTCACCATGGACAAGCACCCAGTCGGGGTGCCACTTTTTGAACACCGACCGCATACCCAACAGAATATTGCAGGTGATGTCCGTTAGATCTTGTCCTGGCTTCATCAGATCAAGATCAAAGTCAGGTTTGATCTTAAAAAGATTCAAGACCTGATCCAGCATCTGCCGATGCTGTGCGGTTACACAGACTTTGGCCTCAATGCCTTCTATTTTTGTAAGGGCGCGCACTAAAGGTGCCATTTTTATGGCCTCGGGGCGCGTTCCAAACACGATAAGAACCTTCAGCGGAAGACTCATGTTTTTTGTACTTTCTGGCCGTTGCCTTGGGTTTCGCCCACTTCCCCCTTCAACGCCTCGATCTCGACCTTCAACGCGTCGTACTCTTCCATCTTGCGTTTCAGAAACCGGCTGGTCAGCGCTACCTTTTCGGCAATGCCCTGGGGGGTAAGCAGGTAGACGTACTTGAACTTGTTCTTGCTCTTCTGGAAGTTGCCCATCTTCACAAAGCCTTTGTCGATGAGGGCGTTGAGGCAGTAGTTCAGCCCGCCCACACTCATGCCGAGCATTTCGGCCAGCTCGCGCTGGGTCAGGTCCGGGTTCTCTTGCAGGATGCGCATGATCCGGAAATGGGTGTCTTCTTGGATCTTGGCTTGGCGGCTGGTCATAGTCTTGAGCGGCTCTTTTTTGGTTTGTTTTGAAGTCTGTAATGGCTTTGGGCACGCTACCGCCATGCCGTACCACGATCGGCTGGCGCGGTCGGTGGCTGTAACGAAGTAAAAAAGTGTTGCGCACTTCCGTATGAAGTCGAACAAGTTTACCGCAGAGCCGCTTTCCGTTCGAGATCTGAACGGAATTAATTTTCGAATCAAAAAATGATATGGGGCTGCGCCAGTGTGGTGCCCGGCGTCAGAACCCGGTGCCGACCTCCTCCAGTGTTGCTTCGGCGGTCTCGGTCTGTTGCTGCTGCACCGCCTCTTCCATGCTGACAGTGTTCACCACCAGTTCCAGGTGGGTCAGGATTTCGGGCTCGTGGCGGCCGATGTAGCTCTTGACGGCCTCGTTGGCCAGTAGCTTGGTGAGGTAGCCCTTGGCGACCACGAGATTGAGCAGGTCGGAGCCGTAGTTGGATTCGGCCTCCTGGTACTTCTCCTGCACCTGGCTCATCTCCTTTTCCAGCTTTTCGATCTGCTCGATGGGCGCGGTCTTCTTCTCCCGCTCGGCGGGCTTCACATCGGTGCGTTGCTCGGGCGGCGTGGCCTTGAGCAGGGCCTCGGCGTGGGCCACGGTGATGGTGTTGCTCGCGATCATCAGCTCCACCGCCTCCACCTGGCGGGCGGCCTTCATGTTACGCAGGATGCGCGTGACGTCTGGCGTGAACTGCTTGTCTTGCAGAAGGGTGATGGCCTCGGGGCAGATGCCTTCGAGCAGGTTGATGCGCCGGTTGATGGAGCTCAGATTGACGTTGAAGGCCCGGGCCAGCCGCTCCTTGCTCACACCCCGGTCGATGGCGCGGCGGATCATGTAGTGCTCGGCAATCGTCGACAGTCTATTTATGTGGTGGTTGTAGGAAAAAGTCTCGTCGTCACGTGCCAACAAGCAAGGGCCGACGCTCATGCCCAGCTCCTTCAGGGCTAGGACACGCAGGTGGCCGTCCAACACGAGGTACTCGGATTTCTTTCGGTCGGGCTGGATGACGGACAGCGGTTCGATCAAGCCCACCTCGTTGATGCTGGAGACGATCTGCTTGTACTTGCGGGTGCTCATCACGCCGTCAGGGACCTTCTTGCTGGGCAGCAGTTGGTCCAGCGGCACCTGGTAGGTTTCCAGCTCGAAGCCCAGCAGGGTGTTGAGGGGTGCGGTCGGTAGGTTCGGGCCGTCGTGGCCGCCGTCACCATGACCGGGCTGGTAGATGCCGGGGTACATCTCGGTCAGGTTGTTGCGCGGGTTTGGCTGCATGGGGTTCATGGCCAGGTTCATGAGGTCGCTCCTTCGGGTTCGGGGGTGATCGGGTTAGTGGCGGCACCCAGGGTGTTGATCCGCTCGGCCAGGTACTTGGGCAGGGTGTCCAGTCCCTCGGCACGCAGCAGGTTCACAAAATGCTCGTCGGCAAAGAGCTTTTTGAGGCCCTGCACCACCAGCAGCAGGCGTTGGTGGGCGTGCTCGGCTTTCAGAACCATCTTGCGTTGGCGCTCGACCTCGCGCTGATAGGTCCGCACCAGGCTGTAGCTGGAAGTGGGCGGCTTGATCTGGTCCCGGTTGGGGGATGCCGGGCCGTGTTCCAGGCGTTTCTCGATCAGGCGCTTGGCTTCGATGATCTGGCGGCCCTTGAGTTGGCCGTTTTCGTAGGCCTCTTGCAGCAGATCGCCCAAGTTCGCTTGGCCATCTTCCCCGCTGGTGGCGGCGTTCTCGTTGGCGCGAGCGATTTCCAGAGCGGTGGTCAGCGGGATGGTGCCGCGCTGCACGCCCTCGATAAGGCGCTCCTCCCCCTGGTCAAGCAGGAAGACGATGTCTTTGACGTACTTGGGCGAAAGGCCCGTTTTCTGGATGATGATCTCGGCGCTGTAACCGCGTTTCCTCAGCACCTCGATGTCGGCCAGGATCTCCAGTGGGCGGTAGCCGCGCCGGGCGATGTTCTCGGCCAGGCTCATGATGAAGGCGTCTTCATCGCTCACGTCCACCACCAGGGCGGGGATGTGGGTTTCGCCCAGGATGCGGAAGGCGTTGAGGCGCCCCTCGCCGCAGACCAGCACGTAGCGCGGGTCGCCATCGTCGCCTGGGCGCTCGGCGACGGTGATGGGTTTTTTGAGGCCGATGGTGCGGATGTTGTCCACGATCTCCTCGAAGACCTTCATGTTGCGGTCGCGGGAGTTGAGGATCTCGATCCGGTTGATGGGAACGAGGGTTACGGTTTCGGGGGTGCCGGTCAGCATGATGGGCTCCTGTTCTGGGGTGGGCGGGTTGGTTGGGGTGTCATGGGTGGGCTTCCTTTCTGGGTGGTGGATGTTTTGGCGCTGGGGTGGGGTCAGACACGGCGCTGCAGTCGCTCTCGCTCGGACATGCCGTAGAAGAAGTTCAGGTCGTCAAAGCGAAAGCATTCGAAGTCGGCGCTGTTCTTGTTGCTCACGCGGATCTCCTGCTCGGGCAGGTCCAGCCGGGGCAGCAGGTAGTAGTCCAGTTCTTGGGTGTTGGCGGCGTCCAGACGGATGGCGACGGTGATGTCGGGATCGAACCTAGCCGGGTCAAATCGGATGCGCCAGCGCTGGTGGCCGTTGGCGGCGGTCTGGCAGCGGGCCAGCACCAGACTGATGACCAGTTCGTCGTTGAGGGTCAGCAAATCGGTTTGGGGGTCCCGGGTGATGTGGCCGCCCAGCTCGGCAATGGTGTGCTCGGTGCGGCTGACGATTTCGGGGTGGAGCTGGCGCAGGCGGCGGTTGATTTCCAGAAACTCGGTGCTGCGCGGGCAGTGGTAGCCCACCAGCTCATAGGCCCGGGTCAGGCTGCCAAAGCGCTGGATGTAGGTGGCTGCACTGGGCAGCGCCGGAGCCTGGTCGATGATGAAGCCCGACAGGCGGCCGCATTAGGCGTACAGGGCCTTGAGGTGGTCGAGCAGTTCGGCCCCGGCATCAGAATGACCCGGTCGATCTGCAGGCTTTTGTGCTCACCGCGTTTGAGTTCGCCCTTGAATTGGCCAGACCGGTCAATCAGCACCCGGCGCAGGCCAAAGCCTGCCGGGCCGCCCTGGCGAAAGCCCATCTCGATCAGGCGGCACTGGCCAACGAAGGCCTTGTCGGAGAGTTCCCGGCTGACCCTGCTGGGTATCCGTCCGGCCAACCCATCTTGACGACGGGCGCAGCGATCAAGTGCTGATGCCCGCTGGCGTCCAGTGCTGCGGCAGCAGCTCGTCGATGCGGCTGTTGGGCCAGGTCGGCAGCTTGTCCATCACGTCCTTGAGGTAGGCGTGCGGATCGTGGCCGTTGAGCTTGGCCGATTGGATCAGGCTCATCACTGCGGCGGCGCGCTGGCCGGCGCGCAGTGAGCCTGCGAACAGCCAGTTCTTGCGGCCCAGGGCGATGGGGCGGATTTGGTTTTCAACCCAGTTGTTGTCGATGGGCACCTGCGCATCGGCCAGGAACAGGGTCAATGCCGGCCAGCGCCAGAGGCTGTAGTCCATCGCTTTGGCCGTGGCTGAGCCCTCGGGTACCTTGGGGCGGTGCTCGGTCAGCCAGCTATAGAGCTTGTCGATGATGGGCCGGCTTTGCTGCTGGCGTATGCGCAGCCTTTCATCGGCATCTACGTGTTGCCCCTGGCGCTCGAGTTCATAGAGCTCCCCGATGAGCAGCAGCGCCTGCTGGGCAATCTGGCTCTTGCTGGCCGCATGCAGTTCGAAGAACTTGCGCCGCGCATGGGCCCAGCAGCCAGCCTCGGTGATGCGCTCGTCCATCAGTTGCTTGTAGCCCGAGTAGTCGTCAACCACCAACGTGCCCTGCCAACCGTCCAGGAAGGCCTTGGCGTGGCTGCCGGCGCGGCTTTCGCAGAAGTCGTAGACCACGGCCTTGAGGCCTTGGTACTGGCTGGGCGTGTAGGCCCACAGGTAAGCACGGTGGGTCTTGCCGTCCTTCTGGCTGGACGGCTTGAGCATTTGCACCGGCGTTTCATCGGCATGGAGGACGCGCTGGCCAAGGACTGCCTGGCGCAGCGCATCGACCAGCGGCTGCAACTGCACGCCGCAGCTGCCCACCCATTGCGCCAGCGTCGAGCGGCTCAGTGGCACCCCGGCGCGGGCGTAGATGGCCTCTTGGCGGTACAGGGGCAGGTGATCGGCGTACTTGGCCACCAGCACCTGGACCAGCAAGCCGGTGGTGGCCAGGCCTTTGTCGATGATGTGCGCATCGACAGGCTGTTGCTTGAGCGTACTGCAGCAGGCGCAGACCCATTTGCCGCGCACATGGCGGTGTACCGTGAACACGCCGGGCTGATAGTCGAGCTTCTCGCTGCTCTCCTCGCCCATGCGCGTCATGGGCTGGCCGCAGCACTCGGTGCTCTCGGGCTCGTGCACAAATTCCTGGTGCGGCAGATGCTCGGGCAGCGGTAGGCGCTTAGGCTGGCGCTTATCGCTGAGCTCGGCCTTCTCGGCCGGTGTTCGCAGTTGCTCGATCTCTTGGCCCACCGCTTGCAAGTCTTCTTCCAGCGACTCTTGCAGCAGGCTGGCTTGCCCGGCGTTCAGCGCCTCGGTCTTGGCGGCAAACTTGAGCCGCTTGAGGACGGCCATCTCGTAGGTGAGCTTGTCCAGCAGGACCGTCTTGTGTTTGAGCTCACCGGCTTGGCGCTCAAGGACGATGGCTTGCTGTTGCGCCAGAGCAGTTTGTTGCGCGAGCCTGTCAAGCAGCTCCTGCACAGCCTGACGCGTTGTGGCGTCCAGGTTTTGCAGATCGAGCGATTCAGGCATGGGCATGATCGTCGCTCATCGCAGTGCCCTTGCCCATTGGAACATTCACGCATTGCACTGCAAGGCATGCGCCTTCAAGATTCACAGCATGGTGATCACTGCGCCTGGCCCCAGCCCTTGCCAGGGCAGGCCGATGAGCAGAGCCTGCAGCTGCTCGGCGCTCAGTACTGTCCTCGCGCCGTGCGTTTTGTCACCCCAGGCAAAGCGCCCCCGGTTGAGCCGCCGGGCCGCCAGCCACAGCCCAAAGCCATCGTGCACCAGCACCTTTATGCGGTTGCTACGGGCGTTGGCAAACAGGTAGGCGTGGTGGGGGTGAGCCGCGCCAAAGACCTGCACCACCCGCGCCAGGGCTTTGTCAAAGCCGGCGCGCATGTCCAGCGGTTCGGTGGACATCCAGATCGCCTCGATGCGGATCACCGAAGCAGCTCGCGCAGCAGCGCCGCACACTCGGGCGCTGGGCACTGCAAGTTGACCACCCAGTCCGCTCGCTGAAGTCGCAATTGCAGCAACGGTGGTACGGCACCAACCTGGTCGCCCGCAGCGCTTACCGGCGACGGCAGTGGCAAAGCAACAAATGCGGCTGGCTCGCCCTGGCTCGCAGTGAGCGTGAAAGCCAGATCTTGCCGCGCCTCCCGAAGCCAGCGATGCACCATGTTCGAGTGCAGGCCATGGGACAAAGCAACACCACCGACGCTGGCGCCAGGCTGCCCGCACTGGGCGACAACCTGCGCCTTGAACGGCTTGCTGTATTCACGCCGGCGAGGCCGGCCATCGTTTGAAAACTGTTCCATCGTCTCCACGATCCTCCAATCGTGTACACGATGCCAGCTTCATCAGGTCGACTCAAGATGGGTTGGCCGGACGGATACTGAAAGACTGCTTTCATGCGGCGTCCAATGGACCTGACCCTACCGCATGGTGCGGGGATTTCGGGCAGAAAAAGGGCCCGGAGAATATCCGAGCCCTAGTGAATGGGCTGGCGTCTACTGAACCATGCTCGTAAGTCATTGATTACAAAGGACTTTGCCGGAAAAAATATATCATCCGTTCCCCCTTTTGTTCCCCCGTTTTATCAGTGCTGAGGCCGTTCTTGTCACTATCGCTGCTCAAGTTGCCAGGCGTTGAACCACCTCAACTCGTGCCCTAACCATTGCAAGCTAGCCGCTCACTCACCAAACCGCTCCTTCAATGATGAGAAGTCGGTCTTGATAAATCCGCGATTGAGAACTTGTATCGGTGATGGTTTCCCGTACTGCTTCTTGATTAGCTCCATGACTCCGAAGTGAACCTTGTTAATCTTGTCCTCAAAGGCGTTGTATTCCTCGGACGCATCATCCCCATCCAGTGACAAGAAAAACGATTTGATTGCCTGAAGCGCCTTCGTTAGTGAGACGGCTAACACGCGAGCCTTCACCTGCAAATCATCGTCGAGGTTGTTTGGCCCAGGCCGGACTGCGTACTCGCGATCTTTAACAACAGTTGAACGAATGGCATGAGTTGCCGCTTGCCAAGTTGGATGCTTCACTTGGCATAGCCACTTGTAGTGGAAGTACGAAATTGTCCAGCCGTCTTCGTATTCCTTTTGAGACGGCCCCTTTCCGCCCAGCGGCTTTAACGCCATTTCTCGCTTCGTATCTAACTGGCAAAGCTCCTTCGCACCCCAAGGTATCTCACCATCCTTTGACTTTGATGCTTGCCGCGCCAGTTCCTCTGAACCAGCAATGACCGCAGCCGTCAGCGCATTCTCGAATAGCGCAGCGGCTACTGCCGCCGCCTGTGACGTATAGCCACGATCAATTAGAAGCCAGACTCCACGCAGATCATCAAGAGTGCATTTCAGGAATGGTGCAGCCGTGAGGAGCCGCACATCGAGCTTCTTCTTGGTTGGCACCATAGGAGCGAGCATGCCGGCCTCAAGGCACGCAACAACCAAATCTTCCCATCCAGCCAACTGACTACTAACAGTTGCCGAACAAATGGCCTCCAAGTCCGGCAACTGCGACCAAATGGACTCGACTGTGTGGATTTTCGCCGTCATCAATCTCACCCCGCCGTCGAGACTGAACCAGAAGGCTCTGGTTCCGCGTACAAATACCGCTGGAACCCACTAAACACCTTCCCGATCTCATCCGGCCTGCCCAGATCAGCCACAGCATCCGGAATCGAGTCGTGATACTTCAGCTTCAACAGCGGCGTCAGCTTAGTCTGATCCAACTCTTCCACCCCAAGCGCCACATAGTGCGACAGCACAAAGTCAAGAAACACCTGCTGCTTCGGGCTGAAGTTCTCACTGATGACCGCCATTGCCCGATCCGCACGTTCTTCTCGGGTCAGCGGCTCTAGGGCATAGGCCACATGCGCCAGCACGTCGAACAGGTCGCTCTTCTCAGCGTCAATGATCTTCTGCATTTCCGCCAGCTGATCCTTGCCAAAGCCCTTCTCGGCCAAACCTTCCAACAGCTTCCTACGGGTATCGGGTGCGCTCCATAGCGCCCGCAGTTCGCCTTCATCCTTGAAGAAGTCTGGCAGCTTGCCGAACAGTGCCTCCATGAACTGCTTTGCCGACATCGGGGTGCCGTCCGGGTGCCAGAAGCTAGTGGCCACCATGTGCTGAATCGAGCGGGACTTGCCATCCGCCAGTTTCACCTTCGCCTTCTTCTTGCACACACAGGGGCGCTGCCCGCACTTCTTGCAAGGCTCCTTGGGGCAGGTGCAGGGCGCGTTGCCACAAGCAACACATGGCTGGGGTGGGTTCCTCAGGCATTGGCATGGAACCGAATGGCACTTCGCGCAAACCTCCGGCTCTATCGGCTCGCCATCCCACTCCGGGTCACTGAAATGATGGTGCGCCTTCACAAAGTCGTAGATCGTGAAGTAGTCCTTACCGTCGTAAAGCCTTGTGCCACGCCCAATGATCTGCTTGAACTCGATCATCGAATTCACCGGCCGTAGCAGGACGATATTGCGCACGTTTCGCGCATCGACGCCGGTCGATAGCTTTTGCGACGTAGTAAGGATCGTCGGGATGTGCTTCTCGTTGTCCTGAAAATCCCGTAACCACTGCTCGCCCAGGGCACCGTCGTTAGCTGTTACGCGATGGCAATAGTTGGGGTCAGTGCTGGTCTTGATCTGGTTGATCAGGTCACGAATCGCCAAGGCATGATCCTGCGTGGCACAGAACACCAGCGTTTTTTCCCGCTGGTCAATCAGCGACATGAAAATCTCGACGCGCTTTTTCTCGCGCTCCTTGATCTCGATGATCTTGTTGAAGTCTGCTTCCTCGTACCGCTTTCCAGCCTCGATTTCGCCTTCCACCACCTTGTCGTCCGGCGTATAGACATACTCGTCGAGCGTGGTGGAAATCTGCTTGACGCGAAAGGGCGTCAGGTAGCCATCGTTGATCCCATCCTTGAGCGAATAAACGAACACCGGCTCACCGAAATAGGCATAGGTATCCACGTTGTCCTTGCGCTTGGGCGTCGCGGTCAGGCCAAGCTGCACGGCTGGCGCAAAGTAATCGAGGATGCCGCGCCAGTTACTCTCGTCGTTGGCACCGCCCCGGTGGCACTCGTCAATGATGATGAAGTCGAAGAAGTCGGACGGATACTCGCCGAAGTAGGGCGTGTCACCCGGCCCGCTCATGAAGGTCTGAAAGATGGTGAAGAAGATGCTGCCGTTCTTTGGCACCTTGCCCTTCTTACGGATGTCGGCCGGGTCGATTCGTACCAGCGCCTTGTCGTCGAAAGCAGAGAACGCGTTGTAGGCTTGGTCGGCCAGGATGTTGCGGTCGGCCAGGAACAGGATTCGGGGCCGTCGGGTCGGCTCGCCCTCGCCCTTGGCATCAGTCAGATTCCACCGGCTCTGAAACAGCTTCCACGCAGTCTGGAAAGCGATGAAGGTCTTGCCAGTGCCGGTCGCCAGCGT
>JBILDR010000111.1:0-10888 GCA_044352515.1 Polaromonas sp.
TGATCGCCCTGATGCGGCAACACCTGAAAGCGCGCTCGTTCCAAGTGTGGCGCATGCGGGTGCGCGGCAACAGCCGCAAACACGCTGTCAAGCAAGCGCGGCAGAGCGCCCGCATCCAGGCGGCACCGCCACCGGCCTTGGCGGACAACGCCGATGAATTTCCGCTGCGCGAGAGCCCCGCATTCAAGCCCGAAGGCCGGGTGTGATCTTCCGCCCTGCCACCGGCGTCAATGCGAAAGCCGTGGGCCAAGTGCAGACCACCTTGCGCCGCCGCATCCTGCGCGGGTAATCCTCCCCTTTTGCAGGGGTGCAGAAGTAGGAGATATCGACATCGGCCACGCCAACCGTGCGGTCGATGCGGCTCGCTGTGGCCGCGGCCCTGCTTGAATATGTAGCTATTTTTTATTCATTTTCAGCCTTATGATGCGCCTCCTATTGACCAAAGGGACGCATCATGACCGACTCAATCACTGACCAACTCGTTGCCAACAACCAGCTGTATGCCAGCGGCACCGCTCTGCACAAGTCTTCGCACCCCGGCGCCCAAGCCATCGCACCGGCCAAGCGCGTGGCGGTGGTGGCCTGCATGGATGCACGGCTGGACGTGGAAGATTTGTTGGGCATCCAAACGGGTGACGCGCACATCATTCGCAATGCAGGCGGCGTGGTCACCGATGATGCGATCCGCTCACTGATCATTTCGCACCACCTGCTCAACACCCGCGAATTCATCCTGATTCACCACACCCGCTGTGGCATGCTGGCTTTTACCGATGACTTGCTCAAAGCAGGTTTGGAGGGCGATCCCGCCGCTGAAAAGCTGCTCGGCCAAGCCACAAACCGCCCCTTCATGAGTTGCCACAAATGCGCTTCCACCCCTTCCCAGTTTCACGCCTTCAGGGGTGCGATTGAGCCGCTGGATTCGCCATCGGACGGGAAGAACGCAGAGCGCCTGCAGTGGGACGTGCGCCGAGGCATGTCGGCCATCTTGAACCACCCCTGGATTCCCGCCAGCGGCCCGGACGCGGTCACCGTGCGGGGCTTTATTTACGACGTGGATACAGGGCGTCTGGCAGAAGTGAGCTACCCCGGCCCGATGGGCTCTTTCGCTTGATTCACACAGCGTGTTTGCAGGCGGCCGCCTGATCGCTATGCCCAGCAAAAAGCCCCAGCCAGTTTCCCGTCCGGGGCTTTCATTTTGTAAGCGCCGAGGGTGTCATTGGCTGCCCCGCGCGTGCAGCGCGTCTTTAGCTTGGAGGGGGCGGAAAATCAGGTTTTTTCAGAGGTTTCCCGAGGCTTGACGACGCGGCGCGCCTACGATACTTGATCAACTAATTGGACACGTTGGTGCCATGCGAATCATCAGTTACTCAGAAGCCCGCAATGGTTTGAAGTCCGTCCTGGACGGCGTAGAAAACGATGCCGACATCACCATCATCACCCGCCGCGGCGGCGGTGATGCGGTGGTGATGTCCATGGCGCACTACCAGAGCATGGCGGAAACCCTGTACCTGCTGTCCAGTCCCGCCAATGCAGCGCACTTGGCAGCATCAATCGCCCAGCACAAAGCCGGCAAAGCCAAGCGCCGTGAACTGATCACCCCATGAGTCGGGGGATCGCATTCACTGCGCTTGCATGGGGCGATGACCTGTACTGGCAAGGGCAGGACAAAAAGACGCTCAAGCGCATCAAGCTGTTGATCGATGCAGCTTGGCGCGACCCTTTCGAGGGCATCGGAAAACCCGAGCCCTTGTTGGGCAACCTGTCGGGCTACTGGTCCCGACGAATCGACGATGTGCATCGATTGGTGTACGGGGTGGACGATCTGGAGTTGACCGTAATCGCCTGTCGGGGGCATTACCAGTAATTCGCGCATCGAGGACTGACACCCCTGTTCGGGACATCACCCATGAAGTTGCCTCGCCGGACGGGTTCGCGGCGCAGTTCATGGCTCCGTCGCCGTTGGTGATGGTGGCCAGCGGTGCAGCGACTGCAGCGGCTTCAAAGCGCCCCTGCGCCCGGCATCAATCAGACCCGCGCTGCGGGGATTTGTAGCGTGCGCCCTGCGGCCCGCGCCAGACTGGGCTCCAATAGCGCACTTGTCGGCTTGTACCGACCTAACGCCGATAGAGGACCCAAAAAGTGAGCGACGACCCACGCTGCTGCGGCAGCGGCACTTGCATCATCGATCCCGCGGGCCGCTGCTGGTGCGGCCAGCAGTGGAATGGACACAGCATGAGCGCGCCGGCTGAGGTTGCGTACGAGGCAAAGGCTACGGGCGCTGATGCGCCCGAAACTGGCCAACAGGACGCCTGACCGGCCCTGCCGCCTTGTGAGCAGCGCTCGTGCATTGGTTTGGTTCAAGCGCGATCTGCGCCTGCTCGACCATGCGCCTTTGGCGCAGGCCATGCAGTTTGAATCAGCCGCCGGCTTGTTGGTGATCGAGCCTGAGTGGTTGCACAGCCCTGAATGCGATCCGCAGCACGTGGCTTTCTACTTGGCCTGTGCCGCCGAACTGCAGGCCAAGCTCGCAGCCCTGGGGCTGCCGCTGCTGGTGCGAACCGGCTCCATGCCGGCGGTGCTGCAGGCTTTGCATCAGCAATGGCGTTTTACCCATTTGCTCAGCCACGAGGAGACTGGCCCCCTTTGGAGCTTTCGACGTGACCAGGAAGTCGCTCGCTGGTGTAGCAGCGCATCGGTGCAATGGTTGGAGCTGCCGCAAACCGGGGTGGTGCGGCGGCTGCGCTCGCGCGATGGCTGGGCCCGGCGCTGGTTGCAGCGCATGAATGCACCGATCACAGCCGAGCCGACGGGCTTTAAGGGCGCGGCCGGCCTGCAAGCCGAAGCGTTGCCCTCGTTGCGTGACTTGGGCTTGAGCACGCCCGGCCGTCAGCTGCCGGCGGCAGGCGAAGGCGCCGCCTGGCATACCCTGGATGACTTTCTGGCCGAACGTGCCCGCCCTTACCGGCAGGCCCTGTCGAGCCCGCTGACGGCGCCGCACAGCTGCAGCCGGCTGAGCGCCCATCTGGCCTTTGGCACCTTGTCGATGCGCAGCGTGCATCAGGCCACAGAGGCGCGCATCGCTGACTGCGGCGATCGCGAACTGGCCTGGGCCCTGCGCAGCTTTGCCAGCCGTCTGCGCTGGCATTGCCACTTCATGCAAAAGCTCGAGGATGAGCCGGCCATGGAATGCCACAACCTGGCGAAGTCGGTCAACGGCCTGCGAGCCGGCGATGGCGCGCCGCTGGATGCAGCCCACACCGAGCGCCTGCAAGCCTGGTGCGAGGGCCGTACCGGCTATCCCATGGTCGACGCCTGTATGCGCCAGCTGCGCGCCACCGGTTGGTTGAACTTTCGCATGCGCGCGATGTTGGTGAGTTTTGCGGCCTACCACCTCTGGTTGCATTGGCGCGAGCCGGGCCTCTTTCTGGCCCGCCAGTTTCTCGACTTCGAGCCCGGCATCCACTGGAGCCAGATGCAGATGCAGTCAGGCACCACCGGCATCAACACCCTGCGCATCTACAGCCCCGCCAAGCAGGCCCGCGACCACGATCCCGAAGGCCGCTACGTGGCGCAGTGGGTGCCGGAGTTTGGCACCAGCGCCTACCCGCAGCCCATCGTCGACGAGGCCAGCGCCTTGCGCCATGCCAAGGAAACGCTTTATGGCCTGCGCAAAAGCCCCCAGGCGCAGCAGCAGGCCCAGGCGCTGCAGGACAAGCATGGCTCGCGCAAGAGCGGGCTACCGCAGACCGGTCGGCGCCGGGCTGGAGCGTCTGCGCCGCAGCCAAGCGGGCAGGCCCGCTTGCAGGGCGAGCTGTTCTGAGCTCAGCCTATTGCCAAGCTTGGCCAGCTGCACGGAGCAGGGGGAGAGGCCCCAGACCGCCTGCCCTCATCGCCCGTAGCCGCGCGCTCGTGCTGGCGCCGCAGACTCGAGCGAGCGCTTGAGTTGCTGGTAGCCCTCGCAGCTGGCCTGGCACAGTCGCTCCAGGGCCCTGAGATGGTGCATGGCGCGCTCGCGCCGGCCCAGGGTGAGCATCAGCTGTCCCAGATACTCGTGCGCACCCAGGTGCTCGGGGTCGATCGCCAAGGCTCTTTCATAGGCCGCCAGCGACAGCTCGTAGCTCTCGATCTGGCGCAGGCTGTAGCCAAGCAAGTTGTGGGCATCGGCGTCGTCGGAGTAGGCGAGGGTGTGGGTTTGCAGCAGCTCAATCGCGCGCCGCCAAGCCTGTTCGGCAATGGCCTCGCGCGCCTGGCGGACCGCTCTTTCTTCGGCCGGTGGATTGCGATGCGGCACGTCTACCGCGCAAGCTGGGCTGATAAGCGCAGCGGCCAGAACAAGGGGTAGAGCGAGGGCCAGCAGTACCTTGCACGGGTGCTGTGGCATCTGTCTGATGTGCGGGCGTAGCATGTTCATGTAGCCTAGGGCAGACTGCCGAGTGCTGCCAGCGGCGTCCTTCAATCCCATCCAGGGTTCGCGGCTGACACGAATTTGTCACATCGGTGAGCTTCACTAGATGAGTCTTTATCTAGGAGCCTTCCATGTCCCATCCTGATCACGAAATCGACAGCAACCCCACAAACAATCCGCATTTTGAGAGCGTGCTTTCGCAGGCCTTGGCCAGTCCGAGCCGGCGCATGGTGCTGCGCGGCGGTCTGGGCCTGGCCGGCTTGGCGGTGCTGCCTGGCTGCGCGACGCTGATGGGCGCCTCGGGGGGGCAAATGGCCAGCGCCCTGGGATTTCCCTCTTTGGACAAGAGCCTGCTCGACGACGTGGTGCTGCCCCCGGGCTACCGCTACACCGTGTTGCATGCCACTGGCGACAGCCTCGACTCGAAGCTGCCTGCCTATTCCAACACCGGAGCCGAAGTCGACGACTGGTCGCGCCGCATCGGTGACCACCATGATGCGCTGGACATCTATTTCATCGACGCCCAGGGCCGTTACACCGAAACCGACACCGGTCGGGCGGTGCTGGTGGTCAATCACGAGAGCTCGGCCGATGCGCACTTGATGCATCCGAAGGGCCAGACCTCCAATGGCGTCTCGGGCAAGAAGTTCACCCAGTTCGGTGACTGGGACTTGGGCGCAAGGCCTGAGCTCGAAGTGCTCAAGGAGATCAACCACCATGGCGTTTCGGTGGTCGAGGTCGTGCGCGGCCCGCAGGGCTGGACCATGAAGGCCGACTCGCCCCTCAACCGCCGCATCACCGCGCAGACGCCGGCGCGCATCGCCGGCCCGCGCGCGCATATCGACGAGATCCGAGCGCAGATGGTCACCCGCTGGGAGATCTCGGGTTCGATGGCGCGCGGCACGCTCAACAACTGTGGCCACGGCAAAACGCCCTGGGGCACCTACCTGGCTTGCGAGGAGAACTGGGCGTTTTATTTCCAGGTGACCGGCGGCGGCGCGGCGATCGCGGCCAAGGAGACTACGGCGCGGCGCCGCTACGGCGTCGCCTCAGCCCCGCCGGCGGCGGGCCAGACCCGTGCGATCAGCCAGGGCTGGCATACCGTCTCGACTACCGACGACCGCTTTGCCCGTTGGAACGTGGCTGCTGTCGGCGCCAACGCCGAGCGCGACTTCCGCAACGAAGCCAACACTTTTGGCTACAACGTCGAGATCGATCCGCTCAGCCCCTCGTCCAACCCGGTCAAGCGGGTGAGCATGGGGCGCATGGCCCACGAGGGCGCGGTTTGCAGCTTGCCCAAGGCCGGCCAGCCGCTGGCTTTTTATATGGGCTGCGATGCGCGCAACGAGTACATCTACAAGTTCGTCAGCACCGCCCTGTGGGACCCCAAGGACATCGGCGGCGGCATCTCTGTCGGTGACAAGTACCTCAACGAAGGCAAGCTCTATGCGGCCCGTTTTGATGCCGATGGGCGCGGCCAGTGGATCGAGCTCACTATCAAGGACCCGCGCATCGCCAACTACGCGGCCTTCAAGTTTGAAAACCAGGGGGAGATCTACACCCAGACTCGCATCGCCGCCGACGCCGTGGGCGCCACCAAGATGGACCGCCCCGAGTGGGCCGCCGTCAACCCGAAGAACGGCGAGGTTTACGTCACGCTGACCAACAACAGCGCGGCCAACCGCACGCCGGGCCGGGTCGACGCCGCCAACCCGCGCGCCTACATGGACGTCGATGGCAAAAAGGGCGCAGGCAACCCCAATGGCCACATCATTCGCTTTCGCGAGGATGCCGATACTGCCACCGCAATCGCCTTTCGCTGGGACATCTTCCTCTTCGGCGCCGAGGAAGATGCAGGCGATGCTAACTTGTCGGGCCTGAGCGCCAAGAACTCCTTTTCTTCGCCCGATGGTTTGTGGTTCAGCCCCACCACTGGCATCTGCTGGATACAGACCGACGACGGTGCCATGACCGACGAGACGCACTGCATGATGCTCGCAGCCTTACCCGGCCAGGTCGGAGATGGCAGCAAAGTCACCGCCAAGAACCGCATGCTGGTCAATGGCGTGGAGCAGACCGGCACGCAGGAGACTTTTGTCGGCGCGACCCTGGGCGATGCGCGGCTGCGCCGCTTTCTGATTGGCCCCAAAGGCAGCGAGATCACCGGCGTGACCGAGGCGCCGGGCGGCCGGGCGCTGTTCGTCAACATTCAGCACCCGGGCGAAGAAAGCAAGAGCGTGACCGATCTGCAAAGCCAGTGGCCGGGCAACAAAGGCTATGGCCGCCCGGGCCGTCCCCGCTCCGCAACCATCGTGATTACACGCAGCGACGGGGGCGTGATCGGGGTTTGAGACTGGCCGACGCCACCTTAGGCTCGGATTGCGCCCGCACTCCGGTGCCCGGCCTCTTGCTGTGCGGGGGGCAATCCTCCCCGTAAGTTCATAAAGAAACGGCCCCTTGGGGCCGTTTTCTATGTTGGACCGATAGGGGTGTGGTGATCAGCGGCTGCCTCAGCGATCTGACTGGCGAACGCAGATCAACAAGGGCTCAGGACACAGCCCAGGCTCACTGGTCTGCAACGGCGGCCTGCCGCTTGCGCTTGGCCAGGATCCAGGCCGAGTTGAGCCCGGTGAGGATCATGATGGGCCACAAGAAAGTGCAGACCATGGCCCACAGCACGCGACCGCCCAGCGTCGAGCCACCTTCGGATGTCTCCACCTTGTGGGGCCCCTCGCTGAAGATGTGCTGATAAGAGTAGGTCGAGAGACCAAAGACGGCGCCAAATGACAGGAATAGAACGATGTAGATGTTCAAGGCAATCTCCCAGGTGAGAAGAGTCAGGGCCGCTTAGATATAGGGCGGTTGCGTGAGCTTGAATTGGCGCAATCAGAATCTGTAAGTTTAAACAGACAGTTGAATATGTACATAGCTTATTACACCAAGGGGTATTTGCGCTCAGCGGCCAGAGCTTGATCGCCTTGCCCTCAGGCGCGGTCCAGTGCCCATGCCCTTGATCGTTCGGCTCAAGTTTTCAAGCTGACGTCGATCTGTCCGAGACGCGGCTGATGTAAACCGCGGTGGCGAGGGCGTTTTCTTGACTATTTCCTTCAGGCGATTGCCGATAGTGGCGAAACTGGCGGGATTGAACAGGGATGTTTTTTGGCGCAAAATGCGGCAAAAGGAGTTTCTATGGCTCAAGGAGCATCTTTTTCTTCGGTCAAGTTGCCGGCTCAGTTGGTGAGCCAGGCTCGTGCGGCGGCTGCACCCATGCGCCGATCGGTGGCTGGGCAAATTGAATATTGGGCGACCCTTGGCCGCATTGCGGAAGCGGGTGGCTTGACCGCGCATGAAGCTCGCGAAGCCATCGTCAGCGATGGTGCCAGGGGCCAAGCTAGGGTGGCTGAGCCAGACCCAACCCCAATCCCAGCAGATCCGGTGGCGGCCATTGAGACCGCCTTTCTGCAGGCTGAGGCACAAGGCACTTTGGCCCAAGCGGTGCGCTCAACCGTGCAGGGTAACCGGCGCAAAGCGCTGCGAGCTGCTTGAGTCCAGTGCCAGCCTACGGGTCGGCATCGCGCCCGGTTTTTTTTCTGCTTGCAGGGCCCAACGGCGCCGGCAAATCCACTTTATACCGCGCCGCGTTAGAGCAGGGCTTGCTACCGGCACAGGCTCAATTCATTAACGCCGACCTTTACGAGGCGCAGCACTTGGCCCATGTGGCCGATTCCGAGCAACGCTCCGGCCTGGCCCGACAGTGGGCCGACGACCGTCGCCAGCACTGCTTGAAGTCAGGCCGCACATTCGTCAGTGAGACGGTTTTTTCCCATCCATCAAAACTTGAGCTTATCCGTCAGGCGCGTACGGCGGGCTTTGCGGTAGTGTTGCTGGTGGTATGCGTCAATGATCCGGAGCAGCTGCTGCAGAGGGTGGCCGGGCGGGTGTCAGAAGGTGGGCATGATGTGCCGGCCGAGCGCATTTTGGCCCGCTATCCACGCACTTTGACCTATTTGCGTCAAGCCATCCCCTTGGCCGATCTGGCGCTGTTGTACGACACGTCGGGCGCAGGGCGCGCCGGGGTGGCGGGCCCGAAACTTGTGGCGCGCTGGCGCGGCGGCCGATGGTATTGGCAGGTACCACGCCCGCCGCAATGGGCCAAGCGGCTGGAGCCATAGGCGGGTGTTGGTGGATCGCAAGGGAACGAGCCGCATGTGAGAGTCGGCAAAGGCGTGGTGGTGCCGGCTGACGTATGACCACTGGGGGCTGGTCGATCCAAAAATGACCGAAGCGCACCGCATCATTGCACGCCCCCGCCTTTCGCCCCGATCTAGCCTCATGCCCTCAAACCCAGCGGCCAGAGCTTGATCGCCTTGCCCTCAGGCGCAGTCCAGGGCCCATGCCCTTGATCGTTCGGCTCAAGTTTTTCAAGCTGATGTCGATCTGTCCGAGATGCGGTTGATGTAAGCCGCAGTGGCGAGGGCGTTTTCTTGACTATTTCCTTTATGCGATTGCCGATAGTGGCGACGATGTCAGCCCTCGCGCTGGCCGGTTGTGCCACGGTCATCGGCAGTCCCGAGCAGTCGGTGACTGTGCGCACGCAATGCAAGCAGCAGGTTTTTCAGCGCCGCTGCCTTGCATCGAACGACAAAGGCAGTTGGAGCTTTGTGACGCCAGCCACGCTCTCAATTCCTCGCAGCAGCGAGCCCTTGGCCCTGCAGTGTGAGTCGGGCTTGCTTGACGGGAGCTTGGCGCCCGTTTCCGCCCAACCGTCCATTGAAACCTTGGGCAATATCGTCTTGGGCGGCCTGCTGGGTCTGGCCGTGGATGTGAGAAACCATAGGGCCTTTGCCTACCCCTCTGAAATCAACATTGAGTTGCCCCTGTGCAAGTTTCTGTGAGCCGACACATGAAGGCCCTGAAACTTGCTTTGGTGTGCTTGTGTAGTCTGCTGCTCGTGGCCTGTGGCGGCGGCGGAGGCGGCTGTACTGCGGTGAGCTGGGCCTTGGGCTCAGGGGCCGGTTCGACCTGTGAGAAAGGCCAAGCCAAGCCCAGCTCCACGGGGACTCCCGGGACGCTGTCGGGCGTGGCCGCCGGTGGTGCGCCGATCATAGGCAACGTCGAAGTCACCGACGCTTTGGGGGCCAAGCGAGGGGCCACCATAGAAGCCAATGGGCGTTACACCGTCGACGTGCAAGGCATGACAGCACCATTTGTGCTCAAAGCGGGCGGCCGTGTGGGCGGGACCTGGGTCACTTACTACTCGGTCGCGTTGGCGAGCGACGTGGGAGGAACCATCAACATCACGCCGTTTACCGACATCATCGTCTCGAGCCTGGCGGCGACGGTGGCCGATAAGTTTGGCAATGGCGCCGACCCGGCTAAGGTGAATTTGGCCAATATTGAGCAAGCCCGCTTGGCGCTCTACAAGAAGCTCTACCCCTTGCTCAAGCACATGGGCATTGAAGATGGCATCGATTTTCTGCGTTCGGCCTTCAATGCCGATCACACCCAACTCGATGCCTTGTTTGATGTGCTTGAGGTTCATAGCGATCCCGCCACCCATGAGATTGCCATCAGAGACTTCATGAACCAGGTGACGCTGGCCACGATTGACGTGACAAAACCCATTGATGGCGTCCCCATCTCGCCTGGCAGTTTGCCCGTCCATGTCGGCGACGACATACGCCAGATCGTGAAGGTGATTGAAGATTTCGGCGCACTGTTTGCGACGCAATTGCCTACTGCGCAGCAATTGGCTTCAAGCGGGCTGATTGACACCTCCAGTGACTTTTTGGACGCGGGTCTGTCATTTCAGCAGTGGGCTGACGAGCTCTCGAGCAATGTGGCCTTGACAGGGTGGAAGATCGTCAGCGTCGACGTGAAAATCAACGCTGATGGCGTGACGGCGACGGCCACCGGTGCGGCACAGAATTCCCAAGGGGTGATCAAGGAAGAAGTCAACAAAACCCGTTTTGTAAAAAGGCAGGGGCGCTGGTTATTTCAGGGTGATGGTTTGGTTGCTGATGTCGGGTTTAAGGCCGCTCAAATCTACGATCAAAACGGAGACACCCTGTGGAGTGGCATTGGCTTTGGTGTCGATCCCTTTGCCTACAACAACAGTCGAGCGGCTCCCGAACGGGTGCTTACGGCTTCCGTCACTGGGCCGGGGCTGTCCACTCCCCTGCTACTGGCTCAGAACCTGTATGACACTTGGTTGGGGGAGGCTGCGCCAGACGAGCTGACGACGACCCGAGGCAATGAGATTGGCCAATGCCCTGGCTTGAATAACTGGGCTTGTCTGATCACATCGAGCATCGCCGACAACCGTCTTTACAAGCTGATCCTGAAGGATGGGACAGGCGGCGCCTTAAATGGCGAGGGGTACGACATCAAGCTCGGATTGGCGCCACTGCCCACCAGCAGCTTGACCCGCGCCATGTTCGGCACCATAGGCCAGGTGACCATCGATGGCCAAGCGCTCAA
>JBILDR010000314.1:0-3183 GCA_044352515.1 Polaromonas sp.
CCAAAGCTGCGGCCAGTTCGCTGGCCAGCAGGCCCTCGTGCTCATGGCCGGGCTCGCCCAGGCGAGCCGACAGATCGACCAAGCCCGGCGCGACCACCAGGCCACTGGCGTCAATGCGGCGCTCGGGCGCAAAGCCGGCCGGCACTGGGCCTATGCTGAGGATGCGACCGTCGGCAATAGCCACATCGGCCTGTTGGTCGCTGCCGGTGGCCGGGTTGATGACGCGGCCGTTTTGGATGAGGATCTTCATGCTTCGTTCCCCGCCACCATGCTCATGACCGCCATGCGCACCGCAATGCCGAAGGTGACCTGCGGCAAGATCACGCTCTGGCGGCCGTCGACCACCGCCGAGTCGATTTCAACGCCGCGGTTGATCGGCCCCGGGTGCATCACGATGGCGTCGCTCTTGGCCAGTTGGAGCTTTTCAGGGCTCAGGCCAAAACTCTTGAAATACTCCTGGCTCGAAGGCAGCAGCGCGCCGCTCATGCGCTCGTTTTGCAGGCGCAGCATGATGATGACGTCGGCCCCGCGTATGCCTTCTTCCAGGGTATGGCAGACCCGCACCCCCATGGGCGCCATATCGGCCGGCACCAAGGTTTTGGGGCCCACCACCCGCACCTCGGGGCAGCCCAGGGTGGTCAGCGCATGAATGTCCGAGCGCGCCACCCGCGAGTGCAGCACATCGCCGACGATGGCCACGGTGAGGTTGGAAAAGTCTTTCTTGTAGTGCCGGATGGTGTACATGTCCAGCAGGCCCTGGGTCGGATGGGCATGGCGGCCGTCGCCGGCGTTGACAACATGCACATGCGGGGCCACATGCTGGGCAATCAGATAGGGCGCGCCCGACTCGCTGTGCCGCACCACAAAGATATCGGCCGCCATGGCCGACAGGTTGGCGATGGTGTCGAGCAGCGACTCGCCCTTGGAGGCCGAGGAGCGGGCGATGTCCAGGGTGTAGACATCGGCCGACAGCCGGGTGGCGGCGATGTCGAAGGTGGTGCGGGTGCGGGTGGAGTTTTCGAAGAAGAGGTTGAACACGCTCTTGCCGCGCAGCAGCGGCACCTTCTTGACCTCGCGGTCGCTCACGCTGACGAAATTGGCGGCGGTATCGAGGATGCGCAGCAGCATGTCGCGGGGCAGGCCCTCGATGGACAGCAGATGAATCAGCTCGCCGTTCTTGTTGAGTTGGGGGTTGCGTCGGTAAAGCACGTCTTAGGCTTCCTGCACTTCGAGACTGAATCGGCCCTGCTCGTCGCGTTCGAGCTGCAAGGAGCAATGGGCTGGGAGATTGACCCTGGCCATCGCCAGGTCGGCTTGCACCGGCAGCTCGCGCCCGCCGCGGTCGACCAGCACCGCCAGCCTGACACTGGCCGGGCGACCGTAGTCAAACAATTCATTGAGCACCGCGCGCACCGTGCGGCCGGTATAGAGCACATCGTCGAGCACGATGAGGTGCGCGCCGTTGACGTCAAAAGGCAGCCGGGTCTGCGCGCTGCTGGACAGGCCGCGCTGGGAAAAGTCGTCGCGGTGCATGGCCGAAGACAGCACCCCGACCGGGCCCGAGCGCTGCAGGTCGCGCTGCGCTCGCTCGGCCAGCCAGACGCCGCCGGAGGCCACGCCGACCAGGTGCGCTACTTCTTGAGGCCCATAAGAGGCCAGCATCTGCTGCAGACCGCGCAGCAGGTCGGCATACAGGGCCTCGGCATCGAGCGTCAGGCTGCTCATAGCCAGATGCGGGCGCGCGGCGGCGCAAGGCAAGGGACACTCATGGCAAGCTCCGTAAAAATTGCTCAAGGATTATGCAGGCAGCACCGGCGTCGGCATCGCTGTGGCCCTGCGCTATGGCTTCTGTGGTGCTGTAGCGCTCATCGACCTCAAACACCGGCAGACCGAAACGCCCACGCAGCTGGCGCGCAAAGCGCTGCGCCCTCTGGGTGTTCTCGTGGGCTGCGCCGTCAGGGTGATAGGGAATGCCGACCACCAGCGCGTCAGGCTGCCAGTCGTTGATGCGCTGGGCCACGGCCGGCCAGCGGGCGTCGCCCTCGGCCACCAGGGTACGCCCCGGCGTGGCGGTGCGGGTCAGGCGGTTGCCGGTGGCCACGCCGGTGCGCTTGAGGCCAAAGTCAAATGCAAGAAAGGTTTGAAGCTGGTCATGCAGCGGGCCCGAGGCCTGGCTCATGCGTGACCCACCCCCGAGGCGAGCATCCAGCTTTGCAGACCCAGCAGGCCCAGAGCTTTTTCATAGCGCTGCTCGATCGGGGTGTCAAAAATCAGGGCCGGGTCGGCCTGCACCGTCAGCCAGCTGTTTTCGCCGATTTCAGACTCCAGCTGGCCTTCGGCCCAGGCCGAATAACCGAGCGAGACAAAAATCTTGCGCGGGCCGGCGCCGGTCGACAGCGCCTCCAGAATGTCTTTGGAGGTGGTCATCTCCAGGCCGCCGGGGATGCTCATGGTCGAGCCATAGGCCGACTCGTCGGTGCCGGTGACCATGGTCTCGTGCAGGACAAAACCGCGCTCCACTTGAACCGGGCCACCCTGAAACACCGGCGCATGGCTCAGGTCCTCACGGCGAAGCGGCATGTCGACCTTGTCGAACAGGCTCTTGAGGCTGATGTCGCTGGGCTTGTTGATGACCAGCCCGAGTGCGCCGCGCTTGCTGTGCTCACACATGTAAACCACGCTGCGGGCAAAGGGCTCGTCACTGACCCCGGGCATCGCAATGAGAAAGTGATGCGTGAGGTTGGTGGGTTCTAGGGCCTGGGCCATGGGCGCATTTTAGGGGTCGGCGCCCAAGCCAGGCCAGCGCGAGGCAAGAAACAGCCCTGCAAAGCACTCTGGCGCGGCCGCGCTTGCCAGCAGGGTCGGCACCACAGCCCTACGATATGGCGATGACTGCCACCTATGAACGCGGCCTGGTATGGCTGCGCCGCGACCTGCGCGCCCACGACCAGCAAGCCCTGCACCAAGCCCTGATCCACTGCCGGCAGGTGCTGTGCCTGTTTGTGCTCGACCGCGAAATCCTCGACGCCCTGCCACGCGCCGACCGCCGGGTGGAGTTCATTCTGGGCTCGCTGGTCGAACTCGATGAACGCCTTCGCGCGCTCGCCGCGCCCCATGGGCGACAGGCCGGCCTGCTGGTCGAGCACGGCTGGGCGCGGCAGGCGCTGCCGCAATTGGCGGCGC
>JBILDR010000315.1:0-3177 GCA_044352515.1 Polaromonas sp.
GGTCATGCGGGGATGCTCGGCGTCAAAGGCCTCGATCACGCTCAGACCTTTTTCCAGGCCAGCGATCCATTCATGGGGCTGCAGGGGAGGGCTTGAACTCATCGGGTACGATTGTGCGGCTTTACCAGTGTGGCCAGTTCTCTACGGCCTTGAGTCGCCAGTTGTCCAAAGTTTAATGCGGCACCTGTGGGTCGCCGCTTGTGATCGGAATTGCAAGGCATGACTTCCACCCACGATAGCCTGGGATGGCGCCAGAAGTTTGGCGTACTCATCCCGTCGACCAATACCAGCGTCCAGCCTGAGTTTGATGCGATGAGCCCGCCGGGCGTGACCAACCACACCAGTCGCCTGCGCATCCCGAATATCGCGCTCAACAATGACGAGGACTTCAGCCGTCTGATCGCCCTGATCGATGCGGCGCAGGACGAAGCGGTCGAGTCCATCATGTCCTGCGAGCCCGACCGCTTGGTGCTGGGCATCTCAGCCGAGACCTTTTGGGACGGCTTGCAGGCCAGCCGCGCGCTGCGCGCCAAGCTTGAGACCACCACTGGCTTGCCCGTTTCCATGGGCTCAGACGCTTGCAGCGCCGCTTTCGAGGCCATGGGCATACGCCGCATTGCGGTCATCACACCCTATATGCCGGTGGGCGACAAGAACGTGGCCCGCTTCTTTGAGGAATCGGGCTACCAGGTGCGCCGCATCAAGGGCCTGCGCTGTGCCAGCCCGGTGCTTATTGCCCACACCAGCGAGCGTCAGTTGATGGAGAGCCTGCGCGAACTCGACGGCGACGACATCGACGCGCTGGTACAGGTGGGCACCAACTTGGCTATGGCCAGGTTGGCTGCGCAAGCCGAGGTCTGGTTCAAAAAGCCGGTGATTGCCATCAATACCGCGATTTATTGGCATGCGCTGCGCGACAGCGGCATTACCGACAAGGTCGCCGGCTTTGGCAGCTTGCTCGAGAAATACTGAAACGCTTGCGCGCGGCGGCTAGCCCAGCACCAGGCCGCCCGGGAAGACCCACATCAGCGCTGCGGTCATCGTTACATAGCGGGCGAATTTTCCGATCGCCATGTAAAGAACGCAGGGCCAAAATGGCAGACGCAGCCAGCCGGCTACAGTGCACAGCGGATCACCGACGGCCGGTAGCCAAGCCAGCAGACAGGCTTTGGGGCCGAGCTTTTCCAGCCAGCGCAGCGCCCGCATCTGGCTGTTCGACTCAGAGTACTTGCGCCTAACTCTGTTGGCGCCGTAGCCCATCGCCCAATCGAGTGCGCCGCCCAGGGTGTTGCCGACTGTGGCCACCAGCACCGCCGGCCAGAACAGATCAGGGTTGAGTTTGACCAGGCCGAAAACCGCTGGCTCCGAGCCCAGCGGCAACAAGGTTGCTGAAACAAAAGACACCACAAATACAGTGCTCAGCCCGTGCTCGGGCAGGGCCAGCCATTGCAGGATGTGCTTGAGCGTGTCTTCCATGCCGGGTGTTGGGTATCAGTGCCTGTTCTTGTTGCGCTGCGGAGTCGGTAGCGCTGCAGCGCCTTTCAGCCCAGTATAGGCAGGCAGGCTTGGATGAACGACGGGCGGTGGCAAGCGCCAAATGGCCGGTGCTTGCTTAGCACGAATTGTTGTCCGGTGCAGCGGTGCATGCCCTCAGCCAAGTGCGGGCTGAGCGCCATCTGCTGAAATTTCAGGCAGGTAGAATCCGCTTCCCTTGGCCCGTCCCCATCTGTTTTTCCCCTCATGAACATCGGCCCTTATGCCTTGGCGAACCCTGTGTTCGCCGCTCCCATGGCGGGGGTTACCGACCGGCCTTTTCGCAAGCTGTGCAAGGCGCTCGGTGCGGGCTATGCGGTCAGCGAAATGGTGACTTCGCGCCGCGATTTGTGGGACAGCCTGAAGACCTCGCGGCGCGCAGACCATCAGGGCGAGGTGGCGCCGATTGCGGTACAGATCGCCGGCACCGAGGCGCAGATGATGGCCGATGCTGCGGTCTACAACATGGAGCGCGGCGCCCAGATCATCGACATCAACATGGGCTGCCCGGCCAAGAAGGTGTGCAACAAGTGGGCCGGTTCGGCCCTGATGCAAAACGAGCCCCTGGCCATCGAGATTGCCAGCGCGGTGGTGCGGGCCTGCCAAGCGCGTGGCGTACCGGTCACGCTCAAGATGCGCACCGGTTGGTCGGGCGAGCATAAAAACGCAGTCGCCCTGGCGCGTGCTTTTGAAGGCGTGGGCATACAGATGATCACCGTGCATGGCCGAACCCGCGAGCAGGGCTATAAAGGCCATGCCGAGTACGACACCATCGCCGCCGTCAAAGCGGCGGTAGCGGTGCCGGTGGTGGCCAACGGGGATATTGATTCGCCCCAGAAGGCGCGAGATGTCCTGGCGTGCACCGGCGCCGACGCGGTGATGATTGGGCGCGCGGCCCAAGGCAGGCCCTGGATCTTTCGCGAGGTGGCGCACTTCCTGGCCACGGGCCAATTGCTGGCCCCGCCTCTGGTGGCCGAGGTGCGCCGCTTGCTGCTCGATCACTTGAGTGAACACCATGGTCTCTACGGCGAGTACGCTGGCGTTCGCAGCGCGCGCAAGCACATAGCCTGGTATCTGCGCAGCCTGCCCGGCGGCGAGGCTCTGCGCCAGCAGGTCAATGCGATTGAGACCGCCGAGGCCCAGTTGGCGGCAGTAGCGACTTTTTTTGATGCGCTGGCTCAGCGCATGGACCGATTACCGCCCGCGCCTTGGCAGACGGGCCAACAAGAACAAGAGGAAGCTTGTGCATGAGTAAGAAAAATATCGAAGAATGTGTGCGCCTGAGTCTGGAAGGCTACTTCAAAGACCTGCGCGGCACCGAGCCTGCGGGCCTGTATGACATGATGGTTCATGCCCTGGAAAAACCGATGTTAGAAGTGGTCATGCAGCAAGCCGATCACAACCAGTCGCGTGCCGCGCAGTGGCTGGGCCTGAACCGCAATACCCTGCGCAAGAAGCTGCTCGACCACAAGCTGGTCAAGTAAGCAGGCCTGCCCGCGCTCCCCTGAATCCTAAAAAAGACTATGGCCATGTACGCCCTGATTTCCGTCTCCGACAAAACCGGCATTGTCGATTTCGCCCGTGATTTGCATGCGCTGGGCGTGCATTTACTGTCTACAGGCGGTACCGCCAAGCTGCTGGCTG
>JBILDR010000112.1:0-10844 GCA_044352515.1 Polaromonas sp.
GGTGGAGACGGTCAGGCCCACCAGCGAGCCGATGGCTGGCAGCACCTGGTTGAGCGCAATGGGCAGCACCACGATGAAGGCCGCCCCGAAGAAGCTGCCCATGATCGATCCCAGCCCGCCGATGATAACGATGAACAACAGCTGAAATGAGCGGTCGATCGAGAAGGCCAGCGGCTCCCAGGAGCCCAGGTGAACAAAGGCCCAGAGCACCCCAGCCATGCCGACGATGAAGGAACTCACCGCAAATGCGCTGAGCTTGGCGTACATCGGGCGGATGCCGATCACGGCGGCCGCCACATCCATGTCGCGGATGGCCATCCATTCGCGGCCGATGGCGCCGCGCACCAAGTTCTTGGCCAGCAGGGCCACCAGCACCGTCAGGCCCAGACAGAAGAGGTATTTTCTTGCTGGCGTATTGATGTCCCAGCCCAGCAGGCTCAGGCCCGAGACGGCCACCGAGCCGGAGGAGCTGTTGTTGGTGAACCAGCCGATTCGCGCAAAGGCCCAATCACAGAAAAACTGCGCAGCCAGCGTCGCCACCGCCAGGTACAGGCCCTTGACCCGCAGGCTGGGGATGCCAAACAGGATGCCCAGCGCCATGGCCGACAAGCCACCTGCCAGCAGGGCCACGATCAGTGGCATGCCCTCGACGCGGACGAAGGTGTTGTAGGCCATGTAGGCGCCCACGGCCATGAAGGCCCCCGAGCCCAGTGAGATCTGGCCGCAGTAGCCGACCAGAATGTTCACCCCCAGCGCGGCCATGGAGAGGATCACGAAAGGAATCAGGATGGCTTTGAAGAAGTATTCGTCGGCCAGCAAGGGGACAGCCACGAATCCGATGAGCAGCAGCGCTGCAATGGCCCAGCGATCTTGGGCAATCGGAAAGATTTGCTGGTCTGCTTTGTAGTTGGTCTTGAATTGACCGTTCTCGCGGTAGAACATGGCGGCTGTCTTTCAAACTCGATCAATGATCTTTTCGCCGAACAGCCCTTGGGGCCTGAACAGCAGGAATACCAGGGCGAGCACGTAAGCGAACCACAGTTCAATGCCGCCGCCTATCATGGGACCGAGGTAGATTTCAGAGAGCTTTTCCCCGACCCCGATGATCAGCCCGCCAATGATGGCGCCGGGCACCGAGGTCAGCCCGCCCAGAATGATCACCGGCAGAGCCTTGAGCGCCACTGTGGTGAGCGAAAACTGCACGCCGATCTTTGAGCCCCAGATCATGCCGGCCACCAGGGCGGTCAGACCGGCCACAAACCACACGATGACCCACATGCGGTTGAGCGGAATGCCGATCGACTGGGCGGCCTGGTGGTCATCGGCCACCGCGCGCAGGGCCCGACCCGTGGGAGTCTTTTGGAAAAACAGGCTCAGACACATCACCAGGCAGGCGGCAACCAGAGCGGCAATCAGGTCTTCCTTGCTCACCAGCAGGCCGCCTTCGAACACCGTGTCCATCACGAAAACCGGCTCCTTGGGCATGCCAATGTCGATGCGGTAGACGGCGCTGCCGAAGATGGTCTGGCCCAGACCGTCCAGGAAGTAGGTGATGCCCAGCGTGGCCATCAGCAGGGTCACGCCTTCCTGGTTGACCAGATGGCGCAGCACCCAGCGCTCGACCAGGTAGGCAAAGGCCAGCATGAACAGACCCGCGACGATGAAAGCCAGCACATTGGCGATGATCTTGTTGTCCAGGCCCGTCCACTGGGGAATCCACTCCGAAAACCGCGCCATGGCCAGGGCGGCGAACAGCACCATGGCGCCTTGCGCGAAATTGAACACGCCAGAAGCTTTGAAGATGAGCACGAAGCCCAGGGCCACCAGGGCGTACAGCATGCCGGCCATCAGGCCGCCGAACAGGGTTTCAAGAAAGAAGGCCATGTCGTTGTTCTCTGTTAAGTCGGCTCTCAGTGAGAGGTGCCCAGGTAAGCCTTGATGACTTCCGGGTTGTTGCGCACTTCGTGGGGGATGCCGTCGCCGATCTTCTTGCCGTAGTCCAGCACCACCACCCGGTCAGAGATGTCCATCACCACGCCCATGTCATGCTCGATCAGCACGATGGTGGTGCCGAATTCGTCATTGACATCAAGAACGAAGCGGCACATGTCCTGCTTTTCTTCGACGTTCATGCCCGCCATCGGCTCGTCGAGCAACAGCACCTGGGGCTCCATGGCCAGTGCCCGGCCCAGGTCAACCCGTTTTTGCAAGCCGTAGGGCAGTTGGCCGACTGGAGTCTTGCGGTAGGGCTGAATTTCCAGAAAGTCGATGATCTGCTCGACGAAGGCCCGGTGCTCAAACTCCTCGCGCTGGGCCGGGCCTATGCGCAGGGCCTGCATGAACAAATTGCTCTTGATCTTCAGATTGCGCCCCGACATGATGTTGTCGAGCACGCTCATGCCCTTGAACAGGGCCAGATTCTGAAAGGTGCGGGCCACACCCATGACGGCCACTTGGTGGCTGTTCATGTGCCGGAAGGTCTGGCCGCGGAAGGTGATGGAGCCTTCCTGGGGCTTGTAGACGCCGTTGATGCAATTGAGCATCGAGCTCTTGCCTGCGCCGTTGGGCCCGATGATGGCGCGAATCTCGTGCTCTTTGACGTTGAAGGAGATGTCGGTCAAGGCTTTGACGCCGCCGAAGCTCAGCGAGATGTTTTTGACGTCCAGGATGACGTCGCCGATTTTTTTCTGGGTCATGGTGGGGCTGTGCTGGGTCGCGTTCATGCGGCGGCCTTGACGGCTTGAAAGGTTTTGACATCGCCCAGTCTGAGCGTGGCGCTGACGCTGCCGCTGCGGCCGTCTTCAAACTTGACCGCGGTTTCGATGTACTGTTCCTGCTTGCCCGAGTACAGGGCGTCGACCAGCGGCTGGTATCTTTCGCCGATGAAGCCGCGACGCACCTTGTTGGTACGGGTCAACTCGCCGTCATCGGCATCGAGCTCCTTGTGCAGAACCAGGAAGCGGCTGATTTGCGAGCCGGCCAACAAGGCGTCGGCAGCCAGATCAGCGTTGACCTGTTCGACGCACTCGCGGATCATTTCATAGACCTCGGCTTTGCCGGCCAGATCGGTATAGCCGGCGTAGGGCAGATTGCGCCGCTCGGCCCAGTTGCCCACCGCATCGAAGTCGATGTTGATCATCACGCAGACCTTGTCGCGGCCATCGCCGAAGGCCACCGCTTCCTTGATGAAGGGGAAGAACTTGAGCTTGTTCTCGACGTATTTGGGCGCGAACATGGCGCCATCATTGGCCCCGCCCTTGATACGACCGACGTCTTTAACCCGGTCGATGATTTTCAGGTGGCCATGTGCATCGATGAAGCCGGCGTCGCTGGTGTGGTACCAGCCATCGGCGGTCAGCACCTCTTCGGTCGCCTTCGGATTCTTGTAATAGCCCTTGAGCAGTCCGGCCGACTTGACCAGGATCTCGCCGTTGTCGGCCACCTTGATCTCTACGCCACGGATGGGCACGCCCACCGTATCGGCGCGCGCTTCATGGTCGGGTTGCAGGCAGACGAACACGGCGGTTTCGGTCGAGCCATAGAGTTGCTTAAGGTTGATACCGATGGAGCGATAAAAGGTAAACAGGTCCGGGCCGATGGCCTCGCCGGCTGTATAGGCCACCCGCACCCTCGAAAAGCCCAGGGTGTTGCGCAAGGGGCCATAGATCAGCAGGTCGCCCAGGGCGTACATCAGTCGATCGCCCAAACTCAGGGCCTTGCCGTCCATGCGCTGTGGCCCCACGCGCTTGGCCAGCGCCATGAATGACTTGAACATGCTGCGTTTGAGCGCGCTTGCGTCCTCCATGCGGATCATGACGCTGGTGAGCATGCCCTCGAAGACCCGTGGTGGCGCGAAATAGTAGGTCGGACCCACTTCCTTGAGGTCGATGGAGACGGTGCCGGCGTTTTCGGGGCAGTTGACCACATAGCCGCAGACCAGCCACTGGGCGTAACTGAAGATGTTTTGTCCAATCCAAGCTGGCGGCAGATAGGCCAGGACTTCCTCGCGCTCGCTGAGCCTGTCGAATTCGGCGCCGGCTTGGGCACGGTCCATCAGCGTGCTGTGGGTGTGCACCACGCCTTTGGGATTGCCCGTCGTGCCAGAGGTGAAGAACATCGCGGCCACATCGCCGGTCTGACCCAGGCCGACTTGCTCGTTGAAAAAGCCGGGGTGCTTGGCGGCCCAGGCCGCGCCTTGCTCGATCATCTGGTCCAGACCCACTAGGCCGGGTGCGTCGTATTTGCGCAGGCCGCGTGGGTCGTCGTAAATGATGCGTTGCAGCAGCGGGCACTGATCGCGGATTTCCAGCAGCTTATCGACCTGTTCCTGGTCCTCGACCAGAGCCAGCTGTACCTCAGCGTTGGTGATGGGAAACACGCACTCGGCCGCCACCGCATCCTGGTACAGAGGCACAGGAATAGCCCCCAGCGATTGGGCGGCCAGCATCGCCGCATAAAGCCGAGGCCGGTTAGCGCCAATGACCACCATGTGCTGGCCGCGCTGGAGGCCGAGTTGGTGCATGCCGCAAGCCATGTGTTCAACCAGCTTGGCCAGATCGGCCCAACTCAGGGCCTGCCAGATGCCATACTCCTTCTCGCGCAGGGCGGGGGCCTGGGGGCGCCGAGCAGCATGCTCGAGCAGGAGCTTGGGAAAAGTCGTCTGCATGGGAAACCTTTGGGGAGGGTGCAAGCAGGCCTGAACCTGCAGTCACTTTGGTTACCAGCTATGCTAAGCCCGGCTTTGACGCCATGTTGTCATTGCGACGACAATCAAAGACCTATCTCACTGGGACTTACCCTAGACAGCTTCCTTTGCCCGAAAGCCGACTGTCAGTCTTGTCTTCACCATGACGATTGAGCCCACTCTTTATCAGCGGCGCCGGGCCTTGAGCGCTGAGGAGCTCGACGGCATCCCTTGGCTGGGTCTGTTGCTGCCGGCAGAGCGGGAGCGGGCGGTGGCCGAGTTGGTGGTCAGCCAGGCAGTGCCGGGTGACCACATCTGCCGGGTCGGCCGGGAGGTCACTTATTGGTTCGGCGTCATCGACGGGCTGCTCAAGATGAGCAGCGACAGCGCCCAGGGCATCACCATGACTTTCTCTGGCTTGCCGCCGGGCGGCTGGTTTGGCGAGGGTACCGCGCTCAAGCGTGAGCCCTACCGCTACAACGTGCTGGCGCTGCGGCGCAGCCGGGTGGCCGGTCTTCCGGTGGAGACCTTTGACTGGTTGCTCGATCACTCCATTGGCTTTAACCGTTTTGTGATGCGCCAGCTCAACGAGCGGCTGGCGCAGTTCATTGCGGCGCGCGAGATCGACCGGCTCAACAGTCCGGACTTGCGGGTGGCCCGCAATTTGGCCGCCTTGTTCAACCCGGTCCTGTTTCCTGCGGTCGGTGAGATCTTGCGCATCACCCAGCAGGAGTTGGCTTATTTGGTCGGGCTGTCGCGGCAGCGGGTCAATGAGGCGCTGCGAACCCTGGAGCGGCACGGGGTGATCCGGGTGGAATATGGGGGCCTTCGGGTGCTCGATCTGGCGCGCCTGCGCAGCGACAATTTCTCGCAGTGACGAGCCCTTTCCTGTCCGATACCCCGAAATGACCCACGATCCTGCTGCGCTGACTCCTCGGCCCCCCCGCCCTGCCGCCGTGCGCGTGCCGGCGGCCAAAGGGGCGGCCCCGGATCAGAGCGAGCAGGCGGTGCGCCTGAACAAGCGCATGGCCGATTTGGGCCTTTGTTCGCGCAGGCAGGCTGACGATTGGATTGCCCGCGGTTGGGTGCGGGTCGACGGCCAACCGGCTGTTCTGGGCCTGGCGGTGGCCGTCAGTGCCCGTATCGAGGTAGACCCGCAGGCCCGACAGCGTCAGAGCCAGCAGGTCACCATCTTGCTCAACAAGCCGGTAGGCTATGTGAGCGCGCAGGCCGAGGACGGCCACAAACCGGCGGTCAGCCTGCTGCAGGCCGGCAGCCGTTGGCAGGGCTGCAGCAGCCCCGTGCGGTGGTCGCCGCAACAGCTCAAAGGTTTGGCCCCGGCCGGCCGGCTGGACATTGACTCGATCGGCCTATTGGTCCTTACCCAGGACGGGCGCATCGCCCGCCAGCTCATCGGTGAGGATTCGGATGTTGAAAAGGAGTATCTGGTACGGGTCAGCTACGGCGAGCACAGCCAGGGGGTGCAGGCGCTGTTTCCTGCCGAAAAGCTCAGCCTTTTGCGTCAGGGCCTGAGTCTGGATGGGCGTCTGCTGCGGCCTGCTCAGGTGAGCTGGCAAAACCCGGAACAACTGCGATTTGTGCTGCGCGAGGGCAAGAAGCGCCAGATTCGGCGCATGTGCGAGCAGGTGGGCTTGCAGGTCACAGGCCTCAAGCGCATACGCATGGGGCGGGTCAGCTTGGGCCAGCTACCGCTGGGCCAGTGGCGCTACCTCGGCCCGCATGAGTCATTTTGAGGGGCTTCAAACCCGCGGGTCTTGCAGGTGGTAGCGGGTAACGGTAGGCGCGTCCTCGAGCAAGTGGAAGGCGAGCTTGCGCTCGCGCAAGGCCACGTCAGCGGCGGTAATGCGGTCAAAGCGCCGCAGATGCTCGGTCCAAGATTCGTCGACCACCTGTTCAATATAGCGTCCGGGCTCGTTGATGTCGTGCAGCAGTGCCCATTCGAGCGCACCCTGGCGCAGCCGGCTGCGCCGGCTTTCTTCCATCAGCGCCAAAAAGGGCTCTGCCTGCCGGGGGTCGATCTGGTATTCAATATGGACGGCCACTCGCCCCTGCGCGGGTGCCGGGCTTTTGGGCGGCTGCAAGACGCGCGAGGGGGTGAGGTCTTCCTCGATGCTCAGGTCGGGCAGGCGGCGGCGGGTCAGGAGCATGGCCAGCACGCCGCTGGCACCGGCCATCAGCAGGCTGGTCTGCACACTGGTCAAGGTGGCGATCTGGCCCCACACCGCAGCGCCTAAGGCGGTGCCGCCCATGATGCCCATCTGAAACACTGACATGCCGCGCGCGCGGACCCAGTCCGGCAGGGCCATTTGAGCCGAGACGCTCAGGCTGTTCGCGTTGGACAGCCAGACCATGCCAGCCAGGTACATCAAGGGCGCGGAAAGCAGCAGGTTAGGTGTCAAGGCCATGCCTGCGGTGACCGCCGCCTGGATCAAAGTGCCGAACATCAGTTGCCGCTGCGCACCCATGTGCTGTCGCAGTCGGGGCAGCACCAGGGCCACAGTGATCGCTCCCAGGCCCATGCAGGCCAGCAGCAGGGTAAAGCCACCGGCGCCGCCACCCAGGCCCTGCGCCAGCAGCGGAAGCAGTGCCAGCAAAGCGGTGAAATGGAAAAAGATAAGAAACACCCGCACCAGCACGCCGCGCAAATGCGGCGACTGGCGGGTAAATTGCAAGCCAACGCGCATCGCACTGAAAAAACGTTCTCGCCCCAGGGGGTGGGGGCGCTGTTCACGCCGCCAGCGCATGATGATGAGGCCAGCGGCCACCGACAGAGCCGCATTAAGCGCAAAGACCCAGGCGGTACCAGCGCCAGCGATCAAGGCTCCGGCAATGAGCGGGCCCAGGATGCGCGAGGTGTTCATGGCCACCGCGTTGAGCCCCAAGGCCTGAGGCAGTTGCTGGCGCGGCACCACCTCCGGGATGAGAGCCGCAAACACTGGCCAGCGCATGGCCAGACCGATGCCATTGAGGAAAGTCAGCGCCAGCAGCAGGGGGGCCGTGATCAGATCCCAGAGGCACGCCAACCACAGGGCGGTGGCGCTGGCTGCCAGCCAAAATTGGGTAGCCATGAAGTACCGGCGCCGATCCAAAATATCGGCCAGGGCGCCGCTGGGCAGGCCCAGCAGAAAAACCGGGATCGTGGCAGCCGTCTGTACCAGCGCCACCCAAATCGGCTCTGTGGTCAGGGATGTCATCAGCCAAGCGGCCGCAACATCGCTCATCCACATGGAGATGTTGGCCGCCAGCCAGGTCACCCACAGCATGCGAAAGACGGGCGACTTCAGGGGCCCGAAAGGCGAGAGACCACGCTGTTGCAGGGTCTGCTCGGGATCTTCACTGGGGGAACGTCTTTTGGGCTCGGACATGGCTGGGGGCCAGAGCGCACAGGCGCCGGGGCTGCCGCTGCAGTTTAGTGCCTTGGGCTCGCGCTCAGGGCGCCAGCTCTTCCCAGCGCATCAGTGCCTGCATCAACTCCTCCTCGACCTGCGCCGCCCTCAGGCTCAGCTCGCTCGCACGCTGGGGGTCCTTGGCGAAGACGCTGCCATCGGCCAGGGATTGGTCCAGGCTTTTTTGCTCTAACTCCAGCGCCTCGATGCGGCCGGGCAGTGCCTTGAATTCCTGCTGCTCTTTGTAGCTGAGCTTTCGCTTGCTCAAGGATACAGCTGGACTCGAGACTGGCTGCGTTGGCACCGCTGCCGCTACCGGCGCCTGCCCTGCAGCGGCTTTAGGTGCGCCAGAGGCTGCCGCAATTTGCCGGGCCCGCGCCGACTGAATCAGCCAGTCACTGACGCCGCCCTCGTACTGCCGCCACAGCCCTGGCCGCTCGGCCGTACCCTCGTGGACGATCACGCTGGTGACCACCCCGTCCAAAAAACGCCGGTCGTGGCTGACCAGCAGGACGGTGCCGTCGTAAGACTGAAGCAACTCCTCGAGCAATTCGAGCGTGTCGATGTCCAGATCATTCGTCGGCTCGTCGAGCACCAGCACGTTGGCCGGCCGCGCAAACAGCCGGGCCAGCAGCAGGCGGTTGCGCTCGCCGCCGGAGAGCGTGCGTACTGGCGACTGCGCGCGCGCGGGTGAGAAGAGAAAGTCACCCAGATAGCTGCGCACATGCTTGCGCTCCCCGTTGACCTCCACCCACTCGCTGCCTGGGCTGATGAAGTCCTCCAGCGTGGCGTTCAGATCCAAGGCATCGCGCATCTGGTCGAAATAAGCGATCTGCAACTGCGTCCCCAGCTTGACTGTGCCAGGTGGATCCCTCACATCGGGTGGTAGCTGGCCGAGCAAGAGCTTGAGCAGTGTGCTCTTGCCCGCGCCGTTAGGCCCGATCAGGCCTATCTTGTCGCCTCTGAGGACCGTGGCGCTAAATTGGTGGACCACAGTTCGGCGACCCGCCTCGGTCTCGAAACCCTTGCTGACTTGGTCGAGCTCGGCCACGATCTTGCCGCTGCGTTCGCCACTGCTCAGATCCAGATTTACCCGACCGAGGGCCGTCCGGCGCGCTGCATGCTGGGCGCGCAACTCCTGCAGCCGCTTGATGCGCGCCACGGCTCGGGTGCGCCGGGCTTCAACGCCCTTGCGTATCCATATTTCCTCTTGAGCAAGCAGGCGGTCGGCCTTGGCCTGTACCACCGCCTCCTGAGCCAATTGCTCTTCCTTTTGCGCCAGATACTGCGCAAAGTTGCCGGGGTAGCGTCGCAGCTGGCCGCGGTCGAGCTCAATGATGCTGGTGGCCACCCGGTCAAGAAAGGCCCGGTCGTGGGTGATGGTGACCACGCTACCTTTGAAGTCGATCAGCAGGTCCTCCAACCAGGTGATGGCGTCGAGATCGAGATGGTTGGTCGGCTCGTCGAGCAAAAGCACATCCGGCCGGGTGACCAGCGCGCGGGCCAGGGCAACCCGTTTGTGGGTGCCTCCTGACAGCGTGCCTACTACCGCTGAGCCATCTAGCTGCAGACGCTGCAAAGTCTCTTGCACCCGCTGTTCCCAGTTCCAGCCGTCCTGGGCTTCAATCTGCGATTGCAAGGCATCAAGGTCGGCGCCCTCGCGCGCTTGCAAATAGTCATCAATCCAAGCCTGCACAGCAGCCAGTCCCTCGCTCACAGCAGAAAAGACCGTACCTTGCGCGGCCAGCTCAGGCTCCTGCGGAACGTAAGCGATGCGCAACTGCTGCTGCAATAAGAGGCGCCCATCGTCAGGCTTCTCCATTCCGGCCAAGATCTTCAGCAAGGACGACTTGCCTGTGCCGTTGCGACCGATCAGACCGATGCGCTCGCGCTCCTCCAGCGCGAAGTCGGTATGGTCAAGCAGGGCTACGTGGCCGTAGGCCAGTTGCGCGTCGAGCAGGGTAATAAGGGCCATGAGCAGTGTGTACAAGTGGTCGCCGATTATGCGGCTGGCCCCCTGAGGCTCGAGCTCCTATGGCGGCCTTACGTCCGAGGAATGGCTCAGTGAAGCATCCCGCCGAGTCATTCATTGCAGCCTCTGCTTTTCATGATTTCTTCTCTGAGGCCGCATGTTGTGCCCGCAAAGTCGAAGGGACTCCTTGCAATCCTTTTTTGCGACAGCTTGAACAGGCCAAAAAATAGTGTTATAGTCTATGGCTCAGCTGATCACTGCGGTGTCTTCGGAAAGAAGGCCGAAGCAAAAGAGAAGCCGAGCGGAGGCTTCAAAAGCTCTGCCAAACAAGCAGCGAGAAAAAATTTTTCGAGTTGTGTTGACGAAGCAGAAAAATCCGGTGTATACTGCAAGGCTTCGTTGATCGTAGCGAAGTAAAGAGGCAGATAAGCTCTTCGGCGGATCGAGCAGATAAACTGCATGAGTCTTACGGGTGGCAAGTTGCTTGGGATCCTTAACAAATTACAGCCGATAAGTATGGGCGTTTGAAGGCGATTGCCAGGTTGGCCGCGCAAGCGGTTGACCAGGTCTTTACCGACCTTAAACGCTCATAGAGATAGAAGTGAAGTTCACTTCAATTCCGTTTTTATGAGTTTTCTTCTCGCCGAAAGGTGGGGAGTTTTATTGCAGTGATTAAACTATAGAGTTTGATCCTGGCTCAGATTGAACGCTGGCGGCATGCCTTACACATGCAAGTCGAACGGTAACGCGGGGCAACCTGGCGACGAGTGGCGAACGGGTG
>JBILDR010000316.1:0-3173 GCA_044352515.1 Polaromonas sp.
TTTGCACCTCATAGACCACGGTGTTGGCCAGGGTGCTGGCGCTTTGTTCCTCGTACAGGCTCAGTTGGGCCCGCAGCATTTTTGCGAACAAGGCATCACGAATTCTCTGCAAGCCCAGATTGACGATGCGAGCCAGCGCGTATTGCGAGATGAAGCCAGCTGCGGCACGCAGGCCAAAAACCAGTAACAAAAGAGCCGGAACATGCCACATGGGCACCCGGCTCGAGCCCTGAAACCCTCCATCCAGTAGTGGCTTGAGCAGGGCCGGAATCATCGGCTCTGTCGCCGCTGCCACCGCCGCGGCCAGGCCTGCCAGCAGCCAGGCGCCACGGGAGGCACTGAAGTAGGGCCAGATTTTTGCCCATTGGCTGCGCGCACGCTGATAGGCAGAAGAGGTGGTCATGGGCGAGAGCTTGGGGCAAGGCCGACCGGGCTTGCAAAGATACCTCAGCCGCTGGCCAGGCCGAGCTGCTCAGGGTCTGCCTGGCTTCTCGGTCCTTGCGGCTTTTGAGTTCGGTCGGTCGGCCAATGCTGGGCGCATTATCCGGCAGTCGCCGCTCCCGGCTGGGCGACGGCTCTGCTATGCTGGACCTCATGCCTTGAACCCAGGCAGGTCAGCCCTGCCCCCGAGCGTGCCGAAGTTGTCCGTTACCGTCATCACCTTCAACGAGAGCCGAAACATCCAGGCCTGTCTGGCGTCTGTATCTTTCGCAGATCAGCGGGTCGTTCTGGACTCGGGCAGCACCGACTCGACGCTCGAACTTGCGCGATCAGAAGGCGCTGAGGTGAGCCAACTTGCCGACTGGCCCGGTTTTGGTCCGCAGAAGAACCGGGCGCTGGACCTGGCCCAGGGCGATTGGGTGCTCTCCCTGGACGCCGATGAGCGCGTATCGCCCGAATTACGGGCTGAAATCGAGGACCAACTCAGGCTTCATGCCGACGAATCCGTGGCCTTCGAGATCCCTCGGCTGACGCAGTTTTGTGGCGTCTGGATTCGGCATTGCGGCTGGACTCCGGACCATGTGCTGCGCCTGTTCAGGCGGGGTCAGGCGCGGTTCAGTGACGATCTGGTGCATGAGTCATTGCGAACGGTGGAGCCAGGGGTGCGGATCCTGCGTCTGCGCCACCCCCTGCTGCACTACAGTTACCCCACGCCCGACCACTACTGGCGCAAACTCGAGCGCTACAGCCGTGATTGGGCGCGCCAGCGCCATGCCCGGGGCCAATCGGCCTCCATGGGCCGGGCAGCGGTTTCGGGGCTGGCCGCCTTTTTGCGCAGCTATCTATTTCGTTTGGGTTTTCTCGATGGTGCAATGGGCTTCGCAGTGTGTACCATGCAGGCCCAAGCAGCGTTTGGGAAGTATTTCGAGCTTTATTGTTTGAGTCGTCAAGGTGCAAAAGAACAATCTCAATGAATTGATGAATTCAGGCCCACAGCGGCGCCGGTGGCTGTTGAGTGCGGGAGCCTGTGGCCTGCTGACCGCCGCAGCGCCAGCCTTGGCGCAGTTTCGCGTGGAGGTCTCCGGTCTGGGGGCGGCCCAGTTGCCGATTGCCTTGCCGCTCTTGCGGGGGGAGGCGTCCGCGCCCCACAAAATCAGCGCCATTGTGCGCGCCGACCTTGAACGCAGCGGTGTGTTCCGCTCGGTGGATGCGGCTGGCGTCAACGTGGATGAAACCACCGCCCTCAACGCCAGCCTGTGGCGCCAAAAGGGGGCAGATTTTGCAGTAGCCGGAAGCGTGCTGGCCTTGGCCAACGGCACTTATGACGTGCGTTTTCGGCTCTGGGACGTGGTTCGGGGCGCTGACCTCGGTGGTCAGTCCTTTGCCGTCCCGCCGTCTGAAATGCGCTTGGTGGCGCACCGTATCGCCGATTTCATTTATGAAAAGCTGACCGGAGACAAGAGCGTCTTTGCCACCCGTATCGCTTATGTGACACGTTCGGCCCAGCGTTACAACCTCTGGGTGGCCGACTCTGATGGCGAAAATGCCCAGTCTGCCTTCGCCAGCCCCGAACCCTTCATTTCTCCTTCATGGTCGCCGACTGGCGCGCAACTGGCCTACGTATCCTTTGAGTCACGCAAGCCAGTGATTTACTCCCATGAGCTGGCCTCTGGACGCAGGCGTCTGCTGGCCAACTTCAGGGGCTCTAACAGTGCCCCGGCCTGGATGCCTGACGGCCGCCAGATCGTCGCCACGCTCAGCCGCGATGGCGGATCTCAGATTTATGTGATGGATGCCTCCGGCGGGGGCGAGCCCAGGCGCCTGACGCAGTCGAGCAGCATTGATACCGAGCCGACCTGTTCTCCGGATGGGCGCTGGATCTATTTTGTGAGCGATCGCGGCGGTTCCCCCCAAATCTACCGCATGCCCAGCAGTGGGGGCAGCGCAGAGCGGGTGACCTTCGGCGGCAACTACAACATCTCGCCGGCGCTCAGCCCTGACGGCAAGACCATGGCCTTTATTTCTCGGGTTGGCGGCGCTTACAAGCTGCATCTGATGGACCTGGCCAGCTCGGCCATCACAGCGCTGACCGACACGGCCAGTGACGAAAGCCCGAGTTTTTCACCCAACGGCCGCCTCGTTCTTTATGCCACCGTGCAGCAGGGGCGCGAGGCTCTGATGACCACTACCCTGGACGGGCGCATTAAGGCCCGTCTTTCGGGCCAAAGTGGCGACATCCGCGAGCCCGATTGGGGGCCGTTTGTTCGCTAGGTTATGCTGGCTCGGCCCTGGATTGACAGTTTTTAATAGGAGGAGTTGATGATGAGAGGCAACAGCTACAAATACATCGGTCTGATCGCCTTGAGCCTAGCGCTTGCGGCTTGCGGGTCGAGTGTCAAGCTCAATGACGTGCCGGTTGAGGACCGCTCTGCGGCCAGCTCCGCTGCGGCCGATGCAGCGGCAGCGCGCTCAGCCGCCCAAGGCTCGGGTCCCTCCAGCAGCAACGCGGGCGCCTCTGCAGGCGGCGCGCAAAGCCGCGCTGTGGTGCCAGTGGAGCTCACCCCCCGCAATGCGCCGGCAGCTGCGCCTACCCAGCTCGCAAGGGTGATCTATTTCGACTTTGACAGTTTCGTCATCAGGCCCGAGGGCGAGGCGGTGATCGAGAGTCATGCCCGCTTCCTGTCCACCAACAAGAGTCGCACGATCGCGGTCGAAGGGCATACCGACGAGCG
>JBILDR010000114.1:0-10832 GCA_044352515.1 Polaromonas sp.
GATCTGCGGGGACGACAGGCGCGAGACGATGCCCATGGCCGAAGGCGCATGCACCGTGGTCAGCAGCTTGTGACCGGTCTGGATAGCGGTATAGGCCATGCCGCCTGAAACCGCGTCGCGGATCTCACCGAACATGCCGATGTCCGGGTCCATGCGCAAGAAGGCCATCATCGAGGCGGAAAACGGGTTCTCGGTGGCCGAGCCCTGCGAGCCTTGGGCGCTGCGCTGTATCGACAGGTGAGAGACGCCCGGCACAATGTATTCGACCGGGTCCTCAATGGCAATGATCTTGCGGTTGCCCTCACGGCCCAGGCGCGCCAACATGGCACTGAGGGTGGTCGTCTTGCCCGAGCCGGTAATGCCCGCGATGAAGACGCCGCCGGCCGATGAACCCAGGGCCTCGGTCAAAGTCTCGACCTGGTCTGGGGTGTAGCCGAGCTTTTCAAGCTCCGGGGGTTTGGTCTGGGTGTTCTGGTCGGTCTTGAGGATACGGATGACCACCTCGTAGCCGCCCACCGAGGGGTGACTCTGATAGCGCAGGGCGATGTTGCGACCATCGATGGTCAGCGGAATCATGGCCGACTGCACGCTGTGCACATTGAAAGCCACCTCCGAGCGGGAGCGCTCCTCGGCCAGCAAGGTGTAGTAAGAAGCCAGTGCGTTGGTACACAGGGCCGCCGGGTATTGGCGCAGCAGGCGCATGATGCCGTCGCGGCGTATGCGCAGCGAGGCCACCTCGCCGCGCACCTCCACATGAATGTCGGAGGCACCCAGAGACATGCACAGCTTGATCTGCTGGCGAAACCACTCGATTTGCTCCGAGCCTGCAATCAGGCTCTCGAACACCTCCTTGTCCTGCTGCTTTTGCAGGCGGTCCAGGCTGGCGTCGCTGTCGGCATGTTCGCGCGCCAGCATCTCCAACACGTCGGACTCACAGCTGTAGGCACCCGCGAAGCGATAGCCCTGGCGCTTGGCTTGTTCGATCAGGTGCAGCCAAACCGGCGAGCCTTGCTCCCGGGCCAGACTGATCATGAAAAAGCGCTTGCCCTCGGCCGCCACCACCATAAGTGACTTTTGTTTGTCGGGCCGCATCTGCAAGATGGGCTTTTTGCCGTGCGAGAGTGCACTGGAAAACTCAGGCACATCGGCAAATTCACGGATATGACCGATGGTCTGCAGATTGCCAGGTATGGGACGGGTCTGGGGAAGAGCCGACATGATCAATTCCTAGGTTCAAGGGGCTTAAAGCACCGGGTTCAGGGCTTGGGCGCGGGCAAGTTGCCAGCGGCCTCGCGCGGGGCGGCCGCGTCGGGCGAACCTGACGGTGCACCGGCAGCGCTTGAGCCCACCGGGGGCAGCGGGGCCGGGTTCGCTGGCATGCCCCGGTTGGTTGGTGTCGCAGCGCCAGCAGGCACCATGGTGCTGTTGCTGACAAGCTCAGCCAGGGAAAAGGGCATGCTGGCGGCCCGGGCATCACGCGGCCCGCTTGGAGAGTGAGCGGTGATGCCGGCCTCAGCCATGAGCCTTTTGATGGGCGTGAATTCACCGCCGGTGCTGCCCAGGGCGGCTGGATACAGGGTACGGGTGTCCTCGTCGAGCTTAATAGTCAGGCTGCTGGGGCTGGCTTGCACCAGCTTCCAGCCGCCGGGCAAGGTCTGCCCGGGCACGGCTGTCACACGGTGCACCGCCTTTTGGTCCCACAACTCGGCGATCAGCTGCTGGTTGACGCCGCTGATGGACCAGAGCATGGGCGGCTCGGGCGGCTTGGCTTCGGTGATGATGGGCGCAGCCGGCGCAAGCTGCGCAGCCGGCGCAGCCGGCGCAGCCGGCGCAAGCTGCGCAGCGGAGGCCGTCACCGGGGGAACCGGTGCGACAGCCACTGGCGCTGGAGCTGGATTGCGCTGCGTACCGCTCGGTAGGGGCGGCATAGGCGGCAGCGGAGGCAGGCCAGCGGCGCTCTGGCCAGAGAAGGGCGTAGGCTTGGGCTCACGCGCCTCCTTGAGCTTGTTTTTCTTGGTCTGCTCGATGATCTGTCCGAGCACGGGCTGGGCATAGGCTGATCCACTCAGCCCAAAAATAAGCGCCGCCCACAGGTATTTAAAAGTCCTTGGCTTTAGCATGGTAGCTTCCTGTCAGTAAGTACATCCACTCTTGGGTCTTCTCGTCGCGCACAATGGTCATGGTCTGAAAACTCAGGCCCTTGCCCTTGAACTCCAGGTCGCCCAGGGTCCAAAGCTCATGGCTGAGCGACCACTTGCCTTGCACCACAGGCTTATGGACCTGCTGCGGATTCACACCCTGCACCGCCGGGTACAAGGCCGGCTGGCCCACCTTGACCTCGCCATTGGGCAGCAGGGCGAGGTCCTGCAACTGACTGGTCAAGAGCTGTACGCTCTCGCGCAAGGGCGGCAGGTCGGCGCGGGCCAGGGCTGCGGGTGGGTTGGCTGGTAAATTGACCTTGTGGACAGTTTGTATGCCTGCCTGAGCCGGGTTATCAGCCGTCTGGCTGTCGGCCGCAGCGATCAGGCCGGGCAATGGCGTGAGGTGGAAGTCTTGGTAGTTGCCGAACTTGCGCTCCCACTGCGCCTCGCAGCGGTCCGCACTGCAATTGACCTTGTTCAGGTCCCAACCGGCGTGTGACTCCGGGATGTCCTTGATGGTCTCGCGCCAGCTGTTGAGCTGCAGCTGCGCCGGCAGACCCATGGCCCTCATGCCGGCTTCCACCTCTTTTTCGTACATGACATTGGGGTCACGTTCGCGCTGCTTGCGGGTCTGCTCGGCCTGGGCGCGCTCCTTGCCTAGCCACCAGGAGGTGGTGCCACCTATCAGGCCCAACACGAGCAAGGCCCCCAGAATAATCAAGATGAGCCGGAAATTGGGCACCGCCTTCAGGCCCACCCTTTCGACCGGCTGGCCGAAGGCATCGGCCAGTTTGAGGTTTTCTTCCTCCTCCAGCTCCCCGGTGTTACCAGCCTGACGCAGTTCCTGGCCCACGCACTGCAGCTGGAATTGCCCGGCCAGCGTCAGGATCTCGCTGCGGCTGCCGACCCGGTCAAAGGGCAATACCGGCCGCGAATCTTGCAAGCCTGTGATGCTGTAGAGGTCAGGGCCAATCTTGAAGACAAACAGCTCCATACCGCCGCGCGAGACCGACTGGGCCAATTGCAAGGCAGCGGCCTGCGGCTTGCCTTTGAAAGTACCGCTGAGGCCGCGCATCAAGCCGATGAGGTCCTGGGTATCCCCCAGGATGTAATGGCTCAGCCCGCTGCGGTGTGCTGCCCACAGGGTCTGACGCAGCTCCTTGCCGTCGCCGTAGAAGCGCCAGTCAATGCCAAAAGCATAGGGGCGCCGCTCGATCATGCAGACCTGCGCCGGCCCCACACCGTCGGCGGGGGCAGCATCGAGCACAGAGCTTTTGCTGCCTTCGGTATGTGCGCCATCGAAGGGCATGGCGCCGGAGACGGTGTCCTCAGAGGGCAAGGCCAGGGCGGCCGCCGATCCTTCGACGACATCGGGCTGGCCCTTGCGGCGACGCAGGCGCCGCTGCCAGCTGGAGATCAGGGCTTTGATGTCCATGATGCTCAGCTTCCGCTCAGTGAGGGCGTCAGTAAAATAATGACGCTCTTCTTGCTGCCCACACCAAGACGGGAGGCGGGGATCTTGTCACGCACCACATCGGTCACCGAGGTTCGCGCCTCCTCATACTGATAGCCCAGCAGCACCAAGGTTTCACCCAGAGACATGCTGACGCGCTGCACATTCTGGAAGTTGTCCACATTGGGCTGTTGCAGCACCGTCTGGCCAAAGCCGGTGCCGGTGGAATACTGCTGCAATTCGCGTGTTGAGCTGATGCCTATGGACGATTCGAGCAGCACGCGGTTGGAATCCAAAATGGCGGGCACCAAGCTCAGTGTGAAGCCGGTGTTGAGGTCAGCCACCGACAAGGTCGGGCCTGAGCTGACGGCGCCTGCAGTACTCACGGCCCCTGCGCTGATGGAGCGCAGATAGGTTTTGGAGTTGGTCACGCTCAGCGGCACCGGCTGGCGATGCAGGGTGTTGAGCACCGCCGAGTACATATTGCTCACTCGGCCGTAACGCTCCAGCGCCTTGAACAAGACCTGCGCATCGCCTCGGTACAGACCAATGCTGCCCGATGTGGTGCTGCCGGCATTGAAGGCGGGGCCGCTGCTGCGCAAGATCGCGCCGCTGCTGAGCGTGCGCGAGACTTCACCCCAGTCGATGCCGCTTTGCGCCTCCGTATTCATGTCGACCTGAATGATCTCCACCTGGATATTGACCTGGCGAAGAAACAACTGGTTGATCTGCTCGACATAGCGCTCAACCTCTTTGACGTTGGCAATCGCGTCACGCACGGTGATCATGCCCAGACGGGTGTCAAGGTAGAACTGGCCACTGCCAGAAATCAATAAGGGCAGCGTGGCTTGCAAGGCGGCCCACAGATCGCCCCCCAGCTCACTGGACAGGCTGGACGAGCCGCTGCTGATGCTGGAGCTGAAACTGGTGGAGCCCTTGAGCGCCCCGGGCAAGGTCTTGACCTGGATGTACTGGGTCACCACCCGGCGAAAGACGATGCGCTCGTCCTCATAAGACCAGCGAAGCTGTGCCTGGCTGGCCAGCCAGTCCAGCAAGCCGGCCAAGGGGCCAGAGTAGTTGAGCTCGAAGGTGGTGCCCACCTGCTCGGGCGTGAGGTTCAGGCGCGATGCACCTGCTTGCAGGGCCTGGTTGGTCAGCTGCGGCATGGGATCTCCGCCTGCGGCCCCTGCCAGGCCGGGCAGCAGGACTGCTGTGGGAGCACCCGCAGCTAAGGCCGCACGGCCCGGGGCATAGCTGCGCGGGTCTTGCAAGGCGTCAGGCGTCATGAGCACCACCACGCCCAAGGTACGGGTGAGGATGTCAGCAATGGTGCTCAGGCTGTGGCGGCCCGGGTAGCGCACGGTGATGCTTTCGATGTGCGAGGGCAGCATGGCTGAACGCACCAGGGGGATGGAGCGCGAGGTAAAACGCACCGCCTTTTCTTCAGACACCAGCGGTGCCATAGGCTTGACCTGCCGAGCCAGGGTCTGGGCCTGCTGGGAACGCTCATTGCTGGCACGGTGGACTTCATCATTGGCCTTGTCAAAGCCGCTGCTGCATGCCTGCAGACCGAGCGCCATGGCCAGGCACAAGGGACGTAAATACAAGGGGCTCATAGGTGGATCTCTGCGTAGCGAAGTAGGTCATTCGGTAAGGCAAGCGGTAGGCGCTGCCGGGCGGAAACAAGAGCTAAGAAGGATTAACAAGGGCTATCGGCGCTGATCGTCCATGTGGCGCACCACACGCAAAACCCGGGCGGAAGAATTGAACACCGCCTGCAAGGGATAGTCGGTGAGGGCCACACCCGCCATGACTTGGCCTACGGCCTGATGCAGCGAGCTGTTGAACACCACCTCGGCCTCGATGGGGTAATCGCGGTCGACTTGCCAGAGCAGCTGCAAATTGGCCTGCTGTGCCCAACGGCGCATGGTGCGGTAGAGCGTCTTGTCGCTGAGCAAGATGGCCCACTCCTGGGCCTGCGGTAGCTCGGCTGAAGCAGCCTTGACGGTTGCCGGCTGAACAGGCGCAGGGGCATCGACCTTAGGGGCTGCGGCTATAGCTGTAGGTGCTGTAGCGGTAGGTGCTGTAGCGGTAGGTGCTGTAGCGGTAGGTGCCGTAGCTGTAGGTGCCGTAGCTGTAGGTGCTGTGGCGGTAGGGGCTGTGGCGGTAGGGGCTGTGGCTGTAGGAGCTATTGGGCTTGCGGAGTTTGTCGACGCAGGGGCCGCGGCTGTAGGGGCCGCAACTGGGTCAGTACGGGCTGCGGCAGCTGCGGCCGGGGCAGCGCCCACCGGCTCGACGGTGGGAGCCGCCGCCGGTGAGCGCTCCAGGGCCGGACGCAAGCTGCGCAGCCACTGGATCTCAGGCGCCACCTGGGGCGGCGCCGGCTCGGCGGCCTGAGCCCAGGCCGAAAAGCCGCAGGCCAAGCCCAGGAGCAAACAGGGTTTGAACATCATGGCTTGACCTCTGGGTTTTAACGACGTGGCACCAGGAACCAGACGGTGGATTGCTGGGTGGCGCCCGCGCAACCCGTAGCGGCCTGGTTGTAGGTGTACGGTGTAGCGGCATCCGTGTTCTTTACCAGGGCGCTGTTTGCGGGATTAGTCGTGATCACGTCCGTTTTTGCCGCACCGGCGGCCTCATTGACGACCCGCAGGGCCGTAGCCAAACCCTCGACGCCCCCCGCCACGTCCGAGCAGACGGAAACCGGAAGTCCCGAGATGGTGTAAACGAAACCCTCGTTGACAGCGAGGCCACCTTCAGCGCTGGCCAAGGCTCGTACATGTACCGCGCCGTTAAACGGGTTTTCAACGGTGCCATTGACGACATTGACATACTGCGTGTCCCACACATCCTGGCCCTGTCTCGTCAGGTTTTGGGTGGTAGCGTTGGCGTAATTGGTGTCACGTATGAGTTTAGCCACAATCTTGTTAACAGCGACGTTGGTTTGAGATATGGTTTTATTGACGTTATTGGCACGCAAGATGGCCTGCACACCAAAAACCGCACCCGCAATAATGACGGCAATAATCGCCAGAACGATAGATAGCTCGATCAGGCTATAGCCACGTTGCGACTTTTTGATATTAATTTGAGATTGAGATTTCACGAAAAGACTCCTAAGGAGGAAGTTAAGGGGATTTCATTGTTGAAGAGCTAAACTATCGATGTGTTAAATAAATTAAATTGTCAGCCCAGATAGTGTTAAATGATGTAAGCCTTAGCGAATTGCTTTTTAGTGCGCCTCCTGATGACTTTGCTATACGTAGAATTGCTATTTTTTCTAAATCTTCTTGTTTAAGGCTAATGGTTCGTTATTTATCGCCTTGGGTAATTGTGTCGAAGTCGATGAACTGTGAATTTAAATATCGTAAATTTCTGTCCTAGATCGTGTTCGTCGCGCCAACACCCTCCCAAGCGGGAGCCAGGAGTGGGTTGAGATGGGGTGGCGAGCAGCGCCCACACCGAAGGCCGATGGCCAGGCTCTGCCCGCGAAGGCGGGCGGCGGGGGCCGCTGGAGCCGCAGCCGGGCACCAGCGTTCGGACGAAATCAGGCGCTCTCGCTCTTTGAAAACGCCATAAGACGTAATAGGCTAGCGCCTGCGGCGCGCAGGCGAGGCTGGAGTCCGGCTGGATCTAGCGCGCGACCGGCGGCCCGACAGGTAGCGCAAGCGACGACGCAGTCGCCGATACAGGGTCCGACTTGGCCGAAGATGCGGCCCTTGTTGCGCCCGAGGCAGACGCCCCACCCGCATCCGAAGCCTGCAGGCCTTGCCAGTGGGGATAGAGCAGCAGCCCGTGATTGCGCACGGCCTCCGCCTCTGAAAGCCTGCCAAGGGCGGTCAAGGCTTGCATGAGTCCGACATAGACCGCGGGCCGCGGCGTGTGCTTGATATAGAGCTGAGCCCAGTCGGCATAGGCCTGAATCACAGCCATATTGCCGGTCATGAACGCGCCGATCAGCTGCGGCGTGTAAACGCCAAATTCCACCCGGCTGAGCAGGCCCACCGGGTTGATGACCTGGTGCATGAGTTCGGGATTCTGGTAGCGGCCCGTCTCATACTGGTGGAGCACCCGCAGGGTGTGCAAGGTGGTGAGCATGAAGGGCAGCACCGTCAAAGGAACCAGCAGGGCCAGGCCCCGCACCAGCCATGCCGGGCGGTAGGCCGATGTCCGCAGGCTGGCCGGGCGGCCGGCAGCGAGGGCCAGGTCTTCGACCTCCGCATCGATCACATGGACCAGGATGATGAAGACCAGCCACAGAACCGCCGCCAGGTAAAACGGATATTCGGTCTGGCTGTAGAGCAGCATGGGAAACACCAGCGCCAGCAAGGCGCAGGCCTGCCGCCAGTGCGGCGCCTGAAGCAAACGCCAAAGCACAGCCAGGCCCATGATGAGCAAGCCCAAGACTGGTAAAAGGCCACCCTCGATGGCCCAGTACAAAAATTCATTGTGCGGATGCGTGACCATGCCCCCGAGGTCAGGCAGCGCCGGATCGAGCTGCTTGGCCGCCATGTAAAACTCCAGGAAGGCGGCCTCAAAACGGCCGTAGCCCCAACCCACCCAGGGCGATTCTGCGATCATCTTCAGACCCTGGGCCCAATAGGCGGTGCGCACCCCTACGGATGTATAGGCTTGCACGCCGCGCTGCGCGGCGCCCTTGCCCTCGGCACCGGCGCCCAACCATTGGCACAGCAGGGCCAAGGCCACGCCCAATGCCACCAGAAGCAAGACCCGGCCTAGCCTGCGCCGCTGCTGCAAATGCGGCGCCAAGAGCAGCAGGCCCAGCGCGGCCCCAAGCAAACCAGCCCGCGACTGCACCAATACCAGCAAAAACCCGGCGGCAGCCATGACGCCCCAGCGCAGCGCGCTCAGGGCCTGGGCCTTGACCCGTTCCCGCCTATCGGTAGACGCGGCCGGCGGCGCAAGGGCGGCCCGCGCCTCCAACCAGGCCGCCATCATCAGCCCGGTGGCCATGAAACTGGCCATGACATTGACCTGCTGGAAAATGCCGGTCGGCCGGTTCAAACGGGCGTCGTAGCCCATGAAGTTATTGGGCCCGAAGAAGAAAAACTGCACGATGCCGAGTACTGCCTCTATGGCCACGCCGCCGAGCACCAGGTACATCAGGCGCTCGCGGCCACGCGCATCCAGCGACCACTGCGCCAGAGCGAGCAAAACCAGCAAACCAGCCAACAAACCCAAGAGTCGGGGGATGGCATAGGCCCGCACCTCCTGCCCGGGGTACAAAAGTGGCAGCACCATGAAGAAGGCGGCCAGCCACCAAGCACCTTGCAAAGGGGTCCAGACCAAAGCCTTGCGCTGAGCCGACAGCCACAGGCCCAGGCCGGCCACCACGCTGGCGAACATCCAGCCCCAGGCATTGAATGGCAGATCCAGCGCGGCACCGCCCCGGTGGCTCATGAAGAAATGCATGAAGCCGAGGAAGTAGAGGGCACAGGTGGCCCAGAGGGCGCGGTTTGTTGTGTGCATACTAAAGACCGCCCCCAAAGTATCGCGGGCGCAGGCTAAGAGGTTAAGACTTCATTATGGCTATGGCCCGGCGAGCACGGCTGAGTTCGCCGGGCCGTGAGACGCGCCGGTGCAGAAAGGGCTCGAGCCCCTGCTGCCAGTGAAGCCTGAATGACTAGGGCAAAAGCTCAGGGGGTGCTAGAGCTTCCGCTGGAAGCGCTGGCGGCACTAGCGGCACTTTGCTGTTGCAAGACTAACGCGGCCCTGAAGCTATCTATCATCTCTATAGCTGTAGCGAACTTATCATTTATTGCCACAGTAGCCTCAGATACACACTGCTGTTGCGCGCTACTAACCTGGCTGGCCACTATTTTCCGGCGCTCGACAATGGCAAGGCAGCCCTCTTTCGCTTCATCGATCCTAGCTTGCTGAAGGCCTTCCACCGAAGCCTTGAGCGCATCCAGACCCGGAATGATGAGAGCCAGAGCCATGATGGCAGCGAGAATAGCCGCCATGACGTTTGTTAAATTCATAAAACCTCCAATGTAGTAAAAAATTAGATGTGCCTACAAAACCTGAAATACTGCACCCGTCTTCTCGTATGAATTATCATTGATATTAGTAGTAGTATAGATTCCAGAATCTTCAATGAGGGTAGCAACCCCTGTTGCGAAGCCGATACCATAATGAACTCCACTTACCGGCGCGTATGCATCAGAAGTCCAAACTCTGGCGACATTAGGATTCAGACCCGATCCCGAAACGCTCGACAACCAGCCATAAGGGATACCAGAAGTCCCACTGGTGCCATTGACGGCATCCCATACTGCGGCCAGCCCATCGTATGTAGGGTTATTCGCAGTACCCGAGGCCACATTGGTGTTCGGGAAGCTCGTGTTGGTAGTGGCGGGAAGCGGGTTAACACCCAGTGATGGCAGGCTCAGGTTAAAACTGTAATCCCCATCTGCCACCGTTGTTGCATTTAAAGCATTTGCATCATTGAATGTCGTATTGTCTGCATTAAGGGGGCGAGTATTAACAGTCAGGTCCGACACCCCGTTTCCATTTTTGTCCCACCAATAATACCAGTTGCCCTCGGCCTGTGTACCGAAAATAAGGTTACCCTTGCCTGTACCCAAGGAAATTGCATTAATCCGATACGCACTGTTAGCGCCTATTGCAGCGCTGAAAAAGTCACCGCCAGAGTTCGTTGTTGAATTGGATGTATTACCGACGACATCTTTAATAGATACGCCCCCCCCAAGGACCAGCCCAAAATTTGACCCCGTACTTGTCGCATTGATCGAAACGCCGTTTACATCAAAATCATTAGAAGCAACCGTGTAAGTAAAGTAAATCTTATTGTCCTGGAATCGATCGTAGGTAGCCTTCCTATTCACAGCTGCTGCACCAGGACTTGGATCAACGGCGAACCCCAAGGTAAATGCGTTACTTCCATTGAGCACCTCAATGTTTTCACTCATGGTCAAAGAGAAAGTGATGGTGTCACCGACATCGATGACTTTGCTGTTCCCACCGACATCCCGGGTCGCCGATTCAATTTGCATCGACTGCAATTTCGGCGCGGTGTTATCGACCGTAAAGCTATTGCTAGACGGCGCCGAAAGATTGCCCGCAGCATCGACCGTATAGAGTTGATAAGTACCCTCCTCTAGTCCGGTCAGGCCCAAGCTCGTAGCAGCGCTGGCTGTATCGATGGGCACGCTATTCCACTTGGCACCGTCGGCTCCGGTGATGCTGGTCAGAGT
>JBILDR010000113.1:0-10832 GCA_044352515.1 Polaromonas sp.
CCACACCTCCCCAACCGGGCCCTGTTAGTCCATGTGGGAGCGCCGCCCCGGCGCGATGTGGCCTGCACGAATGCTGCTGCTTGATCCATCGCCGTATCGCTGCGAGGGCGCAGCTCCCACACCTCCCCAACCGGGCCCTGTTAGTCCATGTGGGAGCGCCGCCCCGGCGCGATGTGGCCTGCACGAATGCTGCTGCTTGATCCATCGCCGTATCGCTGCGAGGGCGCAGCTCCCACACCTCCCAACTGGGCTCTGTTAGACCATGTGGGAGCGCCGCCCCGGCGCGATGTGGCCTGCACGAATGCTGCTGCTTGATCAAGCGCCGCATCGCTGCGAGGGCGCAGCTCCCACACCCCCCAACCGGGCTCTGCTAGACCATGTGGGAGCGCCGCCCCGGCGCGATGTGGCCTGCACGAATGCTGCTGCTTGATCAATCGCCGCATTGCTGCGAGGGCGCAGCTCCCACACCCCCCAACCGGGCTCTGCTAGACCATGTGGGAGCGCCGCCCTGGCGCGATGCGGCCGGCGATAATCCTTCGCATGTCGTCCTCCCCAAAAGTCCTGTTCGGTTTTCACGCGGTGGGCGTTCGCATCAAGACCGCGCCGCAATCGGTGATCGAGGTTTTTTTCGATGCGGCGCGCCGCGATGCGCGCATGCGCCAGTTCATAGACCGGGCCCGCGAAGCGGGCGTGCGACTGATTGAGTCGGACGGCCTGCGTCTGGCCAAAATGTGCGGCAGCCACGGCCATCAGGGCGTGGTGGCTCGGGTGTCAGCCATCGGCCAGGTCCGCTCGCTCGATGAATTGCTGGAGCAGCTGGAGGCCGACGGTGTCACGCCGCTCTTGCTGGTGCTCGATGGCGTCACCGATCCGCACAACCTCGGCGCTTGCCTGCGGGTGGCCGACGGAGCCGGCGCACATGCGGTGATCGCCCCCAAGGATCATGCGGCTGGCATCAATGCCACCGTGGCCAAGGTGGCCAGCGGCGCGGCCGAGACCATGCCTTACTTCATGGTCACCAACCTGGCGCGCACCCTGGGCGAGCTCAAGGAGCGCAACATCTGGTGCGTGGGCACCAGCGACGATGCTCCCCGTACCGTGTATGAGGCAGACCTCAAGGTGCCGGTGGCCCTTGTGCTCGGTGCCGAAGGGCAGGGCATGCGCCAGCTCACCCGCAAGAGCTGCGATGAGTTGGTCAGCATTCCCATGATGGGCGCGGTCGAGAGCCTGAATGTGTCGGTGGCCAGCGGCGTCTGCCTCTATGAGGCCCTGCGTCAGCGCCGCCCTGGCGCCTGAGCATTCAGGCCAGGAAGAAGGCGCCGATCAGCGCGCCAGTCCCGAGCAGCCAAAGAATGTGCACCTTGGTGCGCCAGACGATGAGCGTGCTCACGGCGGCGATCAACCAGACCGGCCATTGGTCCAGCGTCGAGCCGCTGGCGGTGGCCAGCACGGTGCCGGTGGCAATCAGCAGGCCGATCACTGTCGGTGCCAGGCCGGCTTTGAAGGCCCGCACCGCGCGCAGCTCGCGGTTGCGGTGGCTCCATTGGCCGCCCGAGTAGGCAATGATGGAGCTGGGCAGCAAAATGCCAGCCAAGGTGATGATGGCCCCCATGAGCGCCAGCCAGCCGCCGCCAGCGTTCAGACCCACATGCCAGCCCATGAGTGCCACAAACAGGATGTTGGGGCCGGGGGCGGCCTGGGCCAGTGCCACGCTGGCGTTAAATTGCGCATCGCTCAACCAGAGCTGGCGGTCCACCAGGTAGCGGTGCATATCGGGCAAGGTGGTGATGGCTCCGCCTATGCCCAGCAGCGACAGGGTGGCAAAGTGCAGCACCAGTTGCAGCCAGTCGGCCGCACTCATCAGCAGCGGGCTCATGGGCTGAGCCTCCGGTAGGCTAGGCCCATGCCGATGCCGCCGAGCACCAGCAGTACCCAGACCAGGGGCAGGCGTAGCCAGGCCACTGCCAACAGCGCCGCCAGACCCAGGGAGATACAGACCACTGGCCCGAGCACGTTCTTGCGCAGGCCGGGGATCAGCTTGATGCCGGTGGCGGTGATCAGCCCGGCCGATACCGCTCCCATGCCGCGCAGTGCGCCGGCCACCGCCGGGTATTGGCTCAGCTGTCCGTACACGACGGCCAGACACAGCGTGATCAGCAAGGGTGCGCTCAGCATTCCAGCCAAGGCTGCCACACCCCCGCGCCAGCCGAAATGCCGACCTCCCAGCATGATGGCCATATTGATCACATTGGGCCCTGGCATGATCTGCGCCACCGCCCATTCCTCGGTGAATTCTTCGCGGGTCAGCCAGCGCTTTTTCTCAACCAGCTCGCGCTGCGCGACCGCGAGCACGCCGCCAAAGCCCTGCAGGGCCAGCCAGCTGAAGGACAGAAACAGATCAGCGAGCGAGCGCGGCCTCGGCCTGTCTAGCGCGTCGGGCCGTGTGTCCTCGTAGCTCATGCGAGCGGGCACGCTTGGGCCGTCAAACCGTCATCCCGCCGCAGACCTCGATCACCGCGCCATTGACATAGCTGGCCTCATCGCTGGCCAAAAAGGCGTAGACATTGGCGATTTCTTCGGGCTTGCCCAGGCGCTTGAGTGGCACCCGGGCCTCCATGCCCTTGAGCACCTCTTCGGGCATGGAGGCGAGGATAGGTGTCTGGATGAAGCCGGGCGCCACCGCATTGACCCGTACGCCCTTGGCGCCGAGCTCGCGCGCCCAGGTCTTGGTAAAGCCGATCACGCCGAACTTGGTGGCGGCATAGTTGGTCTGGCCGAAGTTACCGTAAATGCCCACCACCGAACTGGCATTGAGGATGACGCCGCTGCCCTGGGCGCTCATGGTCTCGGCCACCGCCTGCGCGCAGTGGAAAACGCCGCGCAGGTTGACGTCGATCACCCGGTCAAACTGGGCCTCGGTCATCTTGACCAGGCGGGCGTCCTGGGTGATGCCGGCATTGTTGACCAGCACATCGATGCGCCCAAAGCGGTCGCGCACCTGTGCCATCACCGCATTGACCTGGTCCCGGTTTGTGACATCCATCACAAAGCCTTGGGCCTGAGCACCTTGTTGCTGGCAGGCGGCCACTGCCGCATCCACACCGGCCTGCCGGATGTCACAAACGATGACGATGGCGCCTTCCGTGGCAAATTTGAGGGCGGTGGCCAGGCCTATGCCCTGCGCCGCGCCGGTGATGATGCTGGCCTTGTTCTGGAGTCTTCCCATGGGCTTTAAGCGATTGAAAGCCCACCCGGCTCGCTACCAGCGTGGCTGGTGGGCTTGCAGGCAGGCGATGACAGATGGATCAAGTTTAAAGCCCGCCCCATGCCGTGCTGCCAGTGACTGGCAGCGTTCGGCGAAGGCGCTGACGCCTTGGCGATAGATGAACTGCAGTGCCCCGCCGGTCCAGACCGGAAAGCCGATGCCGAAAATCGAGCCGATATTGGCCTCATGCACCGAGCCGAGCACGCCTTCTTGCAGGCAGCGCGCTGTCTCAACCGCCTGGCGGTAGAGCAGGCGGTCTTTGAGCTCGCCCAGGTCCCAGCCGATGCCGGGCTTTTCGAACAGGTTTTTGAGTTCGGGCCAGAGCCGCTTGGGCTGGCCGGCCGGGTAGTCATAAAAGCCGCCGCCGGCTGCGCGGCCGCCCCGGCTGTGCTGTTTGACCATGCGCTCGACCAGCAACTCGCCGGCGCTGGCCGTGTAGCTGCGGCCCTGCGCCGTTTCGTCGGCGCGGGTTTGATCGAGCACATGCACGCTCAGGGTGAGGGCGGTTTCGTCAAGCACCGCCAGTGGGCCTACCGGCATGCCTGCCTGCATGGCGGCGTTTTCGATCACCGGCGCGGGGATGCCTTCGCCCAGCATGGCTGCCCCTTCCATCACAAAGGTGCCGAAGGTGCGGCTGGTGTAAAAGCCCCGCGCATCGCTGACCACGATGGGCAGTTTGCCCAGGGCCCGCACATAGTCCATGGCTTGGGCCACCGTCCGGTCGCCGGTCTGCTGGCCGCGAATGATCTCGACCAACTGCATTTTGTCGACCGGGCTGAAAAAATGGATGCCGATGAAGCTCTCCGGCCTGGCGCTGGCCTGGGCCAGACCGCTGATCGGCAGGGTCGAGGTGTTGGAGGCCATGATGCCGCCGGCTGCCAGTAGCGGCTCAACGCGGCGCGTCACCTCGGCCTTGAGTTCGCGCTGCTCGAACACCGCCTCAATGATCAGCTCGCAGCCGGCCAGCGCCTGCACATCGGCGCCGGCCTCGATGCGTGCCAGCAGCGCCTCCTGCTCGGCCTGGCTCATGCGGCCCTGGCTGACCCGCTGCTGCGCCAGCTTGTCGCTGTAGGCCTTGCCGCGCTGTGCTTTTTGCGCGTCGGTGTCGATCAGCACCGTGGCGATGCCTCGGCTGGCCTGGGCCCAAGCGATGCCTGCGCCCATCATGCCTGCGCCCACTATGCCCACTTTCTGAGGCTTGTAGCGGGCCACGCCCGCCGGCCGCGAGGCACTGCTCTTGACCGCGTTCATGTTGAAGAAAAAGGTATTGATCATGGACTGCGCCTGGCCGCCGGTCATCAGCTGTGCCAGATGGCGGCTTTCGATGCGAAAGGCGGTCTCCAGATCAACCAGACTGCCTTCGACCATGCAGGCCAAAATGGCCTCGGGTGCGGGCAGCAGACCTCGGGTTTTCTTTTTGAGCATGGCCGGCGCCACCGTCAGAGCCGCAGCCATCTTGGGACTGCGGGCATCGCCGCCCGGGATCTTGTAGCCCTTGGCCTCCCAGGGATGCATGGACTGCGGGTGCTCGGCGATCCAGGCCAGCGCGCGCGCTCGCAGCTGCTGTTCGTCAGCCACCAGCTCATGGACCAGCCCAGCTTCTGCGCCCTGACGAGGCTGAAACAGGCGGCCCTCGACCAGATAGGGCTGGGCGGCCATCAGGCCGAGCTGGCGGACCATTTTTGTGACGCCGCTGGCGCCGGGCAGCAGGCCCAAGCTGACCTCGGGCAGGCCCAGCTCGATGCGTGGGTCGTCCACCGCGATGCGGTGGTGGCCGATCAGTGCCACCTCCCAGCCGCCGCCCAGGGCACTGCCATTGATGCAGCTGACCACCGGCAGACCCAAGGTCTCGATGGTGCGAAAGTTCTTCTTGACCCTTTCGACCTCGGCATAAACGCGCGGTGCATCGGCCGGTATCAAACGCATTACCGCCTTGAGGTCGGCGCCCGCGAAAAACGTCTTCTTGGCCGAGGCCAGGATGATGCCTTTCAGATGCTCCCGCTCGGCCACCAGCAGGGCCGCTGCCTCGGCCAGGTCGTCCTGCCATTGCAGGCACATGGTGTTGACTGGCGAGTCTGGTTCGTCAAAGGTGAGGGTGGCGATGCCATCTTCGATGCTCAAGCGTATGTTTTCCATGGTTGCGGCCTTCCCTTCAGATGCGCTCGATGATGGTGGCTATGCCCATGCCCCCGCCCACACACAGCGTGGCCAGGCCGCGGCGCAACTGGCGGCGCTCGAGTTCGTCGAGCAAGGTGCCCAGGATCATGGCGCCGGTGGCCCCCAGCGGGTGACCCAGAGCGATCGCGCCGCCATTGACATTGACCTTCTCGTGCGGCACCCCCATCTCTTTCATGAAGCGCATCGGCACGGCAGCGAAGGCTTCGTTGACCTCGAACAGGTCGATCTGGTCGATTTGCAGGCCGGCTTTGGCCAGGGCTTTGCGGGCGGCCGGCATGGGGCCGGTGAGCATGATGGTCGGGTCGTCCCCGCTGAGCGCAGTGGCGACGATGCGCGCTCTGGGCTTGAGCCCGTGGCTGCGGCCGGCCGCCTCCGAGCCGATCAGCATTGCCGCTGCCCCATCGACGATGCCCGAAGAGTTGCCGGCGTGGTGTACGTGCGCGATGCGCTCGACCTGCGGGTAGCGCTGCAGGGCCACATCGTCAAAGCCCATCTCGCCCAGCGCCTGAAACGCCGGTTTGAGCGCAGCCAGGCCGGCCAGCGTGGTTTGGGGCTTGATGAATTCGTCTTCGGCCAGGATCACCTGGCCCAGCGCGTCACGCACCGGCACCACCGAGGCGGCAAACCAGCCAGCGGCTCGGGCCTGGGCGGCGCGCTGCTGGCTGCTCAGGGCGTAGGCGTCCACATCGTCGCGGCCAAAGCCGGCCAGGGTGGCAATCAGGTCCGCACCTATGCCCTGCGGCACAAACAAGGTCGCGCTGTTCGTCTGCGGGTCCTGGGCCCAGGCGCCGCCGTCGCTGCCGATCGGCACGCGGCTCATCGATTCCACCCCGCCGGCCACCACCAGGTCTTCCCAGCCCGAGCGCACCTTTTGCGCGGCCAGGTTGACGGCTTCCAGGCCCGAGGCGCAAAAACGGTTGATCTGCACGCCCGAGGCCCGAAAGTCCCAGCCGGCCTTGAGTGCGGCCACCTTGGCAATCACCGAGCCCTGCTCCCCCACTGGCGAGACCACGCCCATGACCACATCGTCGACGGCGGCGGTGTCAAAGCGGTTTCGCCGTTGCAGTTCGGTGAGCACGCCAGCCAGCAGGTCGACCGGTTTGACCTCGTGCAGGCGGCCATCGGCCTTGCCTTTGCCGCGGGGTGTTCGGATGGCATCAAAAATCAGTGCTTCGGTCATGGTGGGCTGGCCTTGGTTTCTGGGGGATAGAAAGGTGAGGAGGGCTCAGGGTCTGTCGGTATGGGCATTCCATGATCAGTATAGGAAGATTGCATTACCTCGTCACAAGCCGCATCCGGCTACCTTATTTCATGATTGAACGCACCCTTTTCAGCGCCGAACACGAGCAGTTTCGCGATGCCTTTCGCCGCTTCATGGACCAGCACATCGCCCCTTTTCACGCCGCCTGGGAGGAGCAAGGCTATGTGGACCGCCAAGTCTGGCACCAGGCCGGGCGCGACGGGTTTTTGTGCATGAGCCTGCCCGAAGCCCTGGGCGGGACGGGCGCCGACAAGCTGTATTCGGTGGTCCAGATGGAAGAGCTCGCGCGTGCCGGCTTTACCGGCATCGGCTTTGGCCTGCACAGCGAAATCGTCGCGCCCTATCTGGCGCATTACGGCACGCCCGAGCAGCAGCAGCGTTTCCTGCCGCGCCTGGCCTCGGGCGAGATGGTGGGGGCGATTGCGATGAGCGAGCCGGCCGCCGGCAGTGACCTGCAAGGCATACAAACCACCGCGGTGCGCGAGGGCGACCATTACCGGATCAATGGCAGCAAAACCTTCATCACCAACGGCTGGCATGCCGACTTGGTGATCGTGGTGGCCAAGACCGATCCGGCTGCCGGCGCCAAGGGCACGAGCCTGTTCTTGGTCGAGCGCGGCATGCCCGGCTTTACCGTGGGGCGGCGCTTGCAGAAGCTGGGCCTGAAGGCACAGGACACCTCCGAGCTTTTCTTCTCCGATGTGCGGGTGCCGGCGGCCAATTTGCTGGGTGGGCCTGCGCACGAAAACCGCGGCTTCATCGCGCTGATGGAGCAGCTGCCCTGGGAGCGGCTGCAAATCGCCATCGTTGCGGTGGCGGCCAGCGAAGCGGCCATCGCCTGGACGCTGGACTATGTGCAGCAGCGCAAGGCCTTCGGGCAGACCCTGGGCAGCTTTCAAAACACCCGCCACACCCTGGCAGAGCTGCAGACGCAGGTGCAGGTGGCACGGGTGTTCGTAGACCGCTGCACTGAGCTGATGATGAAGGATCAGCTCGATACCGCCACCGCCAGCATGGCCAAGTACTGGACCACCGACCTGCAGTGCCGCGTCATGGACGAGTGCGTTCAGCTCTTCGGTGGCTACGGCTTTATGTGGGAATACCCGATTACCCGCGCCTATGCCGATGCGCGGGTGCAGCGCATCTACGGCGGCACCAACGAGATCATGAAAGAGGTGGTCGCGCGCAGCATGGGGCTGGCGGGGCGCTGAGGGCGGTCGGGCGGGGCGGCCGCCTCCAACCCCACTTTGGGTTTGGGCACGCGCGGCGGCGGTGTCGGTGATTTGCCGTCGAGGCAAGCCACCGAACTGATACACAGCGTCCAAGCCACAACCCCCCGAAGGCTATGCAAAACAGGGCGTTTCATTCGTCCATCCTGCGCCAGCGGCCCGACCCGCTTTGTCCGTCAGGGCCGATGTCGGTCGTCGGTGTCAGTGCTTGAATGCGGGCAGACCCCGCCCGGCCAAGGGCCGGCCGGCATTGCGGCGGCGCCGTAAGGGCGGCCCACCTAGAATTGGGGATCCCTAGGACCCTATGAGCGCTTACGCCGACGTTTCCCTTTTTCCGCGCGATGCCAAACCGCTGACCAGTTATCGCAAATACTGGGCTCAGCGCTTGGGCACGGCGCCGTTTTTGCCGATGAGCCGGCAGGAGATGGAACGGCTGGGCTGGGACAGTTGCGACATCATCATCGTCACCGGCGATGCGTATGTTGATCATCCCAGCTTCGGCATGGCCGTTATCGGCCGCATGCTCGAGGCCCAGGGCTTTCGGGTGGGCATCATCGCCCAGCCTGACTGGCAGTCGGCCGAGCCCTTCAAGGCGCTGGGCAAGCCGAATCTGTTTTTCGGTGTGACCGCCGGCAATATGGATTCCATGATCAACCGCTACACCGCGGACCGCAAGATCCGCAGTGACGATGCCTACACCGCTGGCGGCGGCGCCGGCAAGCGGCCCGACCGGGCGGCCCTGGTTTATTCCCAGCGCTGCCGCGAGGCCTACAAGGACGTGCCCATCGTCATGGGCGGCATCGAAGGCTCCCTCAGGCGGGTGGCCCATTACGACTACTGGTCTGACAAGGTGCGGCGCTCCATCGTGATCGACGCCAAATGTGACCTGCTGCTCTATGGCAATGCCGAGCGCGCCATCGTCGAGATCGCCCACCGACTGGCCGCCCGCGAGCCGATCGAGCAGATCACCGACGTGCGCGGCACGGCCTTCATCCGCAAGGCTGGCGATCCCAGCGCCGAGGGCTGGTTCGAGATCGACTCCACCCAGGTTGACCAACCCGGCCGGGTGGACGCCCATATCAACCCTTATCTGATGATCTCGGAGCAGGCGCGTGAGCAGGGCGCCAGTTGCGCGCGCGAGGACGAGGCGCAGGCGGTGGCCGATGCCGAGAATGGCAAGGGCAAGCCGATCAAGTTTGTGCGCAATGCGGCATCGAATGGCGCGAGCCCTCACCCCAGCCCTCTCCCAGAGGGAGAGGGAGCAAAACCGGGCAAGCCCCCGCCGCGCGAGCGCAGCGTGATCCGCCTGCCCAGCTACGAGCAGGTCAGGTCAGACACTGTGCTTTACGCCCATGCCAACCGCGTGCTGCACCTGGAGACCAACCCCGGCAATGCCCGGGCTCTGGTGCAGGCCCATGGCGATGGCGTGACCGCGCGCGATGTCTGGATCACCCCGCCGCCCATTCCCTTGACCACCGCTGAGATGGACCATGTGTTTGACCTGCCCTATGCGCGCAGTCCACACCCGGTCTATGCCGACGAGCAGGGCGGCCATGATGGCGTGACCAAGATCCCCGCTTGGGAGATGATTCGCTTTTCGATCAACATCATGCGCGGCTGCTTCGGTGGCTGCACCTTCTGTTCGATCACCGAGCATGAAGGTCGCATCATTCAGAGCCGCTCCGAAGACTCTGTGATCCGTGAGATCGAGGCCATCCGCGATCAGGTGACGGGCTTTACCGGCACCATCTCCGACCTGGGCGGTCCGACCGCCAATATGTACCGCATCGGCTGTAAATCGCCCGAAATCGAGGCCGCCTGCCGCAAGCCCAGCTGCGTTTACCCGGGCATCTGCTCGAACCTCAACACCGACCATTCCGCGCTCATCAAGATGTACCGACGGGCGCGGGCGATCAAGGGTATCAAGAAGATTCTTATCGGCTCGGGTCTGCGCTATGACTTGGCCGTGCAAAGCCCCGAGTATGTGAAGGAGCTGGTCACCCACCATGTGGGCGGCTACCTGAAGATCGCGCCCGAACACACCGAAGGCGGGCCGCTGTCCAAGATGATGAAGCCGGGCATCGGCAGTTACGACAAGTTCAAGCAGATGTTTGACAAGTACTCGCTCGAAGCCGGCAAGAAGCAGTACCTGATCCCTTACTTCATCGCGGCCCATCCGGGCACCAGCGATGAAGACATGATGAACCTGGCCGTCTGGCTCAAGAAAAACGGTTTTCGCGCCGACCAGGTGCAGACCTTCTACCCCAGCCCCATGGCCACCGCTACGGCCATGTACCACAGCAATAAAAATCCGCTGCGCAAAGTAGGCCGGGCCAGCGAGACGGTGGACATCGTGCGCGGTGACAAGCGCCGGCGCCTGCACAAGGCCTTCCTGCGCTACCACGACCCGAATAATTGGCCGTTGTTGCGCGAGGCGCTCAAGACCCTGGGCCGAGCCGATCTGATCGGCAATGGCAAGCACCACCTCATCCCCACCTTCCAGCCGCTGACCGACGGCAGTTACCAAAGCGCGCGCCGCAAAAATTCCACCGCCGCCCCCGCCAAGCCACTTGCACCGGCGCGCGGGCGCATCCTGACCCAACACACCGGCCTGCCGCCACGGGCCACCGGCGCGGCTCGGACACCTGCGCGGCCGGCGCGCAAGGGCGGCAAGCCCCTGCCTTGATTGATTTTGTGGGAGCGCCGCCCCGGCGCGATACGGCCAGCGTATGACTGCTGGTGCTTGATCAATTGCCGCATCGCTGCGAGGGCGCAGCTCCCACACCCACACCCACACGCCGGCCGTGTTTGACCGTGTAGGAGCGCCGCCCCGGCGCGATGCGGCCAGCGTATGAATGCTGGTGCTTGATCAATTGCCGCATCGCTGCGAGTGCGCAGC
>JBILDR010000115.1:0-10813 GCA_044352515.1 Polaromonas sp.
GCTCGACCTGCTCGCCGTAGCAGCCCAGGGCCTGGGCCATCAGGTCGAAACGGGTGTAGCCCAGGTCGCGGCCGGGCTTGATGCGCTCGGGGTCGGCGGTCCAGCCTCCGTTGAGACTGATGATCACCAAGAGGGGCAGGCGGTGACGCACTGCTGTATCGAGTTCCATCGCATTGAGGCCGAACGAGCCGTCTCCGTGCAGCACCACCACCTGCTTGTCGGGGCGGGCCGCCTTGGCGCCGACACCGAAGGGCAGGCCCACGCCCATGGTGCCAAACGGGCCGGAATTGAGGCGATGGCCCGAATGGAAGCTCGGGATGGTTTGGCGGGCGAAGTTGAGAATCTCCTGCCCATCCACACACAAAATCGCATCGCGTGAAATCCAGTCGCGCACTTCCTTGCACAGGCGTAGCGGGTGAATCGGCTGCGCATCGGTGGCCAGCTTGGCCTCGGCCGCCGGTCCCTTGGCCAACTCGATCGCCTGCAACTGCTCGCGCCAGGGCGCATACAGGCCGGCATGGACGCGGCCTTGCGCTGCGGTCATCAGTTGCTCCAGAACCGCGCGGGCATCGCCCACCAGCGGCAACTCGGTGCGTTGGCAGGTTTGGACCTCGGTCGGGTCCACGTCTATGCGCGCAAATCGGGCCTGCGCTGAAAACCGGGGCGGCTTGCCGTGCGAGAAAACAAAGTTCAGCCGCGTGCCCACCACCAGCACAAAGTCGGCCTCCTTGAAGGCCGTTGAACGCCCCTGCGGGAAGTTCAGGGCGTGGTCTTCGGCAATCACGCCGCGGCCTTGCGGCGTGGTGTAAAAGGGAATGCCGGTCTGCTCGACAAAGCGCTGCAAGGCCTGATCGGCCTGCGACCAAATCACGCCGCTACCGCTGAGAATCACGGGCCGCTTGGCTTGCGCCAGGGCCTCGACGGTGCGCTGGATCATCTGGGCATCGGCCTGCGGCCGCGACAGCGGCATTGCGCCGGCCGGCTCGGGCCAGTAGACCTTGTCTTCGTCCACCTGGCGGTACAGCACATCTCCGGGCAGGTCGAGGTAGACCGGTCCAGGCTTGCCCGACATGGCCCGACGGAAGGCCTCGTCCACCATCTGCGGTATGCGGGCGGTATAGAGCACCCGGTCGGCATGTTTGGTGACCGGCTTCATCAAGGCCAGTTGATCGATTTCCTGAAACGCGCCTGTGCCAAAGCTGTGCAAGGGGCTGGCGCCACCGAAGGCCACCACCGGGGCGCAGTCGATCAGCGCATTGGCCAAGCCAGTGGTCAGATTGATCGTGCCCGGCCCCGAAGCGCCAAAGCACACCCCGGGTCGGGCGCGCACCCGCGCGTAGGCCTGCGCCATCATGGCTGCCGCCTGCTCATGGCGAACATCAATGCCGCGGATGCCCTGGCCCATGGCCGCCAGCAGGGCGTCATTGATCGGCCCACCCATGATGAAAAACAGGGTATCGACCCCTTGTTGTTGCAATGCCTTTCCCAGCAAAGCATTGCCCGTAACCATGGCCATGGCGTTTCTCCTCGTGTGGCCCCATCTTTGCGATGTGTCTTACCCTTGCTGCCAGTTTAGGCAAGCCCAGGGGCAGGGTCCAGGCTAGGGGCTGAAGTGGCTTGAGGCGCTGATACTGTGCCTGCGCTCCCTCTGTGAACCGCGCTTGCAGCACACGCCAGGCGGCTGTTTTTTTGTCGCTGCCGAGACATGGTTTTGGCTCGCTTTGTCGCGGGTGTGACCGATTGCCCCATCGACCAGGGTGCTTGAGCAGCAAGCCTGAACTTGGCGTTAATGCGGGTACGCCCCGAGCGGGCTGGCTGCTAGCATGGCATTTATGCACGGCGCGAGTTGACGCCTGCAAGTGCCGCTTGCGGTACCAACAGCCCTTAAACGGAGAGACCCATGACCACCCGCAGAGCCCTGTCCCTGGCCGCCCTCAGTCTTAGCTTGGCGTTTGGCGCCCTGAGCGCCAGTGCGCAAACCTTTCCCAGCAAGCCCATCCGCATCATCATTCCCTATGCGCCCGGCGGCACCACCGACATCGTGGGTCGGCGCATGGGGCAGCGGCTGTCGGAGGTGCTGGGCCAGCCTGTGGTGGTGGAAAACCGCGCTGGCGGCAATACCGCCATCGGCACCGAGGCGGTGATCAAGTCGCCGGCCGATGGGCACACACTGCTGTTCACCAACGATGCCACTTTTGTGGGTAACCCAGCCCTCTACCCGTCACTGCCCTACAACATGCAGCGCGACCTGGTTCCGGTGGCGCCGGTGACCTATGTGGCGCTGGCGCTGGCGGTCAATGCCAACGTGCCGGTCAAGGACCTCAATGAGCTGGTGGCTTACATCAAGACGCAAAAGAGCCTGGGCTACGGCTCTTTCGGCGCCGGCAGCCAGCCGCACATCATGGGCGAGATGTTCAAGAAAATCGCCGGGGTCGACTTGGTCCATGTGCCCTACAAGGGCGCGGGCCCTGCGGTGACTGACGTACTGGGTGGGCAGATCCTGTTTACCTTCCCGGCCTTTCCCACCATCATGGGACACATGAGCGCAGGCAAAGTCAAACTGCTGGCTGTCAGCGGTGACAAGCGCGTGCCTGTGGCGCCGCAGGTGCCGACCATGACCGAGGCCGGCTTCAAAGACATGGACCTGGGTGCTTGGTACGCCTTCTTCGCGCCGGCCGGAACGCCCCGCGATGTGGTGATGAAGATCAACGCCACGGTCGCGGGCATTTTGTCGGACCGCGATTTTGTCGAGAAGAACATGACCAGCCAGGGCATGGTCCCGATGACGGGCACACCCGAGCAGATGAACGCCATGATCAAGACCGACATCGAGCGCATGGTGCAGATGGTCAAGCGTTCTGGCGCCAAGGTGGAGTAGGGCGGTTTTGGGCTCTTGGGGCGACTGATTTTTGGGGCTATAATCTTGGGCTGCATTCCTCGATAGCTCAGTCGGTAGAGCGCCGGACTGTTAATCCGTAGGTCCCTGGTTCGAGCCCAGGTCGAGGAGCCAGAAAATTCAAGGACTTAGCTTCGCAAGGAGCTAGGTCCTTCGTCTTTTGCGCAAGCCATGTAGCCACTGTGTAGCCACCCACCTTCTGCGGGCATGGCCGCGAACCCCGACTTTTGCCCGGAGTCTGCTCTATCTCATCTGTTCAGATTTGCGGGGCCACTTCTGAGAATCAATGCAAAGCCGCCAGAGCAGCCTCGGGCGCTTTGTCCAAAACCTTCAGAAGCGCCTTTGCCGCACCGGTTGGGCAGCGCTTGCCTTGTTCCCAGTTGCGGATAGTGTCCAGAGAAACATCAATTCGCTCAGCAAACTCGACTTGGCTGAACCCAAGCCGTCTGCGAACCCGACGTGCGAATTTGGCCGAGTCCAGCATCGCATTGGCGTCATCCTCAGCCTGGTGCTTGGCAATGTCAGCCTCGGTGCTTGCATCAACGCGTTTGACGTCGATACGACCGATTGGCTTGGCGTTGGCGCTTTGAACGTCAATCTTCATTCGAACGGTTTTCATAGCGTTTCACCTCTCGTTGATTGGCCTTTCGGGCTGAAATGATCCGTATCCTGTCATGCCGTGGCGTGTAGATCAGCACGTACAGACGGCCCTCGATACGCCCGACCAGTTCATAGCGATCTTCGCCATAGCTGAACCGGTGGTCTTGGCGAATGATTCGATCCGGGTCCGCAAAAGCAAACGCGGCGTAGGCGAAGTCAAAGCCTCGCATCCGATAACACGCACCGCTCTTGCCGTCATCCCACTCGAAATTCATACTTGAAGGGTAGTCCAATGAACGACTTTTTGCAAGGCTTCCGCTTGGCTTTGTTCCCAAACAGCGCGTTCATGGAGGCCTGACAACACCTGCAGAAAGACACCGACTTTGACCCGCCCCCCTCCAGCCCTAACTGCTCAACAAGCTGCTCGACGGCTTCGACGGCAAACTGACCAGCAGCAAGTGGGCGGCCATCACAAAGTGCTCCTAGGACACGGCGCTGCGCGACATCACCGAACTGCTGGAGCGCGGTGTGCTTAAATCTACGTGTTGAAGCGCCGGCCCATCGAGGTGCTGGCCAAGTTCAACGCCAACGCCACCCGCATGGCCATCTCATCGATCACACTGGCTGAACTGATGCACGGCGCCGAGAAAAGCCAACGCGTCAGCGAAAACCTGTTGGCCATCGAGGATTTTTGCAGCCGCCTTGAAGTGCTGCCCTATGGGGCGAAGGCTGCCCAGCACTACGGCGCCATCCGCGCGGCCCTTGAAAAACTCGGCCAACCCAAAGGGGTGAATGACCTGCACATCGCAGGGCACGCCCGAAGCGAGGGCCTGGTTCTGGTGACCAATAAGGTTGCGGAATTTGAGCGGGTGCCTGCGCTTGAGCTGGAGAACTGGGTTGCCGACCGCGGTTAAATGATCGACTCCATGGCCCCGATAAAGAGAGCACACCTTGGACTTCCTGAAGACCACCTGGGCGATACATATCGAGCCGTCTACACTGTAAAGATCGCCGAGAGGGTCTACGTTTTGCACCGTTTCCTTAGGTCGTTCAATCACTGAGCTTGGGGCTTTGATTTTGGACGCTTCAAGTTTTGTGACCCTTTGGGCTCATGCAATTTCTTGTGCCCTGTTCCCTCTTTTTTGAGTTTGCGGCCTCCGTAAAGCTTGCTGTCTCATGAACCGCACTCAGCCTCCGATCAACGACCGCCGTGCGCTGGATCCGCAGAGCCTGTGCGATGCCTTCGACCGCTTGCCGATCCCTCAAGACGTCACAGATCGCGCGCTGGCCTTGCTGGCAGATGATCTGTCCCTGGCGATCGCGGTTGCGGAGAGCGATTTTGGCCGGCGCTTGCACAGCGCACTGCAGGCGCTGTACGGCGGCAGCGCTGGTATCCGCCTGGCGTCGGTCGTGGAAGGTTTGCCCGCTGCGGAATCGGCCTTTTTCCTCGGTAGCTTGATCCACTCCGTGGAACAAGACGACACCCATGTGCCCAGCATCGTGCATGGCGGTGCGGTGCTGATCCCGGCCGCGCTGCTTGCTGCGGTGAGTCATCGCCGCACCGGCGCGGACCTGCTGCGGGCGCTGGTGCTGGGTTGGGAGCTGCTCATCCGCTTGGGTCTTCACGCGCCGGGCGCGTTCCAGGCCCGAGGCTTCCAGGCCAGCGCCGTGCTTGGACCGATCGCCGCGGCCATCGTCGCGGGGTGGCTGCAGGGCCTGAAGGCCAATCAACTCGGGCACGCCATCGGGATCGCTCTGTCGTTTTCCGCCGGGCCGCTCACCTATCTTGAGAACGGCGCCGAAAGCAAGAAACTCCACCTGGGCTGGGCGGCCCGAAGCGGCCTGGTCGCCGCGCAGCTGGCTGCGGCTGGCATCACGGGCCCGAGCGACGTGGTCGGATCGAGCTTGTCTGTTTTCGAGCTGTTCGCTGCCTCGAAGGCGGTTGCTGGCGACGGGCTGCTGGGCGACTTGGGAGAACGCTGGCATTTGCGCGAGGTCAGCTTCAAAGCCTGGCCTTGCTGCCATTACCTGCAGGGCTTCATTGAGGCCGTAGCGACACTGCGCCTGGAAGCGGGCTCGCGGCCTCTGCTGTCACTGCACCTGCATGTGCCCGAGCAGGTCGCGCCGCTGCTGTGCCTGCCCATCGACAGGCGCAATGCGCCCGGCACAGACATCGATGCGCGATTTAGCCTCCCCTATGTGGTCAAGGCGCTGATGCTCGATGGCGCGATCGACGCAGGCACGTTTGAGGCGTCTGCACGGGCGAGGATCAACGCCAGTCCGTGGCCGCTTCGGATGACCTGGGAGCCCTGGCAGGAGAGCGGCTTTCCGCAGTGTTACCCGGCTCGGGTCGACGCCATCGTCGAGGGTGGCAACACCTTGCACGCGGAAGTTCGATCTCTGCGGGGCGGGCCCGAGCGACCCTTCATGCCGCAGGAGCTCATGGCCCGTTTCTTCGAGAGAACTGGGCCGCGGCTTGGAAAGCAGGCGGCGGCGGATCTGTGGCAGTCCCTCGCGACCCTAGAGACCTCGGCATCGATCAAGCTGTGGCAGACCCCATGAGTTCATTTTTTCTAAAAGAATTTTTTTATGTTCATCAATGATCCGCGCGACCATGGCTTGCCCTACAACCCGTGGAAAGCATTGGTCGTGCCTAGGCCCATCGGATGGGTATCAACACAAAGCGCGGCGGGTGTTAATAACCTGGCCCCTTTCAGCTATTTCAACAGTGTGGCTGACTTTCCGCCTATGGTCATGTTTGCGCCCATTGGCCCCAAACCAAATGGCGATGGCAAAGATACTTACCAAAATATCTTGCAGACACAGCAATTCGTGGTTAACTTGGTCAACGCTGATTTGGCCGCAGCAATGAACGCCAGTTCTGAGCACTTCGACTCAGATGTGGATGAGTTTAGTGTTGCAGGTGTAACGCCGGCGCCTTGTATTCATGTGGTGCCACCTCGCGTCGCTCAAGCGCCTGTGAGTTTGGAATGTATTTTGGTCAGCAGCATAACCCTTCCCACTGACAAGCCTCCTATTCAGAATAACTTGATCATAGGAAAAGTTGTTGGAATACATATTGACGAAAATATTTTGACCAATGGTATGGTGGATATTTCCAAGTACAAACCTCTGGCACGGCTGGGTTACTTTGACTACTTGGTTGCCACAGCTACGCTTTCCATTGGGCGGCCTGACTTGAATCCGACCGAGGTTGCTGCTGAGTTGGAATCATTGCTAAAGCAACAGAACCTGCCAAGCTGATGATGGAGCAGATCCAGCGCAAGCTCGGTGCTCAGTGTCGGTCTGAGGGAAGCGGTAAAAAGGTGTCGATGAAGTCATCAACTTCTTGCGCCACAGCCGCTGCGGCCAGCAGCCCCTGACGCCAGCGCAAGGGAATGGCCTCGAAGCCCAGCCAGGCGCCCAACAAAGCCCCGAGTACCGCACCGCGGTGGCAGTTGTCGCCGCCGGCGTTGGTGTTGGCCACCAGCGCGGCTTCAAAGTCATTGGCATAGCGTGCGGCCAGATACAGCACGCTCGGAAACGAGTCTTCGATGTAGCAGGCTGGGCTGTAGAGGCCACCGACCACCCGCGTGGCCGCATCTTTGTGATCTGGGGCCTGGCCCAGCAATGCGCTCAAGCCTTTGCCCAAGCCTGGGGCTTGGCTTTGTAGCAGCGGGCCCAGGGATGGCGGCGGTGAGAAAACCAGTTGCGCCAGCAAACGGCCATAGGTCGCTGCGTAGGCTTCCAGGGGCTGCGATTTATGGGTCAGGCGCAGCTGTCGCAAGCTGGCTTCGACCGCTTGCTGCGCGTCGCCCAAGGCGGCGACGGCCAGGACCACAGGCGCCAGCCCGACCAGGCCTCCGATGGACGCTGTGTCATGGCCGGTCGCGCCCGCGCACTGATGCGCAGGCACGCCGCGGGCCCAGTTGGCGAAGAAGTCGCGGTGATACGACTCGGCGTAGGTGTCGTTATGGCTGCCCTCGGTAGTCATGAACTGCACATAGTCGGCCAGGAAGTCTTGGGTGTCGTGGCCCCGCTTGCGGCACAGTGAGCGAATGACGAGGCGGGCGCATAGCGCGTTGAGGGTGTTTTCGCCAGCCTGCATGCCCTGGTGGTAGTGCCGGTGGGCGGGGCCCCAATGCTGCTTTTTGCCTTTGAGGATGACATCGCCCACCACATTGCCCGACTGCGTGCCCCGGCCCGCACCGGCGGTACTCGACAAGGACATGATGGCGCTCGGATGGATGGCCTTGGGCGCCTGATAGTCCCGAATTACGCCATAGTCGCGCTGCAGCTCAGACAGCCGGTAGTACCAATGCACCGGCATGGCCAGCGCGTCGCCCACCATCATGCCCCAGAGGGCGCCGCGGACTCGGTCGGCGGTGTTCAGAGGCTGGGGAGAGGCTGGGAGGGTCATGGTTTGAACGGGCCTGCGAGAGGGGCCATGTATGGGTGTGAGTCCAGTTACTGTTTTTGGCCGTGGCTGAGCGCGCTTACCCGCTCAGCTAGGGCCCTGGCCGCCTCTTCGGGCTGCTCGGCGCCCACCACGGCCCGCACCACGGCGGCTGAGCCCACGCCTGTGGCCATCACAGCGCTCAGGCGCTCTTCGTCTATGCCGCCTATGGCCACCAAAGGGTAGTCGGCCATCAGCCGGGCATAGTGCGCCAGGCGTGCGGTGCCTTGCGCCGCGGTGGCCATGCGCTTGAGCGTGGTCGGAAAGACCGCGCCCAGGGCCAGGTAGCTCGGGCTGTGGCGGTCGGCGCGCAGCATCTCTGCGTAGCCGTGGGTGCTCAGGCCCAGGCGTATGCCCGACTCGCGCAGGCGCTGTACATCGGCCAGCGGCAGCGCCTGCAGGTCTTCTTGCCCCAGGTGCACGCCATAGGCGCCGGCGCGCAGGGCGGCTTGCCAATGGTCGTTAATGAACAGCAGGGCCTCGGTGCCTTGCACCGCCTCGACCGCCGCCTGCACCTCGCGCTCGATGGCGGCGCTGTCCTCGGACTTAAAGCGCAGTTGCACCGTGGGCACACCGGCGCGGGCCATGCGGCCCACCCAGGCCGCGTCGGGCAGCACCACATACAGGCCCAGGGCCTGGGGGCAGGGTGCAAAGCTATTGCTGCGCGGCCAGGCGGCGATGCCGAAGTCTTGTGGCGCGCTCGGCCAGGCGGCCGGGTCGAACTGACCCAGGCGCTGGCTCTGGCGCTGCCAGGCCTGCGCGATCACTTGAGCATCCACACCGTCAAAACCCATGCGCAGGCAGGCCAGTTGCACAGCCGCTTCAATCGGGGTGGGCTCGCTTGCCTGGGGAGCACCGTTCGGCTGCCAATCGGGCAGGCCCAGGGCGGCGCCATGGTGGCTGATGATGGCCTGGGCGGCGCTGTCGATGTTGCTGATCATGTCTGGTGCCAAAAAGGCGTGCCCATCACCGGGGTGCTGGGCTGGGCAGCGTCCTGCTCGCTCATCGCCCCGCTGAGGTAGGCGCTGCGACCGGCCTGTACCGCCTTGGCAAAGGCACCCGCCATGGCCACGGGGTCGGTGGCCAGGGCCACGGCGGTGTTGAGCAGCACCGCGTCATAGCCCCATTCCATCACCTGGCAGGCGTGCGAGGGCAGGCCCAGACCGGCGTCGACGATCATCGGTACCTCCAGCCTTTCGCGCAGCATTCGCATGGCATAGGGATTGATCGGGCCCTTGCCTGTGCCTATCGGTGCGGCCCAGGGCATGACGGCCTGGCAGCCCACATCGACCAGGCGTTTGCACAGCACCAGGTCTTCGGTGCAGTAGGGCAGCACCTTGAAGCCGTCTTTGAGCAGCGTGGCCGCCACCTGTACCAGTTGCAAGGTGTCGGGCTGCAGGGTGTAGTCGTCGCCGATGAGTTCGAGCTTGATCCAGTCGGTACCAAATACCTCGCGGGCCATTTGTGCGGTGGTGATCACCTCTTGCGGGCTGTGACAACCGGCGGTGTTGGGCAGCACCGGAATGTTGACTTCCTTGAGCAGTTCCCAAAAGCCGTTGCTGGCTTCGGCCGAGACCGCGCCCTGGCGGCGCAGCGAGGCAGTAACCATGGCTGGCTGGGCTGTGCGCATCGCCTGCTGCATGACCCGCGGTGAGGGGTAGCGCGAGGTGCCCAGCAGCAGGCGGCTGTCGAAACTTTCGCCGTAGAGGATCAAGGGGTCTGCTTTAGATGACGTTGTCATGGTTCTAGTGAGGTGTCTGGTTCAGCCACCGGTGATCGGCGAGATCACCTCAATCTGGTCGCCCTCTTGCAAGGGCGTGGTGGCGTATTGGGTTTTGGGGACAAAGTTCAGGTTGCGCGCGACGGCAAACGGCGGCTTGAAATCAAGTGCCAGCAGCAGGTCTTGCAGTGAGCTGCCTTCAGGCAGCTCTTGGGCGATCTGGTTGACCTGTATCTTCATGCTGGCACCGGCGCTGCGGCCGTCCCTTCGATCTTCAGGCCCCAGTGTTCGGCCTGCGGGCTATGGCCGGCGGCCCACAGCTCGAGCGCGGCATCGAGCATGGCCGGCGCAATCAGAAAACCGTGCCGGTACAGGCCATTGATCTGCAGGCTGCGCGGGCCCAGCCAGCGCAGGGCCGGCAGGTTGTCGGGCAGGGTAGGACGCAGCTGGGTGGCGATTTCCAGCACCCGCGCCTCGGCAAAGCCGCTGTGCACCGAGTAGGCGGCGCTCAGCAGCTCCAGCGTGGAGCGCATACTGGCTGGCGAGCGGTCTTCCGATTCGATCTCGGTAGCGCCGATCACAAAAACATGGTCGGGCTTGGGCGCGATGTAGATCGGGTAGCGCGGATGCATCAAACGCAATGGGCGCTGTAGCTGCACTTCGGGTGCGTAGACTCTCGCCACCTCCCCGCGCACCCCGCGCAGCTGGCCCCACTGTGGCTTGGCGCCCAGGCCCCGGCAATCGAACAGTCCGTCGGGCTGCCCGGCCCGGCCCGGCTCGAAGTCCTCGGGCTGGCGCGGGCTGTGCCAATGCATCTGTACGCCGGCCTCGCTCAAGGCGTGGAGCAGAGCAGCCAGCAGTTCCCGGTTGTCGAGCTGGCCCTCGCCGGGCAGAAAAAAGCCTTGGTCAAAACGTCCAGCCAGGGCAGGCTCTCTCTGAGCAAGGGCCTGTGCGTTCAGACCCAGTGCCGGCGCCAGCTCGGGCATGGCTGCAGCGCTGCGGTCCAGATGGCGCTTGAGCCGCTCGGCTTCAGCTTGATCCTGCCGGTGCCAGACGATGAGCGTGCCCTGCTGCTGAAAAAACACCGGCCGGCCTAGCCCGGCGATCAGCTCGGGCCAGCGCTGCAGGCTGTGCTGGCCCA
>JBILDR010000116.1:0-10709 GCA_044352515.1 Polaromonas sp.
ACCTGGCCCTGGCTGATTTCGGCCGCCTGCATGGCCGGCCTGCTGCTCTTGCGGCGCCACTGGCGGCCGCGCGCCCTGGCCCAGGCCACTCTGGCCGCAGCCCTGATCAGCTGCGCCATGGCCCTGCTGCAGTATTTCGGCGGGGCCGGACATTTTTCACCCTGGGTGGCGGCGATGGGCCCGGGTGAGGGCGTCGCCAACCTGCGCCAGCGCAACCAATTTGCCGACCTGACGGCCATCGGACTGGTGGCCCTGGCCTATTTGTTTGCGCGATCTGCTTCGCCCATGCGCCACGCGCTGCCCAGTGCGCTGGCTCTGGCCCTGCTGGCCGCCGGCCACGCCAGCAGCGCCTCGCGCACCGGGCTGCTGGCCTGGTTGCTGGTGCTGGTGGGCACGCTGTGGTTTTGCGGGCGAAAAAACCGAGCGGTGGTGGGCCTGGTCGCAGCGGCGCTGCTGCTCTACGGCCTGGCCAGCGCAGCGCTGCCGGTCGCGCTGGAAGCAGTAATGGCCCGCCAGAGCCTGCCTTCGCCCTGCGCTGGCGGTGCGTGCAGCGCGCTCGAGCGCCTGGCCGCCTCCAGCAGCGACAGCCGCTGGGAGCTGTGGCGCAATGTGCTGAGCTTGATCGCCCAGCGGCCCTGGACAGGCTGGGGCTGGAACGAGCTGGACTATGCCCACTACATCAACTTGTTCGACGGACCGCGCTTTAGCGACAAGCTCGACAACGCGCACAACCTGCCGCTGCATCTGGCGGTCGAACTGGGCTTGCCGCTGGCCCTGCTGGGGGTGCTGGCCTTGCTGCTGATGATCTGGCGGGCTCGGCCCTGGACCGAAACCCAGGCCTGGCGGCAAGCGGCTTGGGGGGTGCTGGCGGTGATCGGCCTGCACAGCCTGCTCGAATACCCCCTGTGGTACGGCCCTTTTCAGATCGCCGTCATCGTCTGCGCTGCCAGCCTGTGGCTGGTGCCGCGGCAGACGCGTCTGGGTGCGATGTATGCGCAGCGCAGCTCCATCGGCCTGGTCGATGCCGGCGCGGTGGCTGTGCTGCTGGCCACCGCCTTGCTGGCTTACGACTACCACCGCGTCAGCCAGATTTACCTCTCGCCCAGTCAGCGCTATCTGGGCTACCGCGAACAGCCGCTGCGCCATGCACAAGCCAGCTGGTTCTTTCGCGGCCATGCCGATTTCGCCAGCCTGACCCTCACGCCCCTGCGCGCAGACAATGCCGCCGAGCAGCTGCGCATGGCCGAGGCCCTGCTGCACTATTCGCCCGAACCGGTGGTGATCGAACGCCTGCTGGACAGCGCCGCGCTACTGGGCGACCAGGCCCGGCTCGAGCTACACAGCCGGCGCTACCAGGCAGCCTATCCGCAGCAACATGCACAGTGGCTGCAAAGGCAGCAAAAAGCCAAAGAGCCCGCCCCTGCCGCAGCCAAGCCGGCACGACGCCCTTGAATCGACTCAGGAACAGACGTTGAAGCTGTAGTCAGCTGACTACACACCAGAACCCTTGACGGCCGTTCACACGCCCACCACGGGGCCGCTAAGCCGGCGCGCCGGGGCAGGCATAGGCCACGATTTCTATGCGCATGCCAGGCACCGCCAGCGCCGACACCGCGACCGCGCTGCGGTTGGGATAAGGCGGCTGAAAATACTCGCGGTAGATCGCATCGACAGCCGGCAAGTCGGCGATGTCGGTCAGGTAGATCAGCACCTGCGCCACATCCTGCATACCCGCACCGGCTGCGGCAAGCGCGCGCTGCAGGTTGTCCAGGGTCAGCCGCGTCTGATCGGCCACCGGGCCCGTATCGATGCGGCCATCGGCCAGCACCGGGCCATGGGTGGTGAAGATCAGGCCGCCGGCGCGCACCGCCCAGCTAAAGGGCTGGGCCAAGGCGGGCAGGCCGGTATCAATAACTTGTTTCATGCCATAGCCCCACTTCAAATGCTCAAGCCGCCCAGCGACTTGCCGCCGTCGACGAACAGGGTCTGACCGGTGATAAAACGGGTAGACGGTGAGGCCAGAAAGGCAATGGCGTCGGCGATGTCTGCCGGACTGGCCGCCTTACCGCTGGGCTCGAGCTGCTCCCAGGCGGCAAACATCTCCGGCGGGGCCGAACGCGTCATCGGTGTGTCGGTAAAGCCTGGCGCCACCGAATTGACAGCGATCTGTAGCGGCCGCAATTCCATGGCCATGGCCCGTGTGAGACCGATCACCGCCGCCTTCGAGCTCACATAGTGCGCAAAGCGGGTGCCGCCCAGCGCACCGCGCGAGGAGATGGTGACGATGCGGCCGCCCGCTTGCATGCGTCTGGCCGCTTCCTGGGCCGGGATGAAGGTGCCCATCACATTGACTTCGAGCATCTGACGGAATGCCGCGTCACCCAGATCCAGCAAGGGCGCATCGTTGTAAATGCCAGCAGCGCACACCATCGCGTCAATGCGCGGCTCGCTGTCCATCGCGGCCTGTACCGCGGTGCGATCGCAGACATCGCACACCGCAGCGACCACATCCAGGCCCTGCAGCGTAGCCACCGCCTGCTCAAGCCGCTCGGCCTGGCGGTCCATCGCAATCACCCGCCAGCCCTCGCGCGCCAGGCGCTCGACCGTGGCCAGGCCTATGCCCTGCGCCGCGCCAGTGACAAAAGCGGTCCAGCCTGGAGAGGGCTTACTTGTAACCGAAGGCATGGGGTAGCCACAGCGTGATTTGGGGAAAGAAAATCAGCAGGAACATCACCGCCATCAGCGGGATGCAAAACTGCCAGATCTCGCGGTTGATCTCCTTCATCGGCACCCCGGTCAGAGAGCCGAGAACAAACAGGATCAAGCCATAGGGCGGCGTGATCATGGCGATCATGAAGTTGAGGATCACCACCACACCAAAATGAACCAGGTCTATGCCCAGTGCATTGACCGAGGGCAGCAGCACCGGCACAAAGACCAGCAGCATCACCGCGCCATCGAGCACCGTGCCCAGCACGAGGAACATCAGATTGACCAGCAGCATGAAACCTATGGCCGACAGATTCAGGCTGGTGATGTAGGCGGCCAGATTGGTCGCCACCTGCTCGGAGGTGATGGCGTAGTTGATGATGAAGGAGCTGGCGATCAGCATCATCACCACCGCCGACTGCCGGGTCGAGATCGCAAAAATCTTGAGCAAGGCCCTCAGGCCGAGGTTGCGGTACACGAACACGCCGATCAGCACCGCCCACAAGCCAGCCATGGCGGCCGACTCGGTCGGACTGAACACACCGGACCAAATGCCGCCCAGCAAAAGAATCGGCAGTGTCATCGGCAAGGCGGCCCGCGACAAGACACCGGGCACCTGGGCCCAGGAGATCTTCTGGCCGTAACTCAGACCGCGCTTTTTGGCGATCAAAGCGATCCACGCCATCAGGGCGGCCGCCATCAACAGGCCGGGAACAATGCCGGCCAAAAACAAGGCCCCCAGGGACGCGGTGCTGATCAGCGCATAGATCACCATCGGGATCGAGGGCGGGATGATAGGACCCAGACAGGAGGCAGCGGCTGCGATCGCCACCGCCAGCCCCTTGGGGTATTTGCCCACCTTCTCCATCATGGAGATGGACACCATGCCGGGGCCAGCAGCGTCACTCACAGCGCTGCCGCTCATACTGGACATCACCACATTCATAAGCACGGTGACATGGCCCATCCCACCGCGCAAACGCCCGACCAGCAGATCGGCCGCGCTCCAGATGCGCTCGCTGATGGTGGCCGCGTTCATCACATTGCCGGCGAAGATAAACATGGGCACGGCCAGCAGCACATACAGGCTGAACATGGAATTGAGGGTCTGGTCAACCAACAAGCCCAGGTCCTGCCCCTTCATCCAGAGGTAGACCAGGCCGCTGGTGAACATCATCAGAACAATCGACAGACGCAGCAAGGCGCCCACGATGATCATCAGGCCCATGGCAATCAGTGCGGTACTCATAAGGCGGTGTTCCTGCGCTCAGCCCAGCACATTGGTCTTCTCATCGGGGGCCACATCGCGCACATGCTCGGGCCAGCGCGCAGAACTGAGCACCAGCAATTTATCCATCGAGCGAACGATCACTGCCAGCCAATAAATCAGGAAGCAGGAATAGACCCAGTCCAGCCGCCACTCCAGCGCATTGGTCTTCTCACGCCATAAAAAGGTCACATAGCTCCAGATGGTCGGTGCGGCCAGAATGAAGATCGCCGCCACCATGGCCGCTGCCAACAGCCCGATGGCCCGGCGGGCGCGCGGGCCCGCTACATCCCAGATCACATCAAAAGTGACCTGCTCACGCTCCCTGAGCACCAAGGCCTCGGTGAGAAAAGTGGACCAAAGGAACAAGATGAGAATGACCTCATCGACCCAGTTGACCGGCCGCACCAGCACATAGCGCTGAAAAACCGAGACCACGAACAACACAAAAATCCCGATGAACATGCCCACCGACACCCACTCGGCATAGCGACTGAGGCGGTGGACATAGGGACGAATCGCGTGGATGTTCATGGCCGTGCCCGCAGGGGCCCGCAGCAGCAAGCCCTGGGGTGCCTACATATCAATCAGCGAAGCCGATCACTTGACGGCCTGGATGCGCGCCAGCAAGCCCGGCTTCCACTTGGCCGTCATGCCAGCGGCCTCGTATTCCTTAAAGACGGTGCTGCGAAACAGCGAGGCATCGGGCTCGCTGATCCGGATATTGGCCGCCTTGAAGGTATCAATCGCCGACTTCTCATCGGCCAGGGTCTTGGCGATCTGCATGTCGGCGGCCTCACGGGCCACTGCGCGCAATTCGGTCTGCTGGGCGGGCGTGAGCTTGTCAAAAGCGGGCTTGGCCATGGCGATGAACACCGGCTGCACCAAGTGGCGGGTGAGCACCACCTGCTTGGTGACCTCATGGAACTTCCAGTCACGCGTCATATTGGTCGGGTTGTCCTGCGCATCGATCTGCCCGGTCTTCAGGCCCAGGTAGACCTCGGTGATCGGCATGGCCACGGGGGTCGCGCCCAGGGCTTTGGCCAGCACCTGAAACGAGGCACCGGGCGGCATGCGCATCTTGGTGCCGGCCAGGTCGCTGGGCTTTTCAACCTTCTTGTCGTTGTTCAGGTTGATGGTGCGGGTGCCCAGGTAGGCGGTATCTAGGATCACCAGGCCCATCTTGCTGGCTACATCGGCGTAGTACTCCTTGCCGATGTCGCTGCGGAAGGTCTTGATCAAGTGGTCGGCGTCGCGAAACAGGTAGGCGGCGCTAAATGCGCCGTACTCGGGCAGTTGCGCCTCGATCTCGAAAGTCACCGGGCTGGCCATCTCCAGATTGCCGCGCTGCATGGCCGGCAGCTCGGTGCCTTGCCTGAACAAGGCACTGGCAGTGTGCACAGACACCTTGACTGCACCAGGAAACTTGGCTTCCATGCGCTGCTTGACCATGCGAAACGCGTCCGACAGGGGCGAGTTGTCCGGCGCGGCGGTGGATATGCGGATTTCGGTCTGGGCCAGAGCTGCGGGGGCGGCCAGCAAGGTGGCCAAGGCTGCAGCGGCGGCGAAAGCGAGTTTTTTCATGGCAATCTCCTGGGTGTTGGCTGGGAAATGAAAAGGAAGTGCATCAGGCCTTCAGCGCGATGCTTGTATGGTCACGCTCAGGCGGCCTATGCCTTCAATCTCGGCGTCGACCTGGTCGCCCACGCTCAAGAAAGTCTTTTTGGGCGCACCCACTCCGGCCGGTGTGCCAGTCAGCAGCACATCACCTGGGTCCAGCGTCATGATGCGCGAGGCGGTGGCGATCTGTTCTGCAAGGGAAAAAATCATCTGGCTCGAATGCCCGTCCTGCTTGAGCTGGCCATTGACCCAGAGCTTGAGGCCGAGCTTTTGCGGATCGGCAATCGCTGAAGCCGGGACCAGCTGCGGGCCCAGCGGGCAGCAGGTGTCATGGCCCTTGCCGGCCACCCAGTCGAGCTTGTAGAAGGTCTCAGGCGCGCGGTTGTGGTCGCGGGCTGAAAAATCAATCGCCACGGTATAGGCCGCCACGTGGCTGAGCGCGTCTTCGACCTTCACGTTGCGTGCGGTCTTGCCAATGACGGCGGCCAGCTCGATCTCCCAGTCAAAGGCCTGGGTGCCGATCGGCATATGCACCGTGGCGCCGGGGCCGACCACCGCATTGCGCGGCGGCTTCATGAAAAAGAACAGGCGCTGGTCTTCCTTCTTGGCGTCGGGCATGCCCATCTCGGCCAGGTGGTCGAAGTAGTTGGCACCGGCGCACAAAATCTTGCCCGGGTACTGCAAAGGCGCCTCTACCCGCACATCGGCCGGCGCCAGACCGCCGCTGGTGCAGCGCTCGGCCAGATCGGCGATGCTGCCGGCATGGGCCGGCCAGGCCTCGTAAATCGCGCTCAGGCTGCTGGGCAGCGCGGCGTCCAGGCTTTGCAGCGGAAAGTAGCGCCCCTGAACCAGCAGGCAGGCCAGCGAGCGGCCCTGGTGTTCGACAGTGGCCAGTGCGTAGGTCATGGCATTCGAAGGAAGTAGAACTGAGTTAATTGTGTGAGCACAAATTCAGGCCGTCAATATAATTTTTGGTTGATGATATAAATTTTTTGTGTTGTCATTAAGCCTGCTACTCTCTTCGCAAGCTCGCCCAAAACCGCCATGGCCACCGCCGCCGACATCGCCACCGAACCCAAGACGCTCGCGCGTCAGGCTCAGAACCTGCTGCGCCATGACATCCTGGGCGGGCAGCTGCGGCCGGGTGAGCGCCTGCGCACCAAAGACCTGCAGGCCCGCTACGGCCTGGGTCTGAGCCCGCTGCGCGAGTCGCTGCAAAGGCTGTCGGCCGAAGGCTTGGTGGTTATCGACGAGCAACGCGGCTTTTCGGTGGCGCCCGTCTCGCTAGACGAGCTCAAAGACCTGACCCTGGCGCGCACCTCGCTGGAAGCCATCATGCTGCCCATGGCCCTGGCCCAAGGCGATGCCGACTGGGAGGCCAACATCCTGGCAGCCTTTCACCGCCTGAGCCGCACGCCCCTGCCCACGGGCGCCGATGCCGATGAGGCAGCACGCCTGTGGGAGCAGCGTCACCGCGCTTTCCATGACGCGCTGGTCATCGGCTGCGGCTCGCCCTGGCTAATGCGCCTGCACGAGCAACTGGTCGACCAGACCGAGCGCTACCGCATGATTCGTTTGCAGCACCTGAGCAAACGCAAAGCCAACGCCCGGGACGTGCACGCAGAACACCAGGCCCTGATGGACGCGGTGCTCGAACGCAAGACCAACCAGGCGCTGGCCCTCATGCGAGAGCATCTGCAAGCTACTTTTGAAGCTACCGCCAAATGGCTGCCTGCCCAGCCGGAAAGCAAAGCATGATCATCCGCTCAGCCTATCTGGAAGGGACGGTGGCCGCGGCCGAGCGCCCTGCTTTCGACGCCCACATGCGCGGGCCGGTCATGGCCGCCATCGGCAGCTACCCTGGACTGCGCGCAGTGCGCCTGCGCGAGTTGGCGCGCGGCGAAGAGGGTGCGCCACCGGTCTACATGATCTTCGACCTCTACTTCGACAGCCTGGCCGATATGGACGCGGCCCTGGCCAGTGCCACCCGGCAAGCGGTGCGCGCCACCATCCAGGAGGGCATGCGACCCTTCCAGGGCCGGATCTACCACCTGGTCTTCAGCGAGGACGCAGCACCGGCCGCTGCCGCATGAGCACGCTGATCACCGGCGCCGGCCTGATCGGCTGCCAGACAGCGGCCTTGCTGGCCGCACGCGGCGAGAAGGTCGTGCTGCTGGACAAGGCGCCGCAGCCGCAGCAGATGGCTTCGGTGCTGCCGCTTGAGAAAGTGGTGGTCGAAAGCGGTGATGTGTCCGACCGCGCCGGCCTGCTGGCGCTGATGCAGCGCCACCGCATCACGCAGGCGGTGCACACCGCAGCGGCGCTGAGCATGTCGATCCGGCGCGAGCCCGCACTGGCGGCCGACGTCAATTTTCTGGGCACGATAAATATGCTGGAGGCCGCTCGCACCCTGGGCCTGCGGCGCCTGGTGTGCGCCTCGTCCACCACCGTCTATTACCCGATCTTCCACCGGCCGCACAGCCAGCCCATCAGCGAGGACTTCGCCTTTCACAGCGTGAGCGAGCGGCCGGGCAGCCTGTATGCGGCCAGCAAGCTGGCCAGCGAGTTTTTTGCCCAGCACTATGCCCAGACCTTCGGCCTGAGCATGGCCATGCTGCGCTACAGCGCGGTGCTGGGCCTGTGGGCCGGGCCCAACCATTCGGTGCCCGGCCGCCTCATGGCCGAGTTGCTCGGCCAGGGCGCCAGCGGCGGGCCGGTGCACATCAGCGACCCGCTGCTGATGTGGCGTGGCGGCGAAGACTTCATCGACGCGCGCGAAGTGGCCCGGGCCAATGTGGCCGCACTGGACGCACCCACCCTGCCCTCCTGCGTCTACACCATCGCCAGCGGCCGCATGGCCCGCTTTGCAGATTTCGTGGCCGCCGCTCGGCAACTGCAAGCCGGCCGCCCCATCAGCCACGCGCCCCTACCCGACACCGGCTTTGCCGGCTTTGCGCATGCACGAGAAGTGCCCTTTGACGTCAGCCGCGCCAAGACCGAGCTAGGCTTTGAGGCCAAGCACGACCTGCTCGAGTCTATGCAGGCGGCGCAGCGCTGGGTGGGGGACTGAACCGGGGCCGCCCAGCAGCGCCGACCTTACTTGAACCTGCGCGCAAACCAGGGCGTGATCACGCTTTCAAAAAACTGGGCGTCGCTCCATTCGCGGTTGCGGCCGATATGCCCGCCGCTCGCGCTGACCCAGGTCCGCAGTCTCAGGCCGCCTGTATCGCCCACTCTTCAAGCGCCAGGCCTGGCACCCGGTGAAACTCGCGCGCGTTATTGGTAATGACCACGCTGTCTTCGGCCAGAGCATGAGCTGCGATCATCAAATCCATGCCCCCGATGGGTTGGCCGGTACGCTCGAGGGCCGCACGTACCTGTGCGTAATGGTGCGTAGCCTCCAGAGGCCAGGGCCGCACATCGAAGCCGACCAACCAGGCCTCCACCGCTGCCGAAAAACGGCTAGAGCCCAGCTTGGATGCCTCAAAACGCAATTCAGCCGCCACGATGGCTGACAGCCACAGTTCCTGCCTGTCCAGGGTCGCAAAGCGCGCCACCATGTCGACCGGATGGCGCCGCAGGATATAGCTGCAGATGTTGGTATCGAGTGTGCGGCGCATGCCGGGCCTCAGCGCCAGTCGCGCTCCTGGGGCGCAGCATCCTGCCTGTCGGCGAGAAAGTCCTCTGGCAAGGGTTCGGTGCTGGCATAGAACTGCTGCAACCAACGCCCCATGTCCTGCTCTGCCGGAGTTTCAGGGTGCAGCCAAAGGTCGTTTCCGATCTGCTCCACCCTGACTTCCTTGGCCTGCAGGCGAAGGCGAGCCGGCAACCGCAGCGCCTGACTGCGGCCGCTCATGAAAACGCGGGCGGTGATGGCCATGAAGGGCTCCCTACGGAGAGATATGACGCCGTCATATTACACGTCCAAGCTTCGACCGTCAACGAACATCCCGTCGCCCTGGTTCCCAACCTTGCCAGCACGGCCGTTACATCACACTCGAACCCGCTCAAGATCGGCTTACTTGAGCCTGCGCGCAAACCAGGGCGTGATCACGCTTTCAAAAATCTGGGCGTCGCTCCATTCGCGGTTGCGGCCGATATGCCCGCCGCTCGGGTTGACCCAGGCTTCCTTGGGGTTGGTGCCGCTGCTGGAAATCAGTTGGAGGGTATCGGGTGGGCTCAGGGCAGGCGGCTCAGGGCAGGCTTAAGGCCTGGCTCACCCGCTGCGGCAAGATATCGACCAGGCAGCGGGTATGCCCCAGCGGGCACTCGCGCTCAAAGCAGGGCGCGCAATCGAGCGGCGGCTGGTAGGCCGCATCGCGCTTGAGCCAAAGCACCTGGGCGCGCTCGCTCAGCGGCGGCGTGTGCTCCGGGCTCGATGAGCCGAACACCGCTACCTGCGCCACGCCCAAACCGGCGGCCACATGCATCAGGCCCGAGTCGTTGCTGACCACCGCCCGCGCAGCGGCAATCAGGCCTATGGCCTGGTCCAGCGTGGTCTTGCCGGCCAGGTTGATCAGCCGCGCGCCGGGTGCGAGCGCGACGATCTCTTCGCACAGGGCCTGCTCCTTGCCCGAGCCCAGGAGCAAGACCGGCTGATCCAGCAGGGCGGCCAGGCCGGCAAAGTGGCGTGCCGGCCAACGCTTGGCCGGGCCGTATTCGGCGCCCGGCGCAAAAACCAGGTAGCTGCCTGCGCTCAGGCCCTGTTGCGCCAACGCTTCCTGCTGCGCGGCGGCGGGCCAGACCAGTTGGGGTCTGTCCTGGGCAATGTCGGTATCACCGCTCAGGGCCGAATACAGCGCCACCATGGGCGGCCGTTTGCCTTTGGACGGGTTCTTCAGCCTGTGGGTGAGCAGGCCCACCCGGGCCTCGCCCAGATAGCCCACCCGACGGGGAATGTCGGCCCACAGGGGCACCAGGGCGCTCTTGAGGGAATTGGGCAGCACATAGGCGGTGTCAAAGCGGCCCCTGAGCTGCTGGGCGATCTGCCGACGCGCGCGCCACTGCAGGCCGCCATGGGCAAAGGGCAATTCGACGATCTCAGCCACCTGCGGCATGGCCCGGTAGATGGGCGCGACCCAGGGCAGCGCCGCCACCGTCAGCCGCTCGCCGC
>JBILDR010000117.1:0-10672 GCA_044352515.1 Polaromonas sp.
CGGTTGTCTGTGGTCATCAGCAGGGGCCAGAGGTACTGGTTCCAGCCGTAGATGAACAAGATGACCGCAAGCGCCGCGATATTCGTCGCCGACAGCGGCAGCACCACGTCCTTGAAGAAGCGCATTGGCCCCGCCCCATCGATGCGCGCGGCCTCAACAAGCTGGTCGGGAAGCGTCATGAAGAACTGGCGAAAGAGAAGCGTACCCGTTGCGCTGGCGATGAGGGGAAGCGTCAGCCCCGTCATCGTGTTGATGAGTTTGAGGTTGCTCACGACCTCGTAGGTCGGAACGATCCGAACCTCCACTGGCAGCATTAGCGTCAGGAAGATCATCCAGAAGGCGACCATGCGACCGCGAAACTCGAAGAAGACCACCGCGTAGGCCGACATCACCGACAGCACGATCTTCCCCGCCGTGATGATGAGCGCCATGAGCAGGCTGTTCCACATCATCTGCCAAACCGGCGGGCTAAGGTAGGTGCCCTTCATGCCCTGTATCAGGATGGCTTGGTAGTTTTCCACCATGTGCGCGCCTGGCAGCGCCGGCATTGGCGCCTGCGCAACGTCCTGAGGCGTGAGCGTGCTTGCCACGAAGGCGATGTAGAGCGGGAAGGCCGTGACTGCGATCCCCAGCCATAGCACCAGGTGTGGCAGCCAGTTCAGCCCAGTGCCACTGGATCCGGCGGGGCGTGATGATGGGCCCGCGGCCGCCGGTGCAGCTCCAGAGGCTACCTTAGCCATAGTGCACCCGCCTTTCGACGAAGCGGAACTGCAGAAAGGTCAGGCCCACGACAATGACCATCAGGATAACGCTTTGTGCCGCGCTGCTGCCCAAGTCCAGGTTGTGCACACCGTCCTTGTAGACCTTGTAGACCAAGGTCTCCGTCGCGGTTGCAGGCCCGCCCTGGGTGATGGCGCTGATGATGCCGAAGGTATCGAAGAAGGCGTACACGAGCCCTACCACCAGAAGGAAGAAGGTCGTTGGAGATAACAGGGGGAAGATGATCGTCCAGAAGCGACGGACCGGTCCCGCACCGTCGATCGCTGCGGCTTCCAGCAGGCTCTTGGGGATGCTCTGCAGGCCGGCTAGGAAGAACAGGAAGTTGTAGGCCACTTGCTTCCAGGCTGACGCAAGGATGACAAGCCACAAGGCGTCAGCGCCGTCCAAGGTGGGGTTCCAGTCGACCCCCAGCGCCTTCATCCACCATGCCAGCACCCCAATGCTCGGGTTGAACATGAACAGCCACAGCACACCTGCCACCGCCGGAGCAACCGCATAGGGAATCAGCATGGCGGTGGTGTAGAAGGTGCTGGCCTTGACTACGCGGTCGGCCATGACTGCAAGCCACAGGGCCGGCACCATCGCAAGAACAGTCACGCTCACACTGAAATACAGCGTGCGCCAAAAGGCCTGCAGGTAACCCTCATCTCCCAACACGAGTGCGAAGTTTTCCAGGCCTGAGAACTTGACGCTAGCGCCAAAGGCATCTTGCTGCAGCAGGCTCATGTAAATGGCTTGCCCTCCCGGCCAGAAAAAGAACACGAGGGTCACCGCCAACTGCGGCGCGAGCAGCAGCCATGGCAAGGCCTTGTGGGGAAAGACGACTCGACGTTGCATTGAAGGGGCAGAAAAAGAGCGAACCGCCTCAACCTACCGGCTGAGGCGGTTCGAACTCAGGCATCAAGCAGATCAGGAGGCGCTGCGCTCGAAAGCACGCAGCAATACGTTGCCCCTGCGCTCGGTGTTGCGCAGCACGTCGGCGGCGCTTTGATTGCCCTGCAGCGCTTTTTCCATCTCCTCATGGAACACGTCCCGTATTTCCACCCAGCGCCCGAAACGGTAGCCATTGGTGTTGTCACCCTTGGCCCCGTCAATGAGCGACAGAATGGGTACGTCACGGCCGGGGTTCTTGGCGAAGAAGCCTTCGGTCTGCATGGCGCGGAAGGCGCTGTTGGTGGCCGGCAGGAACCCGGTCGCCTTAGCCCACTCGGTCATCACCGCGTCGCTGCGGAGGTAGTCAAGGAAGCGCGCCGCACCGCGGAACTCAGCCTGCGTACGGTTGGGCGCGTTGAACACCCAAAGCGACGCACCGCCAATCGTGGTTGCATAAGGAGCGCCCGTCACGTCGGGCCAGAAGGGGAGTTGACCGACACCAAAGCCGAACTTGGCGCCCTGCGTGATTGCACCAAGCCCGCCGGAACTTTGCGTGAGCATCGCGCACTCTCCGCTGATGAACTTTGCGGCTGCATCGTTGCTGCGTCCGCCGTAGTCAAAGCTCTTGTCCTTTTGCATGTCAATCAGCGTCTGCAACTGGCGGGTCAGGACGGGATTGTTTGCCAGTGTCAGCGAAGCATCCAAGCCGCCCCGTCCGTTACTTTGGGTGCCAAAGGCCACGTTGTGGCGGCTGGCGACCTGTTCAAGCATCACCCACGCAAGCCATGTGGTGGTGAATCCGCAGGCCGCGGCGTTGGTCGTGCGGATCTTCTTGGCTGCATCAATCAACTCGGGCCAGGTACGCGGTGCCTTTTCGGGGTCGAGCCCGGCCTTGCGGAAGGCATCCTTGTTGTAGAAGAGGACCGTCGTGCTGACGTTGAAGGGCATCGACAGCAGGTCGCCGTTCGGAAGCCCGTAATAGCCGCGCGCCGCTGGGATGAAGTCTGCTGCATTGAACTGCAGGCCTGCGCGTCGGAAGACCTCGCTCACCGGCACGATAGCGCTGCGAGCCGACATCATGTCCCCGCTCCCAGCGTCGAACATCTGCATGATGTGCGGAGGGTTGCCAGCCCGGTAGGCGGCCACGGCAGCGGCGCGTTGCTCGGGGTACTGCCCCTTGAACGAGACGACCACGCGGTACTCGTTCTGCGTTTTGTTGAAGTCCTCGCCGAAGCGGGTCAGCATCTCGCCGCCCTGACCGGTCAGGCCCATCCACATATTGATCTCGATCGGCTTGTTCTGTGCCGAGACACCAAAGGCCAGTGCGGCCGTGGTGGCAGCCAGCAGGCCGCGGGTAATCAGTCGCTTCAGTTGCATCGGAACTCCCAGATGGATTGACGAAAACAACCAGTATGGGAGCACTTTGTGACAGATTCGTTTCGCCGAGCCTCTCGACCCTTTGGCCATTCGGGAATCTATCCCAGTCCCATTCAAGCGGCGCCGTTCATGGGTGGGGAGTAGATGTCAGGCCGCCACCAGATAGGCATCACGCCGGCCCGGATCTCAGGCCATAGACCTGCCCTGCGAGGAATAGATATTCGGCACGCAGCACGGCGCCGCCTTTTTCGTCGGTGAAGGTAAAGCCCAGCAGGGCCAGTGCAGTGCCGGCTTTGATCTCGGGGACTTTCCAGGCTTCCATGCGGGTGAGCGGGGCCAGTTCAATCTCCCACAGGCGGTCTTTGCGGGTGGGCAGCTGGGTGGCCTTCAGCAGCGCTGGGCCGTTAACGCTGGCGACCTGGGCGGGCAGCTTGCGGGTGGACAGATCGGCGGGCAATTTGAGGTCGGGGGCCACTTCAAGCTTGAGCTCTGCATGGGGATTGCGCCAACTGACCTGTGTGGCGCGCCCTTCGAGCCAAAGGGGCCGGTTTTGGTCAAAGCTGCTCCAGCCGTGGTGGGCTTGGGCCAGCAGGGGCAGGCCCAAGCTGGCGGCCATGAGGGTTCGACGATGCATGCGGTTCTCCTTGAGGGCGAGGGGTGTTTGAAGGATGGGTGCTCAGAGGTAGGCGATGAAACGCCCGCAGATGATGACAGCCAGCCAAATTCCGACGGAAAGCAGGGTTTGCAGCTTTGCGGTGCGGTCCGTGAGCAACAAACTCCCCCGCGCATGAAACCATGCCGCGTTGGTGCCAGCGAGCATGAGCAAGCCCATTTTTAAGACGAAGGCGCGGTTATTCAAAAGATCTATCGGCTGCGTGGCAAACATCAGCAGGCCGCTTGCGGCGGCGATTGAAAAGCCCGCCAGCGCCAAACCTAGCGCAAGGCGGGCCAGGGCCAGCACCGGCAACTGCGCGCCCAGGCCCCAGACGCGTAGCTCCAATAGCACCAGGTTACCCAGCAGGAGTCCGATGCCAACGATGTGCAGGACCTCGAGTGCGGGATAGGCGATAGGGTGGGTGGCGATCTGGGAGAGCACGGCCTAATTTACACGTGAGCCAGAAAACTAGCCTCGAATATCGTTCAGCGCAATTGAGACTTGTTCTTGAAGATATGGAAGCTCACGTTCAATGGTCTTCCAGACAACTCACACTGGACGAGCCTCTGAAATCACTGTCTGGCGAAATTTGTCGGGCAGAGCGCCTGGTGTCAAAACATCCACCGGAATGCCCAAAAGATTGCGTAGCTTGTAGCGGATAGCACCCAGATCGAAAAGCGTGGTGTCGGCAGTGGTGTCTACGAGGATGTCCAGGTCGCTTTCATCAGTGTCCAAGCCGTGGACGACTGAACCAAATACGCGTGCATTCACGGCCCTGTGTGCGAGGACGATTTCGCGGATTTCAGTGCGATGTGCAGCAAGTGCTTCCGAGGGTTTCATCGTGGGCTCTAGGTGAGCGCGCGATTTTACGTGTGCGACCGACGCTTGCCAACCTGAGCAGTTCGAAGATATCCAGTCGGGCGGACCTCAGCAGAATACCTAGGTCGAGAGGCTCAATCGGGCGGTCCGTTACGATGGGCTGGCGCAGCACCACAGGTCTGTCCTAGAAGAGGTGCCGATGTACGCCACACAGCGGAAATACAATGGCGTTCGCGCGAACATGGCCTCGGGTGGCAATACCCGAAAGCAGCGACTGGCCATGGCTGCATAAGCCCTCTGTTTTTGTGAGCAATGGAAAACGGGGGATTACCCTGGAGCCTTCCAATGCCCAGGCCGATTGATCCAGGATCCCTGCCCATGAAACTCGTGAACCCTGTTGAACTGCGTCGCCGCACCGTGCTGAGCGCGCTGGCCGCCGGTGCGGCCGCCACCACACTGCCCTTGCACGCGCAGGCTGAATGGCGGCCCAACCGGCCGATTCGGCTGCTCAACGGCTTTGCCGCCGGTGGCTCGGGCGACCTGGTCTCGCGCATCATCGCCGACGGTCTGAAGAACATCCTGGGCCAGCCCGTGGTGGTAGAGACCCGCGCCGGCGCCAGCGGGTTCATCGCCGCCGAGGCGGTGGCGCGCTCGGCGCCTGATGGCTACACCATCGGCTTTGCCACCATGAGCATGTTCGCGGTAGCGCCGCAGATGCCCGGCATGAAGATCTCGATCGATGTTCAAAAGGAGCTGACGCCCATTGGGACCATCGCCAACATCTTTTCGCTGATGGTGTCGGCGCCGGACGCACCCTTCAAGACCGTGCCGGAGCTGGTGGCCTATGCCAAGGCCAACCCGGGCAAGGTGACCTACGCCTCTGCCGGTACCGGCTCCATCGGCCACCTGGCCGGCGAGTTGTTCCGGCGCCAGGCCGGCGTGGACATGGTCCATGTGCCGTACAAGGGTGGCTCGCAAGCCATGATCGACCTGCAGGCCGGCCGCGTGCACCTGCTGCTGGGCAATATGTCCGACTACCTGCAGCAGGTCAAGGCCGGCTCTCTGCGCGGCATCGCCTTCGGCGGAGAGCGTGTGTCGCCGCAGTTGCCGGGGCTGCCGCTGATCAGCCGCACGCTGCCCGACTTCAGCATGAACAACTGGTTTGCACTGGTCGGCCCGGCTGGCCTGCCGGAGAACGTCACCGCCTCCATCTCACGCGCGATGCAGGTGGCGCTGGCCGACCCCGCCGTCATGCAACGGCTGGCGGACCTGGGTGCCGAGCCGCTGCCCAACACGCAGCCGCAGTTTGTGCGCCTGATCGATTCGGAACGCAAGCGCTGGGGCGATGTGATCCGGACTGCCAACATCAAGGTCGAGTGAGCCAGCTGCCCCCCAACGCACCGTCGGCCGCCGAGGTGCGGGAGCGTCTGGAGGCGTTCCGCGCGCGACGCGGCTACGTGTTGCCGCACCAGGGCGCCATGGCCGCGGCGTTGCCGGCGCTGCAGGACGTCTATCCCCTGGTCTACAAGACCCTCACGCTCGACCTGCACCATCTCAGTGAGTTTGAACGCGAGTTCGTCTGGCTCGCCCTCTTGACTGCCGCCGAAGAGGCCATCGGTACGCACCACATCCATTTGTTTTTCCAGACCGGCGGCACCGACCGCCTGGCCGAAGCTGCATTCCGGCTGGTGGCGTGGTCGCGCGGCGTGGAGACCTACCAGTTCCTGGAAAAGCATTGGCAACCGTACTTCCCGGTGCCGGGGCCGCGGCCGGCCTACATCGCCGGCAAGGATGCGCTGCTGGCGCAGTTCCCTGAACTGCCGCGCGAACTGGCGCACCTGGCCCTGCTAGCGGCCTACGCCTCGCGCGACCAGCACTGGGCGCTGGAGGTAGAGCTGGAGGACTGTTATGCCAACGGCGTGTCCGAATACAAGATTGCCGAAGCGCTGAGCCTGGTGCTGTGGCCGTGTGGCGTGAATCGTTTCCTAGAAGCCAGCGGCGCATGGCTCAAGGTCCTGCGCTCGGGCAAGGTCACACCCTCTGCGCCCTTCCAGGCCTGGGCCGACACGCCGGAGCAGGACGGCTTCCAGCTGGCGCCGCGCAGCCCAAGTGCTTCGCAAGATTGATCACACCCCGGCCCAAAATCCCGCCCATCCCGTACACAGACCTCCAGGTTGGGCTGGCAAACCCGCTGGATGTGCGGCAGGAGCTGCTGGTTATTCAGAGCCTTCTATTTGATAAGCGCGCCATAAATTACTCTGAAACTGGGACGCAAAGGCCTTTTCGAAGTCGAAGTCCGGATTGATGGCAAAAGCTGCTGTTAAAGCCTCGTCCAGGTTTGCGCCATTGATGAGATGCTCGGTAAAAGCCGCATCGCAATCGCTCAGTATTTTTATCAGTAAGCCGCCGCCAGCGCCTTGGCTCACCAAGGCGGTTTCACCCTGGCCGGTGAGGGCAAAGGGTAAGGCTTGCTGAACTGCCTTCCATATCGAGACGATAGGGTGCTTGGATCTGAGGAGGAAGCTTGTGTCCTGGGGTGTCAAGATCAGGCTACCCAACAAGTCCGGACTTATTTTGATGAGATCCTGCGCCTGCACAGGCGGGTCTGTTTTTATGAACAATGCTTTTTGAACGGCCCCATCAAGTCTGGCGGCGTCGTAGAAAATGTCAGAAGACTCAGGATCCAAGACAGAGCCTAAAAAGCTAGAAAGGTCTTGGCCGTAGAGGTTCAGGTCCCAATGGGAGCGGGCATCGCATTGCGTATATTCTCTAGCCAGTTCGGCCCATAACTCTTGTGCAAGAAGCGCCCTGAGTGTCGGGTATGTGGATTCCAGACTGGCGATTAAATGATGGTAGAGGTTCGTTCTGTATTGATTTATGCCGTCCGAAGTTGCTCCGAACAGTAGCTTTGCTGATTCCGCATTCAGGGTTGCCTGCAAAAAACCTCGGGATACATCACTTGAATAACTCATGGCCGTCCCGAGGGCTGCATGTGGAGATGCTCTGCGCTTTGACGAGCCTCCCTGGCTAAATCTTCAAGCGGCGGTAGCCGGCTATCTCGCTCCAGTAAAACAGGCTTCGGCCCGAAGCGGCGAGACGCTTGAGACAACAACTCCCAAACCTCTGCGCTGACGCATGCGTCGTGGGTGTCTGCCAGTCGGCCTGCGGTGGAAGCTTCATGACCGGCCACATGAAATTCTTGAACGCAATTTAATGGCAAATTGCAAATCAGCTCTGATGCTGAGTGGCCGAGATTCGTATCGTTGATGTGCAGGTTTTCGAGGTCGAGGATCAGTCCGCAGCCTGTGGATTTGACCAATCCTGATAAAAATTCAGCCTCGGTCATGGTGGATTCTGAAAAATCCACATAGCGGGTGATGTTCTCGATGAGGATCTGCCGCTTCAGGCGATCCTGTAGATCATTGATGCGACTGCTTGCAAGATTGAGAATCTCGCTGCAAAAGGGCATGGGCAGTAAATCATGGTAATAAACGCCCTCAAATCGATTCCAGCTTAGATGTTCAGAGACAAAAAGTGGCTCCAGGTCAGTGACCAACCGTTCGAGTTCACGGGTGTGCTCTTCGTTGAGCCCGTCGCTGGAAAGAATTCCCATTGAGACGCCATGCAATGCAATGGGGTAGTCCTGACGCACGGTCAGCAAATACTTCCTCAAATGGCTGCCGTGAAAGTAGTTCTCCGAGTGAACCTCAAACCAGTCGACATCTGGTTTTTTATCGATAACTTCTTGAAGGTGAGGCGGCCTCAGGCCAAGGCCTAACAAGGGCTTGGATGTTGAGCGCTCACTGAAGCCAGGGTTCAAGAAATGATCTCAAGCAAATTCTGTGAGACTAGGACCTCGGAGCCGTCGTCTTTCCGCCCATCTTTGTGCAGGTACCTTTGGCGACGTACTTCCATTCAACTGGGTCGTTGTCTTTCCTGGCCTGCCCCGCGCAGGAATGACTGCCGTTGGGAGTGGCACAGTCATTCTGTCCTGCCTTAGCCACACCAAAACATTTTTCCTTGGAGGCATTTGCCTGAGCCATGCTGGCATCTGAGGCGACGATTGCCGCGAGGGTTGCGGCGAAAAGGACTGCACGGTTGCTCATGGGTTACCCCTTTGGATTAAAAGTAAGGCAGGAAAGTGCCTGAGGACAGATATTCGCCGGAGATCTTCTCCAGAGTCAGATCTGTGTGTGCCCGACTCCAGCCAAATGCATTCTACAAAGCGATCGCGTAGGGGCATGGTGCTGCCTGACCCGGATGGTCAAGGCCGTGTTGATGCGTCCTGGGTATGGGGCAGTCTGCCCGCCCCGGCTTGTCCTGAGCATCGCCTCTGGCCGGCTGATTCACGCAGCCTCAGACGATCCGGTGGAACCACAGCAGCGACAGCGCCGCTGCCGCCCTGCATCGGAAAGCGGTCGATCGCGGTCACCATGCTTTCCCGGCCGAGCGTGGGCACTAGGAGCCCGCGGCTGTCAATCTTCGCGCGCAGGCCTCACCGCTGTTTGACCGGCAGGTCGGATCGCTTGCCTCGCTGCTGGTCAAAGCCCCGTGGGTTGTTTGGCTTAAAGTCGGAGCATGAATGCGTTGAGCCACATGAAGCTCGAGGTGCAAAGTGCTGTCTGCCTGATGCACAACAGCTGGCGAGGCCTTGCATGGCGTTTTGCGGGCTTGGCCGCGCTGGTGACGCTGCTGCAGGCTTGTGCCGGCCTGCCGCCTCTAGCCCATCGGCATGAAGCGCTCACGCCGCAGTGCAGCAGCTGGTGGCAGTCCTTGGAGCGGGCGATTGACGAGGCTGGCGTGCGCGATGCAGAGGCGGCTGTGATTGAGGGATTTGCCGGCTTGCGCACCACGCGGATGCTCAGCGCCTTGCGCTCGCAAGCGGCGAGCTCGCAGCCGGCCTTCGAAGCCTGGCTTGAGAGGGCGGCGCAAGAAGACAGGCTTGCCAGCACCGCCGAGATCCGCAATTTGCCCGATTCTGCGATCGCCGGCTTGCGCGTTGGCAGTCGCGCCGATGCTCTTGAGCGCACCGACCAATGCCGCCAGCAAGGTCTTGAAGCCTTGCGCATGCAGGGCGCCCTGCGAGAGCGCCTGCTGGAGCGCGCCGAGTTGGCCTCGCGCTACAGCAACTGGCGGCGCGCGGTGGGTCTGTACCCGCTGACCCGCTGGCCCTTTTTTGCTGGCGTGCAGCGCTGGCAAGACCAACACCTGTCGGCGATGAAGGCTTGGCAGCTCAATACTCCGCCCTTGGCGCTTTGGCGTGCGCCCTTCAGCCTAGACCCTGGCCCCATGCCAACTGCGCGCGATGCGCTGGGCTTGCCGCAATGGAGTGAGGCACAGGCTCAAGCCTGGCTGGCCTGGCATGCACCTGACTTTGCCATTGAAACCCGCGGGTCCTCTGATCGCTTTGGTCGCTTGCTGTGGTCCTCCAGCGCGCTCAATGCCTCTGCGCGGCAAGCGCCCGAGATCGATGCGGCCCGGCCCGTGGTCTATCAGCGGCTCACGGCGACGCGAATCGATGGGCGATGGCTGCCGCAACTGGTTTACACCCTGTGGTTTTCTGAGCGGCCCGCCAGCGGCTCCTGGGACCTGCTGGCGGGCAAGCTGGACGGTTTGGTGCTGCGCCTGACCCTGGACGAGCGCGGCGATGTGCTGATGCTCGACACCATGCACGCTTGCGGCTGTTATCACCTGTTTTTTGCGGGCAGGCATTTAAAGCCCAAGCCCGATGCCCCGCTCGCCCAAGAGTGGCTGTTCGCGCCCGCTGACTTGCCGGCGCTGCAGCCAGGGCAGACCTTGGTGGTGCAGGTCTCGAGCAGCGACCATCAGGTCATGGGTCTGGCCGTGGCCGAGCGCAGCCGTTCAGTCCGCAACTTTGAGGGTGCATGGACCTATGACATGGACAGCGAGCAAGCCTTGCGTTCGCTGCCCGTGATCGGCGCCAATGCCGATTCACCGCGGCGCAGCCTGTACGGCCCAGACGGCCTGGTGCCGGGCACGCAGCGGGGTGAGCGTTGGTTGTTTTGGCCCATGGGCATAGCCAGTGCTGGCGCGATGCGGCAATGGGGCCACCATGCGACGGCTTTTGTCGGACAGCGACACTTCGACGACCCTGATCTCCTGGATCGTCGTTTTCTATGGGTACGCTAGGGCTAGGCCGGCCGGGGT
>JBILDR010000015.1:0-34905 GCA_044352515.1 Polaromonas sp.
GCAGCGAATCGACGCCTTGCAGATGGCGGCTGGCCACCGGCACACCGAGCACCGGCACGGTGGTCTTGGCCGCCAGCATGCCGGGCAGGTGGGCCGCGCCGCCGGCGCCGGCAATGATGGCTTGCAAGCCCCGGCCTTGGGCGGACTCGGCATAGGCGAACAGTTCGTCGGGCATGCGATGGGCTGACACCACCCGGGCCTCATGGGCCACGCCCATGTGCTGGAGGATCTGCACCGCGTGCTGCATGGTGTCCCAGTCGCTGCTGGAACCCATGACCACGCCGACCTGGGGATGTGTGGCTTGTGTCATCGGGGGCGGGCCGGGGGCCCTTGGAAGTCGCAGGCTACGGCGCAGGCTCGTAAAGGTTCGATTTTATGCCCTGCTCCTAGCAGCGGCGGGCAGTGCGCTACAGGGGTGATGCAGTCAGCGCGCGGGCGCGGCAGTGGCCAGCAGTTACCATTCGCACATGATTGACGTGACCATGGCGAATTTTGAACAGGAAGTCATCGCCGCTTCCATGAACCTGCCGGTGCTGGTCGATTTCTGGGCCCCCTGGTGCGGCCCCTGCAAGTCGCTCGGCCCGGTGCTGGAAAAGCTGGAGCTTGACTATGGCGGTCGCTTCAAGCTGGTCAAGATCAACTCGGACGACGAGCAGCAGCTGGCCGGCGCCTTCGGCATCCGCAGCATCCCGACCTGCGTGTTGCTGGTGGGTGGGCGGCCGGTCGACGGCTTTGCCGGCGCCCTGCCCGAGGGCAAGGTGCGCGAGTTTCTCGACAAGCACTTGCCCAGCGACGAGGAGCTGCAGGCCCAGGCCGGCGCTCAAGAGGCGCAGGAGCTGATGGACGACGGCGACTTGCAAAGCGCCATGGACAAGCTGGCCCAGGCCTTGGAGGCCGATCCGGCCAATGAGGATGCCCGCTTTGACTACGTCAAGCTGCTGATTGGCACTGGCCAGTTGGCCGAGGCCGAGCAGGCCCTGGCGCCGGCGCTCGGTGGTATTTCGGTGCCGCTGCGTTTTGAGGCGCTCGGGCAGTGGTTGGCCGCGCTCGAATTTGTCACCACCGACCCCAAGGGCGGCTGGACCCTGGCGCTGTTTGATGCGGCGATTGCGCAAAACAAACGCGACTTCGACACCCGGCTGGCCAAGGCCCGGGTGCTGATGGCCGCCGGTCAGTGGACCGAGGCCATGGACGAGTTGCTCGAAATCATCATGCGTGACAAGAAGTGGGCCGACGAACTGCCCCGCAAGACCTTTGTCGCCATTCTTGAGCTGCTCTCGCCGCCCAAGCCCAAGGCCAGCGGCGCAGTGCCGGGCAAGACGGCCGCCGGCATTGAAATCGTCGGCGCCAAGGCGGTGCAGGAAGACCCGCAGGCGGCGCTGGTCTCGAGCTATCGCCGCAAGCTCAGCATGATGCTCAACTGACAGCAAGGGGTCCGTGCGGGCCTGGCGGGATGCACGGGCGGTTTCAGGGTCTGGCTATAAAAGGACAAGGGCCATGGCAATTCTTCAAAGACGGCGTTTGGTTTTAGGAGCGGCTTCGGCCTTGGCCGCGGTGCAGGGCTCAGTCTGGGCCCAGGCCTATCCGGCCAAGCCGCTGCGCTTGGTGGTGCCGCAGGCCGCTGGCGGCGGCTCGGACACCATTGCCCGCTATGTCGCCGAGCGTTTGGCCACGGCCTTGGGTCAGCAGATCGTGGTCGACAACAAGCCCGGCGCTGCCGGCATGCTGGGCGCCGAGATCGTCAAGACCGCGCCGGCCGACGGCTATACGATGCTTTTGGGCGCGATCGACACCATCACCGCACCCTTGGTCAGTCGGCGCAAGCCCTTCGATGGCGTGGCCGACTTTGCCGCCATTACCCAGCTGACCGCCTCCCACAATGTGCTGGTGGTCGGCCCTTCCTTTACCGGCAAGACGCTGGCCGATCTGGTGGCGCAGGCCAAGGCCAACCCGGGGCGCATCGACTATGCGTCCTCCGGTGTGGGCAGCATGCAGCATCTGGCCGGCGAAATGCTGGCCCGCATGAGTGGCATACAGCTCAACCATGTGCCCTACAAGGGCGGCCCGCCGGCTTTCACCGATCTGGTGGGCGGCCGCATCCCGGCCATGATCTCGGGCATGCAAGGGGCCATTCCCCAAATCAAGGCCGAAAAGGTCCGCGCCCTGGCGGTGACCGGCAAGCGCCGCTCGCCGGCCCTGCCCGATGTGCCGACCGTCAGCGAGGCCTTGGGCCTGCGCGACTACGAGGCGCTCAATTGGCAGTCCCTGCTGTTCCCGCCGGGCACACCCAAGCCGGTGGTCGACCGGGTGGCCGGTGAGGTGATCAAGATTTTGGCCCAGCCCGAGGTGCGCGAGCGGCTGCTGCAAATGGGCTATGAGCCCATAGGCAACCGGCCCGAGCAGTTTGCGGCGTCCGCAGCCGAAGACCAAAAGCGCTGGAGCGCCGTCATCGCGGCCGCCAACATCAGCTCGGATTAATTTTTCTCCAGGAGCTCCCATGCCCATCACCCGCGGCAACCCACCCGGCATGAAGAATGTGCGCGCGACGGTCTACAACCACTATGTCCGCGTCGACCAGCCCAAGAGCATGATTTTTGTCTCGGGCCAGGTCTCGCGCGACAGCGACGGTCAGCAGGTCGGCCTCGGCAGCATGCTCGAGCAGACCCGCCAGTGCATACGCAATATTGAAAAGTCGCTCACGGCCGCCGGCGGTAGCCTGTCCGACATTGTCTGGACCACCGTCTACACCACCGACATCCGCGAGTTTCGGCAGATCGTGGCAGCGCGCGAGGAGTTCTTCAAGGACCACCTGCCCACCAGCACCATGGTCGAGGTGGCGCACCTGGCCGACCCTGGCCTGATGGTGGAGATCCAGGTCATCGCCGCGCTCTGAGCGGCTGCTTTGTGGTGTGGCTTTAGGCTTGGCCCACCCAGCGTGCGCTGGGCCAGTGCCCCTCTTCGACCTCGCGCTGGGTCAATTCGAGCAGGATGGCTGTCACGCAGCGGGTGGCTGCGGAGGTCTGCCGTGTCACCGGCAGGCACAAGGCCAGATGGCGCTGCAGCATGTCACTGGCCAGTGGTGCCCCTGCCAGTTCGCCTTGACTCAGGTCGTCGAAAAAACTGGCACTGGGCATGATGGTCCAGCCCACGCCGTGGCGCACCAGCGAGCGCTGCATGTGCATGGAATTGACCTCGGCCACCACTTCGAGCTCTACATTAGCGAGTGCGCAGGCGCGCTCAATCGTCGAGCGCATCGCGTGCGGTGGCGCCGGTAGCACCATGGGCTTGCCCCTGAGCATGCTCAGGGGCAGGGCCTGATCGGGCCGCAGGCCACTGTCGGCCGGGCCAATCAGGAACAATTGCTCATTGACCACATACCGTGTCTCCAGCAGCGGGCTGGGCTCAGGGTCGTTGACGATCGCCAGCTCCAATTCACCATTGAGCAGCGCCTTTTGCAAAAAACCGCCAAAGCCGCTGTACATACCCATGCGTATCTGCGGGTGACGCTGCTTGACGGTGGCCACCAACTCGCCAGCCAGCAAATCACAGGTACTGGCGGGCATGCCCAGGCGCACGAAGCCGCTCACAACGGCCGAAGGCGGCTGTAACTGCGCCCGCGCCTCGTCGAGCTCGCGCATCACCCGCCTGGCGTGTTCGAGCAAGATGCGTCCAGCGTCGGTCAGCTCCATGCCGCTGCGCTCGCGGTGAAACAGCACGCTGCCCAGCTCTTCTTCCAGGATACGCATCTGGCGCGAGATGGCCGGCTGGACGATGTGCAGCATGTGCGCCGCCTTGGTGGCGCTGCCGCATTCGGCAATGGCCAGGAAGGTTTGCAGTTGCTTGAAGTCCATGGTCCGGATGCCCGTTGTTTGCGGTGTCGTTGAGTGGTGATTGTCTCGCCGGTATCCCTGAGCGTTGGGCTTGGGGCCCGAAATTCCCTGAATTCATCGAATTAGAGCTTGATGAATCACGAATTAATCGGTGCAAAGCATCTGCGCCAGCTCTGGTGGGGCAATCGGGGTCAGAGTCCGGGGACTGACCCATTTGTCGGGTTCATTTATTGGGGTCACATTTATTGGGGGCAGAGTCCAATTATTTGCCCTGTGCGCTCTCTATTGGTGCGCGCTAAAGCGTTTTGCACCACATGCGTGCGCATAAAGGCATTTGCGCCACCGGCAAGGGCCTTTATGGGCAGGCATGCAATCTGCATAGGTGTTTTGGTCACAGTCTTGAACCCTTGCAGGAGTTTTCTATGAAAGTCTTTTCCGCCTCTTCCCTCTTCGCTGGCGCATCGCTGCTGGCTGCCACCAGCGTCATGGCCCAAACCGCTCCCGCGCCTGCCGCGCCGGCTGCTGCGCAGTCCAGTCTGGCCTACAACGTCGGCGTGGTCACCGACTACCGCTACCGCGGCATTTCCCAGTCGCGCTCCAAGCCTGCCGTACAGGGCGGTCTTGATTACACCGATAAGAGCGGTTTTTACGTGGGTGCCTGGGCGTCCACCATCAAGTGGATCAAGGATTCGGAAGCGACCAATGGCTCGATCGAGCTCGACATCTACGGGGGTTACAAGGCTTCTGTCGGCGCCATAGGCTATGACGTGGGTGTTTTGCGTTACGAGTATCTGGGCAACAAGCTGGGCAAGCTCGATGGTTTTGCCAATGCCAACACGACGGAAGCTTACGGAGCCTTGACCTATGGCGTTTTCACCGCCAAGTATTCCTATTCCCTGGGCGATACCTTCGGCACTCTCGACAGCAAAGGCAGTACCTACCTAGACTTGAGCGCCAATTTTGATTTGGGCGGCGGCTTTACCTTGACCCCGCATATCGGTCGTCAGGTGATCAAGAATGCCCCCGGCTATTCCTACACGGACTACTCGATGACCCTGGCCAAGGACCTGGGTAATGGCCTGAGCGCGACCGGCATGATCGTGGGCACCAACGCCGACAAGGTCAACTACGACTTTGGCGGCAAGGGTTACCTCGGTAAGGACGCCTTGGTCGTCGGTATCAAGTACAGCTTCTGATCGCACGGGTTCTCCTTTGAACTTCGGGCCTGCCGCAGCAACGCGGCAGGCCTTTTTTCATGGCGCTGCTCGGCTCAAAGTCCGACAGTCTGTGCAAGCCTGGTCCTCGAAACCGAGCAGCGCCAGCTTGACCCGGCCAATAACCTTGAGTGAAGAAGGGACTTGACAAGATCCCATTGCACGGCACAATACCTACCTATCGATAGGTAGTTTATTAAAGCCAGAAGCACAAAGCTGACTGGCCTCATGAGCTGCCGATCGAAGTGCCTTCGAAGAGGCGGGCTGGACTGGCCAATTTTTTTGGCCAGAATAACCTACCTACTAAAAGGTAAATTATCTTGGGACTCATCTCCCAAAACCGGATCCGGGGATGCACGGGCCGGGCGACCGCAACGCATCCGTTTTGAAAGGAAATTGAAATGACTCCCACTGGCAACAAGCAAAAACGCGTTCTCCTCGTCATGTCCTCGGTGGACGAAATGGGCCTGAGCGGCAAGCTGACGGGTACCTGGTTCCATGAGCTGGCCGCGCCCTATTACATCCTCACAAAGGCGGGCTTCGAGGTGGTGCTTGCATCCCCCGAAGGCGGCGCAGCCCCGGTCGATTTGCTGAGCATGAATTCACCCTTCACCTGCGACAACACCGCCAAGTTCCTGACCGACCCGGTGGCGCAGTACGCTGTGAAGCACACCCGCAAGCTCAGCGGGATTGATGTTTCGACCTTTGACGCGGTGTTCTTCCCCGGCGGCTACGGCCTGCTGTGGGATCTGGCCTCGAACTCGTATGCCATCAAGCTGATCCGCGATTTCCACGAAGCCAATCGTCCCATCGCCATGGTCTGCCATGCCCCCGCCATCTTGCGCGACGTGAAGAAGTCCAACGGCGAATACCTCGTCAAAGGGGTGAACCTGACCGGCTTCAAGAACGCGGAAGACAGCGAGATCGAGCTGCTGCACCACCTGCTGTTCTCGCTGGAAGATGAGCTCAAAGGCCGCGGCGCCAAGTATGTGGCCAAGGGCAATTGGGAGGCCAATGTGGTGGTCGACGGCCCCTTGATGACCGGCCAGAGTCCTGCATCGGCTGTTCCCCTGGCCAATGCGCTGGTCGAGCGCCTGAAGGCCTGAGTGAGCGTGCGGGGCTGAGCGAAACAAGTTGTGCAAGGAGGTGCGAAGTGACAATTGCTGCAAAATGCGTAGTGCTTCCGAAATCCTCCATGCGCGACTACACCCAGCTCAGCCCCGCCGCCGAACGCATCGTCGACGTGGCTGAGGCCTTGATTCAGCACCAAGGCTTCAACGGCTTTTCCTACGAGGACATAGCGCAGACGGTGGGCATACGCAAACCCAGTGTCCACCACCACTTCGCCACCAAGGCCGACCTGGCCACGGTGGTGACCCAGCGTTATGTGCAGCGTTTTATCAGTGCCCTGGAGAACCTGGACCGCAGCATCGCCGAGCCCCGCAAGCGCCTGCTGGCTTATGCGCAACTGTTTCAAGAGACCTACAACAACAACCGACACCTGTGCTTGTGCGGCATGTTGGGGGCCGAGTCCGAAACACTGCCGGCCTCGGTGCGAGAGCAGCTCAAGCAGTTTTTTGAGGCCAATCTGAACTGGCTGAAAGCCACTTTGGTGCAGGCCAGGCCCGAGCGGGCCGCCAGCGCCCAGGCCTTGGCCATGCTCTTGCTCAGTGCGCTGGAAGGGGCGATGATTGTTGGTCGCAGCCGGCCCGAGGCCGATGCACCGGCCCAGGTGGCGCAGGCGTTCTTGGAGCAGTTGAGCGTTTGAATTTTTTTGATGAACGAATCTACCAATCAGTAGGTTTGTCAAAAACCAACAATAGATAGAGTCGGAGTATGAAAACACCAGGCACCCTAGTGATTGCAGGCCATGCAGCCGGGCTGGGCGAGGCTTTGCGTTCGCGTTTTGAAGCTGGCGGCTACACCGTGCTCAGCGTGTCGCGGCGCGGCGATGCGCGCTGGGCCACCGATTTGAGCGACCCGCAGGCCACAGCGCGTCTGTTTGAACGCATCGATAGCCAGGCGCCGCCCTTGGCCGGGGTGGTGCACAACGCGATGCAGTTTCACCGCCAGCCCTTCCTGCAGACCTCGGCCCAAACGCTGCAAGAGGTGTGGCAGTCCATGGTGCTGACCGCATTTAATGTGAGTCAGCAGGCCATCCCCCGATTGCAAGCTGGCGGTGGGGGGAGCTTGATTTTCAGCGGTGCATCGGGCAGCTTGCGCGCCGGGCCGCAGTTTTCGGCCTTCAGTTCGGCCAAATTTGCGCTGCGGGGGCTGACGCAGGCGCTGGTGCGCGAGCACAGCCAGGACGGCATCCATATCGCGCATGTGGTGATCGACGGCCTGATCCGCAGTGAGCGCACCGAGCAGCGCTTTGCCCCGGGGTCAGGGGCCGCCTTGATCGAGCCGGCCGATCTGGCCGAGCAGTATTGGCAGTTGTTTCACCAGCCGCGCAGCGGCTGGACGCATGAGTTGGATGTGCGCCCCATGGGGGCATGAAAGGAGCTTGGTATGTCTCATCCTGTCGTTGTGATTGGCGCCGGCCTCAGCGGCCTGTATGCCAGTGATTTGCTGTCCCAGGCGGGCCGGCGTGTCTTGCTGATCGAAGCGCGCGAGCGGGTCGGCGGGCGGGTACTCAGCCAGGGCCTGCCCGAGTCGGCCCACCGCGTTGACCTGGGCCCCTCTTGGTTCTGGCCGGGCATGAACCCCCGCATCGAGCGCCTGGCCGCCGATCTGGGTCTGGGCGTGTATCCCCAGCACAGCCGGGGCGCCACCGCTCTGGAAGGCCCTGATGGCCAGGTACACCGCCAGTCCACCTGGGCGCAAAGCCCTTCGTCCTACCGGATCGAGGGCGGTACCCAGAGCCTGATCGACAAGCTGCAGCAGCGCATCGCTGGCAAGGTTCATCTCAAGACCGGCACCCGACTGCTGGGCATGAAGCTGCGCCCGCATGCGCTTGAGCTCGAGCTGCAAGACGCCAGCGGCCGCTGGACGCAGCAGGCCGCGCAGGCGGTGCTGACGCTGCCGCCGCGCCTGACGGCTCAAGACATCGCCTTCGAGCCGGCCTGGCCCGATGCGCTGCTCAGGGACATGCGCCAGACCCCGACCTGGATGGCCGGACAGGCCAAGTTTGCCGCCATCTATCCCAAGGCCTTCTGGCGCGAAGCGGGCTGGTCGGGCGGCGGCATGAGCCATCGCGGGCCCATGGTTGAAATCCATGATGCCAGCGACGCCAGCGGCGAGGTGGCGGCCCTGTTCGGCTTCGTCGGCGCCTCGCCTGCTTACCGCGCAGGCATAGGCCAAGACCAGCTGGCCAAGCAGGCGCTGGCCCAGTTGGTGCGCATGTTTGGCCCGCAGGCGGCGACGCCACAGTGGAGCGGCGTGCAGGACTGGGCGCAGGAGCCGCTGACCGCCAGCGCCGCTGACCAGCAGCCCCTGTCCTACCACCCCTCGTACGGCGACCCGGTACTGCCTAGCGACTGGAGCGAGCGCCTCTGGCTGGCTGGCACCGAGCGCTCGGCCAACTACGGCGGCTATCTGGAAGGCGCCCTGGAGTCGGCCGAGGAGGCGGTCAAGGGCCTTGCCGCGCGCTGGCCGCAGGCGGCCGTTCTGACTGAAACCACTTGAAGGAGGTCCTCATGAAGCTCAACGCCGATCTTGATCAACGCGCCAGCGTCCATGCGGCGCAGTTGCCCTGGCAGGCCTCGCCGATCGCCGGCGTCGAGCGGCGCATGCTGCACCGCGTCGGCGCCGAGGTGGCGCAGGCCAGCACCATCGTGCGTTACGCACCCGGCAGCCGTTTTAGCGCCCATACCCATACCGGGGGCGAAGAATTTCTGGTGCTCGAAGGCGTGTTCCAGGACGAGCATGGCGACTATCCGGCGGGCAGCTACATCCGCAATCCGCCGATGTCGCGCCACACACCGGGCTCGGCCCCAGGCACCACCATCTTCGTCAAGCTTTGGCAGTTCGACCTGCAAGACCGCACCCATGTCCGTGTGCACGGCGACAAGCTCGCTCGGGTGGCCGATGCCACCCGGCCAGGGGTGCAGGTCTCGCCGCTGTTCAAGGACGCGCATGAAGATGTGCGCCTGGAGCTCTGGCCGGCCAACAGCCGGGTCGAGCTCGAGCTGCCCAACGGCGCGGAATTTTTCGTGCTCGAAGGCCAGTTCCAGGAAGTTGGCGAGCTGTTTGCGCCGCAGTCCTGGCTGCGCCTGCCCAGCGGCTCTCGCTTAGAGGCCAATACGGGCGCGCAGGGCGCCAAGGTCTGGGTCAAGCTCGGCCACCTGGGCTTCCTGTCGCAGCTCAAGCTGCCCGGGTCGGCATGATCACCAGCCAAGGACAACCATGACCCGCCTCAACGATGAGCGTGGCCTGCCCCTGACCGGGCTCGATGCCGCGCAAATTGAACGCTATGACGCGCTCCTGACCGAGCTCTACAGCTACATTCCCGGCGTGCAGAACCGGCTCGAGGCCCTGGTGCAGGAGGCGCCGGGCTTTGTGCTCGGGCAGGTGCTGCGGGGCTATTCCATCATGACCGATGGCCTGCGCTCGGGCCTGCCGCAGGCGCGCCAGTACCTGGCGCAGGCCGAGCAGCTGGCCGCGGGGGCCACCGAGCGTGAGCGCCTGCACATCAGTGCGCTGCGGGCCTGGATCGATGGTCATCTGGCCCAGCGGCTGCAGGCCCTGGAAGACATCGTGCTGCGCTGGCCGCTTGACCTGCTGGCCTATCGACAGCTGACTGGCATGCTGTTTTGGACCGGCGACAAGCGCCGGCAACTGGCCGCTGCGCTGCAGGCCGTGCCGCATTGGGGCCCGCAGATACCGGGCTACCGCCTGGTGCTCGGACCGCTGGCTTTTGCGCTGGAGGAGGCTGGCCATTACACCCTGGCTGAAAGCCATGCCCGCAAGGCCCTGGACTATCGGGCCACCGACCTGTGGGCCCTGCATGCGCTGGCCCATGTGCTGGAGATGCAGGGCCGCGTGCGCGAAGGCGAGCAGATGCTGGCGGCGGTGGGCAAACGCCTCAATGACTTCAACCTGTTTCGCGGCCACTTGTGGTGGCATCTGGCCCTGTTCAAGCTGGCGCTCGGTCGCGACGACGAAGTGCTCAGGCTGTGGGACGAACAGATCTTCCCCGAGCCCAGCGCCTTCTACCTGGACCAGCAAAATGCCGCCTCGATGCTCGCGCGCCTGGAGATCCAGGGCCTTGCGGTGGGGCGGCGCTGGGAAAAGGTGGCGCAGGCGGCCGAACAGACCCAGGGCCAGCACCTGGTGCTCTTTACCGTGCCGCATCAGGCCATGGCGCTGGCGCGCGCCGGCCGTTTGCCGGCATTGGCGCAGACCCTGAGCGCGATCGAAGTTGACGCCAAGGCAGGTGTCGAGCAGGCGCCGCTGGCCGCAGCGGTCAGCGCTGCGATGGCGCTTTACTACGAGGGTGCCCACCGGCCCTTCTTGCAGCGCATGCGCGCCCTGCGCCATGAGGCCCAGGCCCTGGGCGCCAGCCATGCCCAGCAGGATCTGTTTTTTCAGCTCATGGTCGATGCCGCGCTCCGACTGGACGACACTGCGCTGGCCAAAAGCCTGCTCAAGGAGCGCCTGGCCGGCCGCCTGAGCAGCGCCGACCATTGGCCGCAACTGGCGGGGCAATTCATGCGCATAGACCAGGAGAGCGATCCCAAGGCCCTGCGCACTTTGCTGCGCTCAGGCCTTGAAAAATGAAGCCGGTCCGTCAAGTGCGCGCATGATGTGAGACAGTGAAGACAGCCCCTAAAAATAGCCAATGAATGGAGGGCCCGGCAGGCAAAGCGGGCATGAGCAATGACATCCGAGCGCAAGTACATCCCGGTTTCCTTTTTCGGCATCGCCGTCGGCGCTCTGGCCTGGGGCCACGCCTGGCGCGTGGCCACACAGGTCTGGGCGCTGCCGCCGGTGCTGGCCCAGTTGGCGGCCGCTGTGGGCCTGCTCATCTGGCTGACAGTCTTGCTCGCCTATGGCCTGAAATGGTGGCAGCAGCGACAGGCGGCGCGGCTAGAGCTTGACCATCCGGTGCTGTCGGCCATGGCCGCGCTCGGTCCGGTCTCGACCCTGCTCGCAGCCATGACCTTGCAGCCTTGGGTGCCTGAGCTTGCCTGGGCTCTGTTTGGCCTGGCGCTGGGCGCACAGCTCTTGCTCGGGCTGTGGCTGGTCGGCCGCTTCTGGCAGGGCGGGCGCGCAGCCGAGACCATCAATGCCGCGGTTTACTTGCCGGCCGTTGCGCAAAACTTCGTGGCGGCGACTGCGTCGGCCACCCTGGGCTGGACCACCCTGGGTACCCTGTTTTTCGGCGCGGGCGTGTTCTCCTGGTTGGCGCTGCAGCCCCTGGTCTTGGGTCGCGCCGCCACCCTGGCGCCCCTGGCGCCGGCTCAGCGGCCCTTGCAGGGCATAGAGCTCGCGCCGCCGGTGGTCGGCGGCCTGAGCTACCTCGCGCTGACCTCGGGCCCGCCTGATCTGCTGGCCAAGATGCTGCTGGGCTATGGCCTGTACCAGGGCTTGTTGGCCTTGCGTTTGTTGCCGTGGACGCGGCACTCTGGTTTTGCGCCCACCTACTGGGCCTTTAGCTTCGGCGTCATGGCGCTGGCCACCATGGCCCTGCGTTTTCTCGAGCGCGCGCCCCAGGAGCAGCTCTGGCAGTATCTGGCGCCTCTGGCCTTTGCGGTGGCCAATGGGGTGATGGCGTTGCTGCTGTGGCACACCGCTGCGCTGGCCCGCCAGGGCCGACTGCTGCCCGCTGCCCCAGCCAGTGGCGCAACAAGCGTCGGGTCTGGTGGCGGATCTAGTGGCGGATCGGTCGCCGGGCCTGGCGGCGGCCCGTCATGAGGCGCTCGCACGGAGGCTGCGGCCTTGGCCGCTGAGCACGGCCAGCAGCAAGGCCAGCAACAGGGCCAGGCGCAGCGCATCGGGGCCCCAGGTAGCGCTCCAGTGGCCGACCGACAGCAGCAGGACGCAGCCCGCCAGCGCCCATGCGCCTGAGCTGGCCCGCTCATGTGCGCTCAGGGCCGAGCCGGCGGCCACCAGCGCGGCGGCCACCAACATAGCCTCAGCGCTGCCCTGCAGACACAAAAGCGCCGCGCCCGCCCAGGCCCAGGCCGGGCTGGTGGAGCGCAGCCCCAGGCCGGCAAGGCGGCAGGCCAGCCAGGCCCCGAGCACCATGGCGCACAGATGCAGGGTGAGCGACTGCGAGCCGTTCCAGCCCTGACTGGCACACCACCAGCCCATGGGCAGCAGGCTGCCCATCATCAGACCCATGGCTGGGTCGGGCCGCTCCATGGCTTGTGCCCACCGGTCGGCCGGCGCTCGCTCGCCTGGCCTTGCCAAGCAGGGCGCGAGCAGCAGCAGTGCGCACAGCAGTGGCCAGCGCGCTTGCCAGAGTTCGGGGCTGGCGGCCAAACCGGCGGCCAGCAGCAGCCCGCCCAGCAGGCCCAGCCAGCCCTCAGAGCGCAGCCTCGGGTGGCTTAGCCCCAGCCCTGGCAGCCTGCACAGCCAGGCCCAGGCCAGGATATGCAGGCCCCAGCCCAGCAGACCGGCTGCTGAGCGACCCATCTGCATGGCCAGCACCAGGCCCGCGCAGGCGGCTAGCGCGGCCACCACCAGGGCAGCCGGTGCGGGCCGCGAGCGGGCCCGGGGCCACAGTGCCAGCAGGGCCCACCACAGGGCCACCCCGCCCAAACCGCCAAACCAGGACCACGAGAGCATCATGCCCAACTGCGCCTGCACCAACCAGCCCGCATGCAGCAGCGCCGATCGGCCGCTGTCCAGGGCCAGCCGTCTGAGCCTGCTGCTCAGGGTCGGCGCACTGTGGGGGGGGTCAGCCGCGACCGTAGCCATGGCGTTGGTTGCTGCCTTGCGCGGCATGCACGCTGGCGTTGAACGACACGATGATGCGGTCCTGCTGCCCCTCGTAGGGCATGGCCTGGTGCGCCAGCCAGGCCGGAAACACCACCAGCTGGCCGGGGCGCGGTGTGATGTCCTGGTGCGGCTGCTGCAGGTAGGCCGAACCCAGGTCCATGTGCGCGCCGCCCAATTGGTTGAAGTGCGGGCCGTAAAAGCGCGTCACGCCATTGAGCGCGCCAAAGACCTCGTGCGCGCAGCGCTGAGCGTCCTCGTCGACCTGCACGCAGTACACGCCCGACCATGAGCAGTTGCCGTGGGTGTGGATGTCGTGGTGCACGCCGCGGTTGCTGATCTGGCACCAAATGCCTTCGAGCGCAATGTTGAAGGCGGGGCTTTGGCCCTGTTCGTCGCGCCAGCCGCCGTTGGCTGCGATCACCGTGTCGCGGATGCCCTCGACGATGAAGCGCACCAGCGCCTGCCATTCGGGCAGGGTGATGCGCTGCAGCAGGTCGTCGCCGCTGGCAAAAAAATGCGGCTTGCCGCCGTCCGTTTGCAGCGCGCGCATGGCGCCGAACACCCGCGCGAGCACCTCGTTGGCGCCCTCGGCCTGCGGCCAGCGGTACGCGCCCAGCGTGGTCGGCCAGAGCTGGCGCTGCTCGCGCTCGGGGCTTGCGGCGTTCATGCGGGGTTCAGGTGGGGTTCAAGTGGGGTTCAGGGCGCCACACCCTGCCAGGCGGGCGGCCAGCGCAGCTGGTGGCCGGTCTGGGCCGCGAGCTGGGCAATGTCCTCGGGGCTGTCCACGTCCTGGCGGTAACGCTTGTTGGCGGTGGCCCAGGCATACACCGCTTCTGGGTTCGCGGCCTGCCACTGCTTGCAGCCCAAGCGGGCGTCGCCGGCCAGCACTGCTTCCTTGACCTCGGCGCTGAAGAGCACCGGGTTGCCGGGCAGGCCGTCGACCGTGGGCACCACCACCTGCGTGCCCTCGGGGCGCTTTTTGTAGGCGCCAATCAAATCGTTCAGGTCCTGCGCGCCCAAGAGCGGCTGGTCGGCCAGGGCCACCATCACCGCGTCGATCTTGGGCGAGAGCGCGGCCAGGCCCAGCCGCAGCGAGGACACCTGGCCGTCTTGTGGCGAGGGGTTGCGCACCAGCGTGACCGGAAAGTCCTGCACGGCCGGTTCCAGGTGCTCGGCGTGTTCGCCCAGCACCACCACCAGCTCATCGAGGCCCGCGCCCGACAGGGCAATGAGCGTGCGGCGGATCAGCGGCACGCCGCCCAGTTCGAGCAGGCCCTTGGGCCGGTGGCCCATGCGCGAGCCGCTGCCTGCGGCCAGCAGCACACCGCCCACCACCAAGCGGCTGTAGAGGCCGCCGCCGCCTTTGAGAATGCAACCCATGTCAGCTCCCGCAACACGATGAAGAAGCCGGCAGGGTGCCTGAAACCGGCGCGGGCGGCTCCGCTTTCGCTGCTTCCACTTTCGCCGGTGCCACCATCGCCGGTGCCACCATCGCCGGTGCCACCATCGCCGGTGCCACGACCTCGCTCGGGGCGGCCGCCTTCTTGCCGCCGCAGCAGGACTTGGCCGGCACCGCGTCGTTGACCTCGGCGCGGCGCGCTGCCACCACCGCCGCCAGCACGGACAGGGCGATTTCTTCGGGCGTCTGCGGGCCGATGGCCGCGCCCGCCGGCGCCACGATGGCGTTCACCCGGGCCGCGTCCTCGCCGCTGGCGATCAGCGACTCCTTGAGCACCGCGCCCTTGCGCGCGCTGGCCACAAACCAGGTGCGCCGGGGCTGCAGCGCCAGCGCGGCTTTGAGGCCTTGCAGGTCGCGCCGGCCCTGCGTGGCCACCACCGCCCAGCCGCCAGGGGCCAGCTGGCTGCCAAGCAACTGGGCATCGTCCTGGGCCAGCACCCGGCTGGCGGCCGGAAAGTCTTCGGCCCGTGCGCCCTGGGCCACCAGCTGCACCGCAAAGCCCACCCGCGGCGCCAGGTCGCACAAGGCCCGCGCCACCGGCGAATCACCCAACACGGTCAGGCTGGCCAGTGGCAGCACCGGGTCGATGAACAATTCCAGCGTGCCGCCCGAGTGGCAGGCCATGCCGAACTCGAGCACGTCGGCCAGCTGCTGCTCTTGCGTTTCTTGCGCCGGCGAGATGCGGATGCTGCGTGCCTGCCCGTCGGCCAGCGCAGCGCGCACGGTCTTGATCACCGCCGGCTGCGCGCAGCCGCCGCCTATCCAGCCGTGGATCTGGCCGTCGGCCGTGACCACGGCCTTGTCGCCGGCCTTGGCCGAGGTGGGGGCGGCAACGCGCAGCACGGTCACCAGCGCAAAAGGCTGCTGGCGGGTGTGCAAGTCATGGGCGGTCTGGAGCCAGGCATGGGGGGTCATGGCGTGTCCTTCTCAGTGCAAATAAGGCCTGGCGCGGGCCAGGTCGGCCAAGCTGGCCAGGGGATGAAAGCGCTCGACCAGCGCGCGCGCCTGGCGCACGGCCAGCGAGGCCGGCGCCTGGCGGGTCGGGTGAAACCAGGTGATGCGCGCGCCATGGCCGCGCAGGGTTTGCAGGGCCTGGGCCAGTTCCTCAGGCGCGTCGGTGTCAAAGCCGTCGGAGAGCAGCCACACCCGTGCCTGCCGGCCGAGCTGCGCACGCGCATGGCGGCGGGCAAATTCCATCAGGTTGTGGGCGATGCGCGTGCCCGCGCCGAAGCCGGCGGTGACCGCGTTGATCTTTTCCTGCACGGTGGCGCTGTCGCTGCGCATCAGCGGCGTGACCTCGGCCAGGTTGACATGGAACACAAACACCCGCGCATCAGCCGCTTGCGCCATGGCGCGCGCCACGCGCAAAAAGAAAGCCGCGTGTGATTCCATCGAGCGGCTCACGTCGACCAGGATAAAGAGGCGCGGCGGCTCGGTGCGCGGCTGTTGCCAGGCCGGCGCCAGCGGCAGGCCGCCATGGGCCACGCTGCGCCTGAGCGTGGCCCGCAGGTTCAAGCGCCGGCCGCGCGCATGCAGCTGCCAGCGGCGCGTGGGCAGGCTCTGCAGCTGGCGCTGGATCTGCCGGGCCAGAAGCTGCAGCGCATGCAGGTCCTGCGGCATCCACATCTGGGCGCTGCGCTCGTGCAGGGCGTCGGGCTGGCCGCGGCCGGCGCCACCCTGGGCGCGGGCCTGGGTCGCTTGCGTCTCATCGCTGCTGCCCTGGTCGGCCGAGCCGCTGGCAGCTTGCCCTGACGGCGCATCGCCGTCCATGCCCTCATGCATCTGTTGCAGCTGGCTGCGCAGGTCACGCCGGGGCCGGGTCTGGCCGCTGACCTTGACCGTGCCTTTGATGCGGTGCGGCAGCCAGTACTGCTCGAACACCGCCGGCCACTGCCGCCAGTCGCGTGCATTGCTGCAGGCAATGGCGCGCCAGGCGCCAGCGAGGCGGTCCATGTCCAGGCTGCCCAGGTGCAGGCTCGTGGCCAACATGTCGCGCTGTTCGGCCGGGCCCACGCGCATGCCGTGCTCGCGCAGCAGCGCGGCAAAGCCGGCCAGGCGCTCGCTCAGGGGCAAAGGCGTGGTGTTCATGGCCGGCCGGTGTGGCTCCCTCGCCCCTTTGGGGAGAGGGTGGGGGTGAGGGGCTTGTGTGAGGAAACGCTAGTGCTGCGCATGGCTCAGCCTTTCTCGGCCACGCCCACGCTGCGCCGGCCTTCAATGAGCTGGCGGGTGCGCTCGGGCGTGAGCATGAAGCGGTCTTCGCGTGTCTTGAGCAGGCAGCCCAGGGTCAGCAGCAGGGCGCCCATGTCTTCGGGCAGGGCCTGCGGATGCAGGCGGTGCAGGGCGCGCACCCAGTCCAGGGTTTCGGCAATGCCGGGCGTCTTGGCCAGGTCTTCACGGCGCAGGCGCTGCACGAACTGCACGGCCTCTTCCACCAGCGCGGTGTCGGCCTGCGGCAGCGCGGCCTTGACGATGGCGATCTCGCGCGCCAGCGTCGGGTAGTCCAGGTAGTGGTAGAGGCAGCGCCGGCGCAGCGCGTCCGAGAGCTCGCGCGTGCCGTTGCTGGTCAGCAGCACCAGGGGAATCTGCCGGGCGCGCAAGGTGCCCAACTCGGGCACGGTGATCTGGTATTCGGAGAGCACCTCCAGCAAGAAGGCCTCAAAGGCCTCGTCGGCGCGGTCGATCTCGTCGATCAGCAGCACGCAGGGCCCTTCACTGCTGATGGCCTGCAGCAGCGGCCGCTCCATCAGGTAGCTGCGTGAGAACAGGTCGGCCTCGGCCAAGCGCTGCTCGCTGGCTTCGGCCAGGCGTATGGCCATGAGTTGGCGGCCGTAATTCCATTCGTAGGCGGCTTGCGCCAGATCCAGGCCTTCATGGCATTGCAGCCGCACCAGCCGGGCGCTCTGCACCTGGGCCAGGGCGCTGGCCAGCGCGGTCTTGCCCACGCCCGCGTCGCCTTCGAGCAGCAGCGGGCGCTCCAGCGTGCCGGCCAACCAGGCGCTGGTGGCCAGCGCCTCGTCGGCCAGGTAGGCAGCGCCCTGCAGCCGCTCGCGCAGCGCCTGGGCGCTGGGAAGGCCGGTGGCAGCGTCCATGGCCGGGCTCAGGCGCGCTTGCCAAAGAGGCCGGCGAACCAGCCCTTGACCAGCGCCCAGAAGATGGCCAGGCCGTTGAGCTCGCCCGCCACCTTGGGGGGGGCTGCTGCCGGTGCGGGCGCATCGGCGCTCGCAGCCGGGGCCGCGCCACCGGCCGCTGCCGGTGCGGGCAGGCTGAGCGCGGTCTGGCGGAAGTTCTCCACGAACTGCGCCAAGATCATGTCCGAGACCTGCACCATCATGCGGCCGCCAAACTGCGCGAACTTGCCGTTGACGATCACCGCCGCCGTGCCGTTGAGCACGCAGTGCGCAGGGTTGGCGGCGTCCGGGGTGATCACCGCCGTCAGGTTCATGGTGGCCGAGGAGCCGCCCTTGTCGGCGCCCTTGCCGAGCATGACCATCTTGCGCTCGGCCGGCACCATCTCGAGCACGTCGACCTGGCCGGCGAACTGCGCCACCGCTGGGCCGACCTTGACCTTGACCGCGCCCTTGTACGAGCCTTCAGCGAGCTGCTCGGTGATCTCGGCGCCTGGCATGCAGCCGGCCACCGCTTTGAGGTCAGCGAGCAGCTGCCAGGCGCGCTCGGCGTCCACGTCCAGCGGGTATTGCTTGTCGAGTTTGACTTCCATCGGTGGCTTTCTTTAAAGGGCCAGGTCGAGCTGCTTGAGCGTCTTCCAGACCCGAAACGCGCTGTGCGGCATGTCCAGGTGGGTTACGCCCTTGTGCGCAAACGCATCCACGATGGCGGCGGTAAACGTCGGGATGGAGCCCACATGCGGTGATTCGGCCACACCCTTGGCGCCGATCGGGTGGTGCGGGCTGGGCGTGACGGTGTGATCGGTCTCCCAGTGCGGCGTCTCCACCGCGGTCGGCAGGAAGTAGTCCATCAGCGTGTTGCCCAGCAAGTTGCCCTGCGCGTCGTAAGGCATCTGCTGGCCCATGGCGACGGCAAAGCCTTCGGTCAGGCCGCCGTGGATCTGGCCCTCGATGATCATGGGGTTGATGCGGGTGCCGCAATCGTCGAGCGCGTAAAAGCGCCGCACCTTGGTCTCGCCGGTGGCGCGGTCGATGTCGAGCACGCACAGGTAAATGCCAAAGGGGTAGGTGAAGTTCGGCGGGTCGTAGTAGTGCACCGCCTCCAAGCCGGGTTCCAGGCCGGCCGGCGGCTGGTGGTAGGCCTGCCAGGCCACCTCGGCCATGGTCTTGAACTTGCTGTCGTCGCCCTTGACCTTGAAGCGGTCCACTTCCCAGTCCAGGTCGGCCTCATTGACTTCCAGCATGTGCGCGGCGATCTTGCGCGCTTTGGCGTGGATCTTGCGCGCTGCCATGGCGATGGCCGCACCGGCCACCGGCGTCGAGCGTGAGCCGTAGGTGCCCAGGCCGTAGGGTGCGGTCGAGGTGTCGCCTTCCTCGACCTGGATCACTTCCGACGGAATGCCCAGTTCGGTGGCGATGATCTGCGCATAGGTGGTCTGGTGGCCCTGGCCTTGCGTGATGGTGCCCATGCGGGCGATGGCGCTGCCGGTCGGGTGCACTCGGATCTCGCAGGAATCGAACATGCCCACGCCCAGGATGTCGCAGATCTTGGACGGGCCCGCGCCCACCACCTCGGTGAAGGTCACGAGGCCTATGCCCATCAGCGTGGGGCTGTTCGGATCGGCCCGCTTGGCGGCCTGCTCGGCGCGCAGCGCCTTGTAGTCCACCGCGTCCAGCACTTTGGTGAGCGCGGTTTGGTAGTCGCCCGAGTCGTATTCAAAGCCAAAAGCGCTGGTGTAGGGGAACTGCTCTTTTTGGATGAAGTTCTTGGCCCGGATCTCGGCCTTGTCCATGTTGAGCTTTTGTGCCAGCACATCGACCATGCGCTCGATCAGGTAGACCGCCTCGGTCACGCGGAAGGAGCAGCGGTAGGCCACGCCGCCCGGCGTTTTGTTGGTGTAGACGCCCTTGACCGAGCAGTGCGCGGCCGGGATGTCGTAGGAGCCCGAGCAGATGTGAAAGAGACCGGCGGGGAACTTGGTTGGGTCGGCGCAGGCGTCAAAGGCGCCGTGGTCGGCCACCACGTTCACGCGCAGGCCCAAAATTTTCCCGTCCGGCGTGGCTGCCAGCTCGCCGTCCATGTGGTAGTCACGGGCAAAGGCGGTCGAGGAGATGTTCTCGATGCGGTCTTCCACCCACTTGACCGGCCGGCCCAGCACGATGGAGGCCACGATGGCGCAGACATAGCCGGGGTACACACCCACCTTGTTGCCAAAGCCGCCGCCGATGTCGGGGCTGACGATGCGCACCTTCGATTCCGGAATGCCTGAGAGCATGCTCACCACCGTGCGCACCACGTGCGGCGCCTGGCTGGTGATGTAGGTGGTCAGCTCACCGCGGACGGGGTCGAAGCTGGCCACGCAGCCGCAGGTCTCCAGCGGGCAGGGGTGCACGCGCGGGTAGTGCATGTGCTGGGTCACGGTCACCGGGGCATTGGCAAAAGCCGCGTCGGCGGCGGCCTTGTCGCCGGCGTCCCAGGTGAAGATGTGGTTGTGGTGCTCGCGCTTGCCGTGGGCACCTTCGGTCTTGCCGGCCAGGTCCTCGCGGATCACAGGCGCACCAGGCTGCAGCGCGGCGTAGGGGTCGACCACGGCTTCGAGTTCCTCGTACTCGACCTCGACCGCCTCGACCGCGTCGGCGGCGATGTAGCGGTCGTCAGCGATCACGATGGCCACTTCCTGCATTTGGAAGTGCACCTTACCGTCGGCCAGCACGGCCTGCACGTCACCGGCCAGGGTGGGCATCCAGTGCAGCTTGAGGGGTTTTAAGTCTTCGGCCGTCAGCACGGCGTGCACGCCGGGCATGGCCAGCGCTGCTTCTTTGTTGATGCGCTTGATGCGGGCGTGGGCCACCGGCGCGCGCACGATGTCCATGTGCAGCATGCCGGCCATCTTGATGTCGTCGACGTAATTGCCCTTGCCCTGGATGAAGCGGGCGTCTTCCTTGCGCAGGCGCGAGGCGCCCATGCCGGCCAAGGCCAGTTCGCGGGCTTCAGCGGTTTGTGCGGGTGCATTCATGGTGCTGTCTCCTTTTAGGCCGTGGCCGCTTGTTCTTGCAACTTCTTGGCGGCGTACTGCACCGCCTTGATGATGTTCTGGTAGCCGGTGCAGCGGCACAGGTTGCCGCTCAGGCCCATGCGGATCTCGTCTTCGCTGGGCTTGGGGTTCTCTTGCAGGAAGCGGTGGGCGCGCATCAGCATGCCGGGCGTGCAAAAGCCGCATTGCAGGCCGTGCTCCTTGTAAAAGCCCTCTTGCACGGCGTGCAGCACGCCGGCCTGGGCCAGGCCCTCGACGGTCTGTACCTGCGAGCCGTTGCATTGCACCGCCAGGTGGGTGCAGCTCTTGATGGACTGGCCGTCGATGTCCACAGTGCAAGCACCGCAGTGGCTGGTTTCGCAGCCGATGTGCGCGCCGGTCAGGTTGAGCTCCTCGCGCAAAAAGTGAATCAACAGCGTGCGCGGCTCTACCGCTTTTTCATGCACGCGGCCGTTGACGGTGACGGAGATGAGTTTTTTAGCCATGATGCTTGTCCTGAAAAAAGTGTTTATGCGCAGCGGCCAAAGGCCTTGACCAGGGCGCGCTTGACCATTTGGCCGGCCATGGCGGTTTTGTATTCAATGTCGCCGCGCAGGTCCTCGGCAGGGTCGCAAATGGCGCAGGCCGCGTCGGCGGCCGCTTGCAGGTTGGCCACGCTTAGCTCCTTGCCCAGCAGGGCCTGCTCGGCACTTTCTGCGCGCAGCGCGGTCGGCCCGACGTTGGTCAGCGCAATGCGCACCTCGGAGACGGTGTTGCCGCTCTTGCGCATCACCACCGCGCAGCCGGCGGTGGCCCAGTCGCCGGTCTTGCGCTTGAGCTTCTCATAAGCCCAGCCTGTGCCCTGGGCGAAAGCCGGGACACGGATTTCACACATAACTTCCTCTTCCTGCAGCAGCGTCATGTAGGTGCCCAGGAAAAATCCGTCGGCCGCCACCGTGCGGCGCCCGCCCGGGCCCTCCAGCACAAACGAGGCGTTGAGCGCAATCGACAAGGCGGGGTGGTCGTTGCCCGGATCGCCGTGGGCGATGTCGCCACCGATGGTGCCGCGGTTGCGCACCTGCGGATCGGCAATCAGCTGGGCCGCTTCTGGCAGCAGCGGCACGTGGCGCTGCAGCAGCTCGGAGCCGATCAGCTCGTTTTCGGTGGTCATGGCGCCGATCACGATGGTCTGCCCCTCTTGCTTGATGCCGCGCAGCTCGGGGATGCGATGAATGTCGATCAGGTGAGACGGCTGAGCAAAGCGCAGCTTCATCATCGGCAGCAGGCTGTGGCCGCCGGCCAGTAGCTTGGCGTCCGGGCCCAGTTGCTGGAGCAAGGCGATCGCTTCGCCAACGGTCTGAGGCGCGTGGTAATCAAACTGCGGTGGGATCATGCGGATCTCCTAGAGTGAGTAAGAAGCCCACGAGTCTAAGAACTTGCCCACTTCCGACAGAACTTAGGGGGCTTTGCGCCAATGGAGCCGTAATCGCTGTTTTATTGCACGAGCTGCATGATTTGCAGCACGAGTTGCAAGTCTCGCGCGCGACGGGAAAAGCAATACGGGAAAGTCCTAGGTGCTTGTTTGCTCAGCTTTTGAGGCCCAGGGCCTTTCGCAGGCCTGAAATCTCCTTGCGCGAGACAGGAACGGTGAACTCATCGTCGCCGTGCAGCAGCAAATGCGTGCGGCTGCCTTCCCGGCGCATGGCGCCAACAGCCTGCAGATTGACGATGAAACAGCGATGCACCCGCCTGAACTGCTGCGGATCCAAGCGGGTCTGCAAATCGGTGATGCTGAGGTTGCAAAACTGCCAGCCCTGGTCTGAGCGCACTCTGCAATAGTGACCCTGAGACTCGATGCAAATGACCTTGTCGGCATCGACGAAAGCGACCTGTTGGTGCGAGGTGGTGGGCACCCGACTCAGGCGTCGGTTGTGGCTGGCGGGCATGGCCTCTTCGCTGACCACCTGGGTGACGTCGTAGAACACCAGCACGAAGCCCGTCAACTCACCGCGGTTGTCGCTCAAGCGGCTGACCTTGATCAGCAGCACCTGCTCAGGAATGTTGATGATCATGGTCATCGGTACATTACCGGCCACCGGGCAGGCGCTGGCTTGGTCGAGCAGGAATTCGACCTTCGGCCGCGAGCGCTCCGGATGGAAGTCCAGCACAAAGCGCTCGAAGGGCCGCATTTCCTGCACCGGCAGAACCCGTCGCGCATAGTCATTCATGCTGACCACCTGCCGCTCGGCATTGAGCGAAATGATGCCCGCCTCGAATTTTTCAAACAGGTAGATGGGCGAGGCGGTCTGTGCGGGGTCCATAGAGGGGTCTCTGTCTGGCGCTGGCCGGATGACCGGGCAGAAGGCCGCCTCGCAGGGTAGCGGATTTGGCCCCGGGCGGTGGGCCAGGTCGTCAATAGCCGACTCCAGCTTGCCTCAAGATTTTCGGACTCGGCATTAAAGCTTACGAATCCTGTCAAATTGCCGAGCTATTAGCCTTCAAGTGCTTACCATTGATACACAAATTAACCATATATCGCTATGATGGCCTGCCCCCGTGGGGTAGCCCATGATTGATCCAAAAATCGAAACACTGCTGCAGGCTTTAGCGACTGAAATGGCTTTTCTGGCGCCAGCCAGCGTCCAAGGCCTGGATGCGATCGCCAGCAGCTTGCGTCAATTGGAACGGGCGCCCGAGACACCCGAATCGCCGGAGGCCCTGCACGAGTTGGCCACCGCCCTCGCGCTGTGTGAGCAGGCTATAGGCGCGTCCCAAGGCCTGGACGAGCAACAAATTGAACAGCTGCAGTCCTCTTATGAGCGCATGGCCAATGCCCTGTACCTGGCCAAACCGCGGGCCGCAACTGAAGCGACCCCTGCACCTGAGCCTGCCCATGCGCCAGCGCTGCAGGACGACTCCGAATCCGAGGCCGGCGCCCTTGGGCGTTTTTTCATCAGCGCCGACGATGACCTGGAGTTGCTCAACGAGTTTTGTAACGAAGGCCGGGACCTGCTTGGCCAGGTTGAGCAGGGCGTGTTGGTGCTTGAAGAAAACCCCCGCCACAAGGACACGCTCAATCAGGTGTTCCGGGCCTTTCATACCTTCAAAGGTGGTGCCGGCTTTCTGGGCATAGAGCCTATTCAGCAACTGGCCCACCAACTCGAGTCCTTGCTCGATGCCGCCCGCCGGGACCAGCTGCCCATTACCCAGACGGTCATCGAGCTGATCCTGGCCGGCGGCGACGCGCTGCAGAAATACGTCACCGAAATCGCCCGCCAGCTCGGCGGGGAAGGCTTCGGTCAGCCGATACAGGTCGCCACGGGCGACCTGCTGCGCCGGGTTGAGGCCTGTCTGCTCGGTGAGCCCATGCCAGCGCCAGCGGCCACACCTGTCCCTGTTACCGCCCCCGTTGACGCGGCTGCTGCCACCCCTGTGCTTGAAAGAGCCCCGGTTGCCGTCTCGCCACCTCCCCCTCCTGCACCCCCGCCCGCGCCCTCAAGCCTGGCACCCACACCGGCACCAGCACCAGCCAGCAAAGCCTCCGCGGTGCAAGCGCCTGCCGCAAAGGCCCCGGTAGCGGCGGCTGCGCGCAGCGAAGCACTGGCCAGCTATGTCAAGCTCGATACCCGCAAACTCGACGCCATGGTCGACCTGATGGGCGAGCTGGTGATTGCCCAGTCCATGGTCGTACAGCACAAGCTGGTGCAGGAGCAGCGGGACCGCGAGCTTGAGCGCCATCTGCGCCAGCTCTCGCGCATCACCACTGATTTGCAGCGCAATGCCATGTCACTGCGCATGGTGCCGATACGCTCGGCCTTCCAAAAGATGACCCGCCTGGTGCGCGACCTGGCCGCCGCGCAGAACAAGCAGGTACAGCTGCATCTGAGCGGGGAAGACACTGAGCTGGACCGCAACATCGTCGAGGAGCTGGCCGACCCCCTGCTGCACATGATGCGCAACGCGGTCGATCATGGCGTCGAGACGCCGGCCGCGCGCGAGGCGGCCGGCAAAAGCGCGCAGGGCAATATCTATCTGCACGCCATGCACCAGGGCGGCGGCATTTTGATCCGCATGCGCGACGACGGCCGCGGCCTGGACTCACAGCGCATCTTGGCCAAGGCCCTGCAAAAAGGGCTGGTCAGCGCCGAAGAAACGCTGACCGACAAGAGCATCTTCAATCTGATCTTCCTGCCCGGCTTCTCAACGGCCGAGACGGTGACCGACATCTCCGGCCGCGGGGTAGGCATGGACGTGGTGCGCGGCAACATTTCCCGCCTGCGCGGCCGTATCGACATTTCCTCAGCGCCGGGCGAGGGCACCACCTTCGAGATCTTCCTGCCGCTGACGCTGGCCATCATCGACGGCATGTTGGTCGGCGTGGGTCAGGAGCGCTTTATCTTGCCGACCCTGGCCATCCGCGAGTCGCTCAGGCCGCAGCCCCACATGGTGTCGACGGTGCAGGGCAAGGGCGAGGTGATCACCGTGCGGGACAAACTCATACCCCTGGTGCGGCTGTCGGAGAAGCTGGGCATCGCCACCGAGGTGAACGACCCTTGCCAGGGGATCGTCATGGTGGTCGATTCGGGCGCCCGCAGCCGCGCCCTCTTGGTCGACAGCCTGATCGGCAAGCAAGAGGTGGTTATTAAGTCCCTGGGCGAGACCTTTCAAAACCAGCAAGGCATGTCGGGCGCCGCCATTTTGGGTGACGGCCGGGTGGCTTTGATCATCGACCCCGACGCGGTCAGCCAGTTGTCCAGTGCGCCGGCCCTCAGCGCATGAAGCACATCCACGCTTTAAAGGCACAGACCCCATGACCCCCACACTCGCCGAAAACCTGCCCACCGCCGGCAAGTACCTGACCTTTGCCTTGGCCCAGGAGCGCTACAGCGTGCCGGTGCTCAAGGTGCGAGAAATCATGCGCCTGTGCCCGGTCACGCCGGTACCGCGCATGCCGGCCTACATCAAAGGCGTGATCAATCTGCGCGGCAAGATCGTGCCGGTGGTCGATCTGCGCGAGCGATTTGGATTGGGCGGCTGCGAGGACAGCGAGCGCATCTGCATTGTGGTGGTGCAGGTCGATGGCGCCGAAGGGGCCAGCCGCTTGACCGGCATGATTGTCGATGTGGTCGAGGAAGTTTCGCACTTTCAGGCCGACGACCTCGAGCCGCCACCAGACTTTGGCGACGCCATCGACGCGCGCTTCATTGTGGGCATGGCCAAGAGCAAAGGTACGGTCAAGACGGTGCTCGACATCGACCGCCTGCTCAGCCATGTGGGACAGATTGACCTGCGCGCCATCAGCGGGCGCAGCGCAGAAGCTTGAATGAACTTACCTTGGGGGCCTGAGCGATGCTGAATTTGAAAAAACTGGTGGCGGGTTTTGCACTCTTGTTTCTGGGTAGCTTGGCGGGAATCCCCACGCTGAGCTACTACCTGACCGAGCCAATCCGCATAGGCGGCCAACTCTATAACCAGATTGCCCATGAGAAGGATCTGTTGGCAGCCGTGCTGCCGCCGCCGGCCTACTTGATCGAGACGCACTATATGGTGACCACCGTCATGGTCAGCGTGGCTCAGGCGACCATCAGCGGATCGACACAGATCTCTGGCACGGCCGAGGGTAAGCGCCTGATCGCTCAGGCACCTCGCCTTGAAAAAGAGTACAGCGATGCCTACCAGCAATTCGCCAAAGGCGCTTTGACGGACACGCGGCTTGTGCCCCTGATCGAAGAGTCCGACAAGCATGTCAAGCGCTATTTCTCCATACTGAACCGAAACTTCCTGCCGGTGCTCGACAGTGGCGAGTTGGCCAAGATTCGCGCTGAATACGAGCAAATGTCAGAGGCCTACGAAGCGCACCGCAAGGCCGTTGATGCGCTGGTCCAAAAGACCAATGACAGTACGCGCGAAACCCTGGAGCAAGCCGCTCAGATAAAACAGCAGGTGATTTTGAGCATCGTTGCCTTGGCCCTCGGCGGCCTGGCCATAGGCCTGGTGCTCAGCTTCGTTGCTTACCGGGTGTCCATCAAGCCGCTAACCCGTGTGGCCCGCAACATCTATGAGGGCACAGAAAAAAGCCGCCGCGCCTCCAGCCAGCTCACCTTGGCCAGCCAGAAGCTGGCCCAGGGCGCCAGCGAGCAGGCTGCGGCCATCGAAGAGACCAGCGCCTCACTCGAGGAGGTCTCCAGCATGATTCACTCGACGGCCAACAACGCCGAGCAGGCCAAGCAATTGGCTTCGGAGACCCGGGCTTCAGCGCAGGAGGGTGTCTCCAACATGGCGCAGATGACCGCCGCCATGGAGGCCATCGAGCGCTCGAGCAGCGATGTGGCCAAGATCGTCAAGAGCATCGACGAAATCGCCTTTCAAACCAATATCCTGGCGCTCAACGCGGCGGTCGAGGCCGCCCGCGCAGGCGAGGCGGGCGCCGGCTTTGCCGTGGTGGCTGATGAGGTGCGCTCGCTGGCTCAGCGCAGCGCCACCGCCGCGCATGAGTCGGCCGACAAGATCGAGGCCTCCATCCGCAGCAGCCGCACCGGCGCCGTCTCGCTGCAGAAGGTGCAGGAGTCGCTCAGCCAGATTGAGACCAAGATCGCCCGCACCGACGCGCTGGTCGCTGAGATCACCATGGCCGCACGCGAGCAGGCCCAGGGCATTGAGCATGTGGGCATTGCCATCGAGCAGATGAGCAAGGTGGCACAGGACGCGGCCGACAGCGCCAGCCAGATCGCCCATGCGGCCGAGCAGACCCATGACCAGGCGCGCGAAGCAGAAAGCCTGGTCGGGCAGGGCATCGAAGTGGTGGGCTTCAAGCTCAAGCGCAGCCACAGCGAGGACGCCGACGAGGGCCAAGCGCTATCGAGCGTCACCCGCCTGGCCTCGCGCCCGCAGCGCAGCGCCGGCGTCAAGGTGACGGTGGAGCGGCCGAATACCGAGCACGGCCTGGCGCACCAGGGCAAGCCCAAGCTCAATGCGCCCGAGGCTGACGGAGACCGCCACTTCAAGGACTTCTGAGGCGATGGTCGCTGCGGCTGCGCAAACTCGGGCACATCGGGACGGCCCGATGTCGCCAGAAATTTTCGACCAACTGTGTGCCTTGATACACAGGCACAGCCGCATCTTTTTGGGGCCCAACAAGATCACCCTGCTCAGCAGCCGTCTGAGCAAGCGCCGGCGGGAGCTGGGCTTTGAGGATTGGGACGCCTATTTGGCCTGGCTGCTGGCGCAGGGGGCCGATGAGATCGAGATCCTGATCGACCTGGTTTCAACCAACCACACCCACTTTTTCCGGGAGGCGGTGCAGTTTGAAATTCTGCAGTCCGAGTTGCTGGACACTTTGCTGGCGCGCAGCCCGAGCGCGCGCCGAGGCCTGCGCTGCTGGTCGGCCGGTTGCTCCAGCGGTGAGGAGGCCTTTACCCTGGCCATCACCCTGGCTGAATATGCTGAGCAAAAGCAGCCGGACTTGCGCTGGCAGATCGAGGCCACCGACATCTCGCACCGGGCGCTGAAAAAGGCCCAGAAGGCCATCTACGAGATCGAGCGCCTGGGCCTGCCGCATCCGGGCCTGCTCAAGAAGTATTTTCAAAAGGGCACCGGCCCCTACGACGGATTTTGCAAGGTCAAGCCCGAACTGCAGCACAAGGTACAGTTTCAGCGCATGAACCTGTTTGCCGACAGCTATACCGTCGCGATGCCCCAGCATCTGGTGTTTTGCCGCAATGTGCTGATTTATTTCGAGCTGGCCTCGCAGACCCAACTGGTGCAGCGCCTGCACGACACGCTTGAGCCGGGCGGGTATTTGATTGCCGGCCATTCCGACAGCCTGCTGCGCATCAAGCATTCCTTGCTCAGTTTGGGCAATGGCATCTATCAGCGCCCAGGCTCGCCTTGAGCTCAGGAGACTTCATTGCCTATTAAAGTACTTGTGGTGGACGATTCGGCGCTGGTGAGAAAGACCATCACCGACACCTTGGCGCACGACCCGGACATTGAGGTGGTGGGCGTGGCCAACGACCCCCTGATTGCCATGGACAAGGTGGCCCGGCTGCAGCCTGACGTCATGACCCTGGACATGGAAATGCCGCGCATGGACGGCCTGACCTATTTGCGCCAGCTGCAAAAAGAGCGCTCGCCCATTGCGGTGGTGGTCATCAGCTCCCTGACCCAGCAGGGCTCGCAGATTGCGCTGGACGCCATGGAGGCCGGCGCCAGCGAGGTGCTGGCCAAACCGGACGGCAGCATGTCGGTGGGCGCACTGGCCGGCAAGCTGGCCTTTCACATCAAGGCCGCGCACGCCGCCAAAAAGCGCTTTCGCCCGGCGGGCCCCTTCCCCGTTGTACCCGCCGCGCCGGCAGCGCCTGTGCTCAAGCGGGCGCCTGCCTGGGTCGGCACCGGCGCGCTAGAGCGCCGACTGATCGTGGTGGGCGCCTCCACCGGCGGGGTGGAGGCTTTGCGCAGCCTGCTGCCCAGCCTGCCGGCCGGGCTGCCGCCGATTGTGGTGGTGCAGCACATTCCGGCCTTTTTTTCCAAGGCGGTGGCCGAGCGTCTGAACGAGCTGTGTCCCTACGAGGTGCGCGAGGCGGTCAACGACGAACCGGTGCTGCCCGGCCAATGCTTGCTTGCGCCAGGCAATTACCACCTGATGGTGGTCGCCGGTGCCGGTGGCTATCGCACCCGCCTGACCCAAAGCCCGCCGGTGCATTTTTGCCGGCCCGCGGTCGACGTGCTGTTTCGCTCCGCCGCGGAGCTGGCCGGCAAGCACACCTTGGGGGTTTTGCTCACCGGCATGGGCAGCGACGGTGCGCAAGGCATGCAGGCCATACGCCGGGCCGGCGGCATCAACCTGGCCGAGCATGAAGACAGCTGTGTGGTCTACGGCATGCCGCGCGCGGCGGTGGCGCTGGGCGTGGTCGACAAGTCGGTCACGCTCGAGCGCATGCCTGAGGTCATCATTGATCAGATTCACCAGCTCAGCGCCTGAGACCATGAACTTCAACGAAGCCCCCAGCAGCGCCATCGATACCCCCATCGATACCCCAAGCCAGGCTTTGAGCAACGAGCAGCGCAATGCCCAGATGCTGGAGCAAGCGCGGCTGCTGGTGGTTGACGACAGCAAGATGATGCGCATGGGCATCTCGCGCTCGCTGCGCCAGATCGGGGTGCAGCAGATCGAGGAGGCGGCCAACGGCCGACTGGCCTTGCAACGCCTGCAAGACGAAGCCTTCGACCTGATGCTGCTCGATGTGGAGATGCCCGAGATGACCGGGCTGGAAGTGCTCGAGCAGATGCAGCAAAACCCAAAGCTCAAGGGCTTTCCTGTGATTGTGATTTCTGGCGGGCAGGACATCGAAGATGTGGTGCGCTGCATTGAAATGGGCGCCGACGATTACCTGCCCAAACCCTTCAGCCAGGTGCTGCTCAAGGCACGCCTGACCTCCTCCATCGAGAAAAAACGCCTGCGCGATATGGAGCTGCTGCGCCGCCAACAGTTGCAAGCGCAGCACGAACAGCTAGAAAAAGAGCAGGAGAAAACCGAGAACCTCCTGCTCAACATCCTGCCCCGCTCGGTCTCGCAGCGCCTGAAGGCCGGCGAAAAGCGCATTGCCGACGCCCACCCCGAGGTCTCGGTGCTGTTTGCCGATCTGGTCGGCTTTACCCAGCTGTCCAAAGGACTGTCTGCCGAGCGCCTGGTTGAAATCCTGGACCAGATTTTTTCCGACTTCGACGCCATCGTCGGCGCGGCGGGCGTCGAAAAAATCAAGACCATCGGCGACTGCTACATGCTGGTCGGCGGCGTGCCCGAGCCGCGCCCTGATCATGCGGTGGCGGTGGTGCAGGCCGGTTTTGATATGCTCAACGCCATGGCCCGCATCAACCAGCAGCATGGCACGCAGCTGCAAATCCGGGTGGGCGTCAACAGCGGGCCGGTGGTGGCCGGCGTGATCGGCATGCACAAGTTCACCTATGACCTCTGGGGCAATACCGTTAATGTGGCCAGCCGCATGGAGTCAACCGGCACGCCCGGTCGTGTGCATGTTTCGCCCTCGACCGCCCAGCATCTGGGCCAGCACTTTGCGCTCGAGCCGCGTGGCAGCGTCAGCGTCAAGGGCATCGGCGAGATCGAGACCTTTTTCGTCAATCCCCCGGTGTCGGCGGGCGTGCTGCCATGAAGACCCTGCCGCTGACCCCCGAGCGCTGGTTTGACGGCCTGGCCCAGGCCTGCGCCGAGCTGCGGCGCTCCTGGTCCCAGGACTGGCCCGGCCTGCCCGCAGTGGCCCAGACCTGCATCACCAGCCTGGCGCTCGATGTTCGTGCCACGGCTGAGGTGCAGGCCATGACCGACTTCACCCGGGCGGTGGCCCTGGGCATGGAGGCCCTGCCAACCGATGACGAGCCGAGCTATCACAACCGCCTGCACACCGCCGATGTGATGCTGACCATCACCACCATGCTGCATGTGCTCGGGCCCACCGCCGATGAGGCGGCCCGCCCCTGGGCGGCGGCCACTTTGGCTGCGGCCGCTGCCCACGACTTTGGCCATCCTGGTGGGGTGAACCAGCAGCGCTTTGACATCGAGTCGCGGTCTTGGCGCAGCGTGGCTCAGTATGCCGCCGGCTTGCCTGAGCCCTGGCGTGACCGCATCGAGTCGCTGATCCTCCATACCGATCCGCAGACCGTGCCGGACAACCACGCCCAGGTGGCTGAGCAGGCTTTTGCCTGGACCCAGGCTTGGTGTCAGGTGCTGCTCAATGAGGCTGATATTTTGCTGAGCGCCAGCGCCCGTTTTGGCCCCGATCTCAGCCAGGCCTTGGCGCAGGAATGGCAGCGCGTAGGTTTTGCCGCCCATGCCACTGTCGCCACGCCCGCAGGGCGCGCGCAGTTCCTGCGGTCCATTCGTTTTTCCAGCCCCGCGGCGCTCGCTTTGGCCATGCCCGAGCAGGTTGCCGAGCAGTTGCAGTGATTCATTCCCAAGGGAGTTGTCCGTGAGTTCTAGCCCCATGAATTTTTCGGTGGACCTGGCCAAGGTCGAAGCGATGGGCTCGCTGCCGCCCTACTCGCCGGACGCGATGGCCGCCTATGTGAAGCTGGGGCTGAGCAGCGAGGACAGGCTGTATTACCAGCTGGTCAGCGAGTTGTCCTTGGGCTCAGCCGCATTCAAGCCCGGTACCCATCTGTGCATGCAGGGTCAGCCCGCTCACGACGCCTATGTGGTGCGTCAGGGGGAGCTCGATGTGCAGATCGATGGCGCGAGCTACCGCGTCGGGCCGGGCGCCGTCATCGGTCTGGCTGCGGGTCTGGCCGATATGCCGCACAACATGACCGCCACTGCGGTGACGGTGGTCACCGCCAGCGTGATTCCCGTCTTCAAGGCACTCAAGGCCTTCACTGGCTGCCATCCGGGTTTGCGCGGCATCAATCGCAGCACCGTCATGCGCGTGCTCAACCTCAGTGCCGTGCCGGAGTCTCTCAAATGAGCGCCTTTACCGACGTCAGTTTCGCGGCCGGCGTTCATCTCTTTGATGCCGGCCAGGCGGCCGACAAGCTCTACATCATCAAGCAGGGCAGCGTGGAGCTGCTCGACGGCAAGACGGGTCAGGTGTTTGCTACCTTGAACCCCGGCCAGCCCTTTGGTGAGCAGGCGATATTGGCCGGCGGCGTGCGCAGCGCCACCGCACGCGCCAAAGTCGATACGGTGTGCATGGAGCTGACCGCCACCGGCTTGCAGCAGGTGTTGTCCAAGGAGTCGGACATCAGCCGCATCGTCTTTCGGGCCTTGCTGCTGCAGCTGTACATGGCCAACCGGCTGCGGCAAAAAAGCTAGTTTCAGCCGGCTACCGCTCCGGTCAGACGCTCGAGCGCCTCGCGGTATTTGGCCGCGGTACGGGCGGCCACCTCGGGCGGCAGGGCCGGTGCGGGCGGGGTTTTGTCCCAGGGCTTGCCGTGTATGCGCACCGCCTCCAGCCAGTCGCGCACAAACTGCTTGTCGTAGCTGGGCGGGTTGGCGCCTTGCGCGAAGGCCGCCTCGTAGCCTTCCATCGGCCAGTAGCGCGATGAGTCGGGCGTGAGCACCTCGTCCATCAGGGTGAGCGTGCCGTTTTCATCCAGACCAAACTCAAACTTGGTGTCGGCAATGATGATGCCCTTGGTCAGCGCGTATTCGGCCGCGGCTTGGTAAATCGCAATGCTCACCCGGCGGATCTGATCGGCCAATTGCAGCCCCACGATTTTTTCGACCTGTTCGTAGCTGATGTTCTCGTCATGCTCGCCGACCTCGGCCTTGGCCGCCGGCGTGAAGATGGGCTCGGGCAGCTTGCTCGCGTTCTTCAGGCCTGCGGGCAGCGGCACGCCGCACACCGACTGGCTGGCCTGGTACTCCTGCCAGCCGCTGCCGGCCAGATACCCGCGCACCACCGCTTCGACCGGGATGGGCTTGAGCCGCTTGACCAGCATGGAGCGGCCCTCGATCTGCGGCAACTCATCGGGGCTGACCACGCTCTCGGGCGCCTGGCCTGTGAGGTGGTTGGGGCACAGGTGCCCCAGCTTGTCGAACCAGAACAAGGCCATCTGGGTGAGGATCTTGCCCTTGCCAGCAATGGGCTCGCCCAGGATCACATCAAAAGCGCTCAGGCGGTCGCTGGCCACCATCAGCAGGCGGTCTGAGCCGACGGCATAGTTGTCGCGCACCTTGCCGCGTGCGAGCAGGGGCAGGGAATGCAGGGAGGAGGTGTGCAGGGCGGAGCTGGCGGTCATGGTCGGAGCCTGAAATAAAAAAGCCCGCTGCCTGCGGGCAGCGAGCCTTCGATTATCGGGGTGGCAGCCGCAGTTTCAGTGCACCAGCTGCGCCAGCTCGCCACGGGCGTATTTGGCGGCCATCACCTGCACGCCCTGCACCTTGATCTTGCTGGCTTGGCCCTCGCAGCCAAACTGCTGATATCGGGCCTTGCAAACCTGCTTGGCCGCCTCGCGGGCCGGCTTGAGCCATTCGCGGGCGTCGAATTTGTCGGGGTTCTCCGCCAGGAATTTGCGCGCCGCAGCGGTCATGGCCAGGCGGATGTCGGTGTCGATGTTGATCTTGCGCACACCGTGCTTGATGGCTTCCTGAATTTCCTCGACCGGCACGCCGTAAGTCTCTTTCATCTTGCCGCCGTACTGGTTGATGATGGCCAGCAACTCAGCCGGCACGCTGGAGGAGCCGTGCATCACCAGATGGGTGTTGGGGATGCGGCGGTGTATCTCTTTGACGCGCGAAATCGCCAGGATGTCACCGGTGGGCTTGCGGCTGAATTTGTAGGCGCCGTGGCTGGTGCCGATGGCAATGGCCAGCGCGTCGAGTTGCGTGGCCTTGACGAACACCGCCGCCTCCTCGGGGTCGGTCAGCATTTGGCTGTGGTCGAGCTTGCCTTCGGCGCCCACGCCATCTTCCTCGCCGGCTTCGCCCGTCTCTAGATTGCCCAGGCAGCCGAGCTCGCCCTCGACAGTCACGCCCATCTTGTGGGCCATGTCCACCACCTTGCGGGTGACCTCGACGTTGTAGTCAAAAGAGGCCGGGGTCTTGGCGTCTTCCATCAGCGAGCCGTCCATCATCACCGAGCCAAAGCCCAGATCGATGGCGCCCTGGCAAACCTTGGGTGAGCTGCCGTGGTCTTGGTGCATCACCAGCGGTATGTGCGGCCACTGCTCAACGGCGGCCTGGATCAGGTGCTTGATGAAGGCCTCGCCCGCGTACTTGCGCGCGCCGGCGCTGGCTTGCAGGATGACCGGTGCGCCGACTTCATCAGCGGCGGTCATGACGGCCTGGATCTGCTCGAGGTTGTTGACGTTGAAGGCGGGAATGCCGTAGTTGTTTTCTGCCGCGTGGTCGAGCAGTTCGCGCATGGAAACGAGGGCCATGGTGGGAAGTCCTGGGGATGGGTTGGCAAAAGACCGGGCCGGCGCTGGTAACCGACTGGTAACTGCGACTAGTTTAGCGAGGATCGCGGGCGCAGCACACCATAGCTGAGTGCGCCACTCAGCCTGAGCCCGAGCCCCAGCGGCTCAAGCCACCCGGCAGATCTTGAGCATATTGGTGCCGCCGGGCGCGCCCATGGGTTCACCACAGGTGATGGCGTAAATGTCACCAGTCTGTACGATGCCGCGCTTGAGCAAATGGCCCTCGGCCTGTTCGAGCGCGGTATCGCGGTCGGCCGAGGTGTCCATCAGCAAGGGTCGCACATTGCGGTACAGCGCCATCTTGCGCTGCGTGCTCAGCTTGGGCGTGAGCGCGTAAATCGGAATGCCGATGTCATGCCGGCTCATCCACAGCGCGGTCGATCCGCTGTCACTCAAAGCCACGATGGCCTTGGCGCCCAAATGCTGGGCGGTGAACAGCGCGCCCAT
>JBILDR010000118.1:0-10639 GCA_044352515.1 Polaromonas sp.
CTCGGCGCGATGCGGCCTTCGAGCAAGCTCAGTGCTTGAGTGAAGGCCCGATCGCTGCGAGGGCGCAGCGCCCACACCCATTCCAGAGCTGGGTGGGCTCATGTGGGAGCGCCGCCTCGGCGCGATGCGGCCTGCAAGCAGGCGCTGCGCTTGAGTGAAGGCCCGATCGCTGCGAGGGCGCAGCGCCCACACCCATTCCAGAGCTGGGTGAGCTCATGTGGGAGTGCCGCCTCGGCGCGATGCGGCCTTCGAGCAGGTTCAGTGCTTGAGTGAAGGCCCGATCGCTGCGAGGGCGCAGCGCCCACACCCATTCCAGAGCTGGGTGAGCTCATGTGGGAGCGCCGCCCTCGGCGCGATGCGGCCTTCGAGCAGGCTCAGTGCTTGAGTGAAGGCCCTATCGCTGCGAGGGCGCAGCTCCCACACCCATTCCAGAGCTGGGTGGGCTCATGTAGGAGCGCCGCCTCGGCGCGATGCGGCCTTCGAGCAGGTTCAGTGCTTGAGTGAAGGCCCGATCGCTGCGAGGGCGCAGCTCCCACACCCCCTCATTGCGACCCGTTGAAGCTTTGTGGGAGCGCCGCCTCGGCGCGAAGGTGCCTGTGATCAAGCCCGCTTCAGTCGGGCTTGATGTTGGCTGCCTTGACCACCCCAAGCCAGTTGTCCAGGTCTTCTTTGAGCAGGGCCTCGAAGCTGCGCGGCGTGCTCTTGCCGTCCATTTCGTTGGCATAAGGCGCGAGCTTGGCCAGGATGTCCTTGTCGGCCAGCACCTGATTGACCGCAGCGGCGATTTTTTCGGTGATCTCTGCGGGCGTGCCCTTGGGGGCGAGCAGGCCGTTCCAGTAGCGGGCGCCGAAATCCTTGTAGCCCAACTCTTCCATGGTGGGGATGTTGGGCGCAGCGGCCAGGCGGTTGCGGCTGGTCACCGCCAGGGCGGTGATACGGCCGTCGCGCACCATGGGCAGAGCGGTCGAAGAGACCGCAAAGTGGTAGTCGACCCGGCCGGCAATTTGCTCGTTCATGGCCTGCGGCGAGCCTTTGAAGGGCACAGAGGTGGCCTGCATGCCGGTGCGCACCCGAAACAATTCGGCGGTGAAGTGCGATGGTGAGCCATTGCCCGAGTTGGCAAAAAACACATTGCCGTTGCGGGCCTTGCTCAGGGCCAGCAGGTCTTGCGGGGTTTTCAGGCCCAGGGGCGGGTAGCTGACCAGCACCATCGGCGACCAAGCCAGGTTAAGCACCGGCGTGAAGGACTCGGGCACCTTGAAGTTCTGCTTGACGCCCATGGCGGTGACCATATTGAGCGCGGCCGAGGTGAACAGCAGGGTGTAGCCGTCGGGCGCAGCGCCGGCGACGATGTCGGCGCCGATGGCACCGGTGGCGCCGGCCTTGTTTTCGATGATCAGCGGCTGCTTGAGGATCTCGCGCATGGGCTCGCTGATGATGCGCACCATCACATCGATCAGGCTGCCCGGTGGCCAGGCCACCACGATGCGTATGGGCTTGTTGGGGTAGCTGCTGGGCTGTGTCAGTCCAGTACTTGGCAGGCTGGCTGCGGCAGCAGCGCAGATAAGCAGGCGGCGTTTCATCATGGTGTCTCCTAAGTAGGTGTCTGGTGTCAGCGCGCAGTGGCAGCGGCTTCTTGCATGGATTGCACCGCCTTTTGTAGCGCCTCGATCAGGTAGGCGCCGTCATTGCCGCCCATCAGCAGGCGTGCCCCGGCGGCCACCATGTCGGCCATGGGGGGACCGCCGGCCCCGCCGGCCACGAAATGCTTGCCGCAGCGCTGTGCAGCGGCAGCGGCGCTCAGATAGGCCTGGCAGATGCTTTCATGGCGGACCTGCCCGGGCAAGCCCAATTCAAGGCTCAGGTCCATCGGCCCCATCATCAGCGCATCGACGCCTTCGGTGGCTGCAATTTCTTCGGCTCGGGCCACGCCTTGCGCGGTCTCGATCATGGCGATCATGAACACCTCGCTGTTGCGCTGGGGCACCGCCTCGGCGGCGGGCTGGCGCCGGTAGGCCGAGGCCGGGCCTATGGCCGCCATCGAGCGGCGACCGAGCGGCGGGTATTTGGCCAGCTCCAGCGCGGCTTGGATGTCCTGCCGGCTGCTGACGTGCGGGATGATCAGACCGGTGGCGCCGCAGTCAAGGATAGGGCCGACCGTGCCCACCTCGGCCGAATGCACGCGCACCAGGGCGGTCATATTGCAGGCCTGGGCCATCTGGCACAGGTCGGCAATTTCACGCAGGGAGAACACGCCGTGCTCGGCGTCGATGTAAAAGCCATCAAAGCCTGCCTCGCGCAGGATGAAGACCGCATCGACGCTGCGCAACTGGCGCAGCGACATCAGCTTGACGCAGCCGCCGGTGGCCAACTTGCTGCGCAAGGGATGGGTGGATGGGCTGCTCATACGGCGCTTTCAGGTGGTGCCCGGCTTGGGCGGTGGGTAGCCGCGCGAGGTGAAGCCCGCGTCCACAGTCACGACGGTGCCCGACATGCCCGAGGCGCGGGGCGAGCACAGGAAGGCGGCCACATCGGCCACCTCTTGCGGATCGATCAGCTTGCCGCGCGGGAAGTCCTTGGCCATCTCCGGCCAGCGGTTTTCGTCGCCGAGCAAGGTGGCCGCGCGTTGGCGCATGGTGCGCTTGGCTTTTTCGGTTTCCACCCAGCCCGGGCTCAGGCCCAGCACGCGCACACCCAGGTCAAGGCTGACCCCGCCTATGGTGCGGGTCAGGGCCACCAAAGCTGCATTGCCCATGGAGCCGGCTGCGTAGCCATAGTCGAGCCGCTCGGCGCCGATACCGATGATGTTCAGGATCACCCCGGCCTGGCGCTTGACCATGTGCGCATACAGCGCTCGGGTGAGGTTGAGGTAGCCAAAGACCTTGAGCTCCCAACTCTGGCGCCAGCGCTCGTCGTCGAGTTCGAGCACGCTGCCGCGTGGGATCGCACCGGCGTTGTTGACCAGGATGTCGACCTGCGAACAGGTCGCAGCCAGACTCTTAATGCCCTGGTCCGTTGACAGGTCGGCCGGATGGGTGTGTACCTGTACGCCATGGGCGCTGCTCAGTCGTTCGGCCAGGGCTTGCAAGGCTTGCGGGTTGCGGGCTGCCAGATGCAGATGGCAACCTTCGGCGGCCAGCGCCTGGGCAATGGCCATGCCTATGCCCTGTGAGGCGCCGGTGACCAGGGCGTGTTTTCCTTGAAGCTGCAGGTCCATGGCTTTATCCGAAGGCGGGGCGAAGTTCGATCAACTCGGTGGCGCTGTTGCTGTCTTGCAGCAAGGCATAGAGCAGGGCGTCGGCCACCTCCTGGGCGCGCAGCGGTGCGAATTTGCGCGCCGCCAGTGACTTCACCACATCGGGGTGGGTGCTGCTTTGACGGATGTCGGTATCGACCATGCCCGGCGCGATCTCGCTGACCTTGATGCGATGGCTTTTGAGTTCGAGCCGGAAGCCCTTGGCAAAAGCCGACAGCGCATGCTTGGTGGCGGCGTAGACCACGCCATGCTGGGCCACGCTGCGCGCAGCGCCCGAGGTGATGAACACCAGGTGGCCTGAGCCGCGCTTGACCATGTGCGCAGCGATGGCGCGGGTCAGGTCAAAAGCGGCGACCACATTGGTGGCAAACATCTGCGCGCATTGCTCGGTGGTGATCTCCAGCACCGGCGCATAGGTCAGCACGCCGGCGTTGTTGACCAGCACTTGCACGTGCGAGGCTTCCTCGCTCAGCCGCTGTACGAAGCCCGTGTCGGTCAGGTCGCCGGCCAGGGTCAGCACCTTCGTGCCGCCAGATCGGCACTGCGCCGCCACCGCTTCGAGCGCCTCGGCATTGCGACCTGTGAGCACCAAGTCTATGCCTTGCGCCGCCAGCGTCAAAGCGCAGGCTTTGCCGATGCCGGCGCTGGCGCCGGTGATCAGCGCGGTCTGACCGCGCAGGCCAGCCGAGTGGGTCGCGTTCATGCCTTGGGATGACCGCCGGGCGGCTCGTTGAGCATGACCGTGTCGTACTTGGCCGGAATGATGATTTCCAGCAACTCCAGGTCATCGGAAAAGCCCATCACCGTATGCTTCAGGCGCGGCGGTTGCAGCCAGCAACTGCCTTCCTTCATCAAAATCTCGCCATGGCCTTCGAACTCGCTGCGCATCCAGCCTTTGAGAACGTAGATCATCTGATAGTGGACATTGTGGAAATGCCGGTGCGAGATCTCCTCGGCATTGAAGGGGCGGGCGCGGCGGTTGACATGGGCGTCGACCATGCCGCCGGTGGCCGCGATCATGCCCAGATCACGCGAGAGCGACCAGGGCCTAAAGCCCGGCGTCTTGAAGGAGTCTTCGTTCAGGTGGCTGACATGAAAGCTCTGCGGCGGCCAGTCCGGGTAGTCGCTCGGCTTTTTGTCAGCCGGGTAGTCACGCTCGTTGAATACCTCCAGATTGACCTGCTGATTCATGGATCCCTTCCTGTTCAGGCCCTCGCTCGGCGAGCGAGGCGTCTTTTTTAGTGTCCTAAGTTATTCTAGGCACCGTCTTGAACGAACGTCAATGCGTAGAGACGCAGGGATAGCTCGTGCACAATTTGGCGAGTCTTACGCATCTGAGCACAGGGAGTCTTTCATGAGCACATCGACCCAGCCTACCGAGGAACAACAGCGCAAGGTGCGCATGGCCGCGCGCGCTGGCCCGCGCCGGATTGGTCACCGCCTTTGGTCATTGCAGCCTGCGGCTGAACGAGCGCGAGTTTCTGGTGTGCAAGGGCAAGGCCATGGCCCTGATCGGCCCCGATGATGTGGGCTCGGTGGTGGCGGTCGATCAGCCGCTGCCCGCTGGTGTGCTGGGCGAGGTGCGCATGCATCAGGCGATTTATCGCGCCCGGCCGGATGTGCAGGGCATCAGCCGCTTCATGTCGCCGCAGGTGATGGCCTTGTCGGCCATGGGCTTGGGCCCGGCGGCGCGCCACGGCCTGTCGGCCTTCTTCTATCCCCGGGCGCCCTATTGGCCCGATACCGAGCTGATCCGCCAGGACGAGCTGGCCACCAAGGTGGCGGCTACCTTGGGCGCGGCGTCGGCGGTGGTGGTCAGTGTCAACGGTGCGGTAACGGCGGGCGACTCTATCGAGCAGTCGGTGGCGCTGGCCTGGTTCCTGGAGGATGCGGCCCGGGTGGAGTTGGCGGTGCTGGCCGCTGGGCGGGCCGATGAGACGGTGTTCAAGAGCGCGCAGCAGGCGGCGTCGCGGGCCACCTGGTCGGGCGGCATCTTGGAGCGGGCCTGGGACTATCTGACCGACGGCGACCCGGAAAAATAATCCGCCCTCAGGTTCTCACCAGGGCATGGTCTGGCTGGCGTAATTGACAAAGCAGCCACTGTGCTGCGGCCCGCTTTCGGCAATCACCTTGCGCACCGCGCTGGCGCTTTCTTCGGGCGAAAGCTCGGCCTCGGGCAAGCCCATGCTGGTGCGCACCCGGCCTGGGTGTATGAGCAAGGCCATGATGTCGGGTTCGTCGCTGGCCAGGGTCTTCCAGGTCATGTTCAGTGCGGCTTTGGAGGCGCGGTACATCAACACGCTGCCGGTGGTGTTGCGCGAGATGCAGGCGCGGCCGCTGCTGATGGCGATCATCTTGCGGCCCTGGCTGCGCCGCACCGGTGCGAGCAGATGGCCGGCCAGCAGCGCCGGGGCAATGCAGTTGACCTGAAAGCATTCCTGGAACACCGGTACATCGATGTGGCTAAAGCGCATGTCGCGCTGACGCATGATGCCGGCGTTGACGATCAGCACGTCTATGGCCTCGCCGGCCACGGCTTGGCCGAAGGCGGCAATCGACTGTGGGTCGGTCATCTCCACAAAATGCGTTTGCGCGCCCAGGGCGCGCAATTGGTCGGCGTGCTCCTGGCTGCGCACGGTGGTAATCACACGATGGCCTTCTGCCAGGTATTGGCCAGCCATTTCCCGGCCTATGCCGCGCCCGGCTCCGGTGATGACGATGGTGCTCATGGGGGGCGTCCGTGCAATCGGTAGGTGGTTTTAGAGCCGCGGGATGTTGCGGTTATCGATGACCTTGCGCCACTGGGCCAGGTCCTTTTCAGCGAGCTGCCGAAATTCATCGGGCGTACCCACCTTGGGGGCGGCGCCCATGTCAATGAAGCGCTGGCGGATATCGGGCAGATTGACGATCTCGCGCAGATCCTGATTGAGCTGCTGCACCAGCTCGGCCGGCATGCCCTTGGGGCCGGTGATCCCGATCCAGGAGTCGTATTCCATGCCAGCGATAAAGCTATTGAGCGTGGGCACGCCGGGCAGATCCTCCGAAGGGCCGCGCGTGGTCACCGCCAGTGGCTTGAGCTTGCCCTGGCGCGACTGTGGCACCACAAAGGTGGCGGTATCGATCATCATGTCGATCTGACCTCCCAGCAGGTCGGTCAGCGCCAGCGGGCTGCCCTTGTAGGGCACATGGGTGAGCTCGATGCCCAGCTCCGCGTTGATCCATTCGCCCAGCAGGTGGTGCGCGGTGCCAACGCCTACCGAAGAAAAGCTCACCGCCTTGGGGTTGGCTTTGGCAAAGGCCAGCAGATCCTGCAAGCTCTTGTGGCGTGAGTTGGGCCCGACTGCCAGCACCATGCCGTAGGTGGTTAGGCTGGAAATCCAGCTGAAGTCTCGGATCGCGTCGAAGGGCGAGCTCTTGCGCATGGCTGCGCCGGTGGAGTGGTTGCTCGCGGTGATCAGCAGCGAGCTGCCATCCGGCCGGGCGTTGGCCACGCTCTCGGCGGCAATCATGCCGCCAGCGCCGAGCTTGTTGTCGACGATCACGGTCGCGCCGCGTCGCTCACCCAGCTTGGGCCCGATCAATCGGCCAAACAGATCGGTGCTGCCGCCTGGGGCCGATCCGCTGACCAGGCGTATGGTTCGTTGCCCCTGTGCGCTTGCCGAGCCCTGTATGAAGGGCCCCAGGGCCATGAAAGCGGCTGAGGCCTTGAGCACAGAGCGCCGGCGCGGGGCTGCTGCGGCTGGTCCCTGATCTGTGGATGCAGGCAAACGGTGGGGCATATCAGACTCCTCCTGGTGTTTCTGTTGGCCTGCCGGGCAGGCCGTGCGACCTTACTTGAACAGGCCTGGGTTTTCCTCAAGTACCTTGCCCATTTCGTAGTTCCAAACCCCCATATAGGACGATTCGGCGCGCTTGAAGTCGCGCGCGCGTATGGCTTCCTCGCGGCTGAGAACCTTGAGTTTTCCGGCTGCCATGGCCTTGAGCTGCACGCCAGCCGAAATTTCAACCTCTTTGGTGCGCACCACGAGCTCCTGGATGCTCGAGCCCATGAGCATGACGCCGTGGTGCTGCATCATCACCGCATTGCGTTTGCCCACCGCCTTGACAAAGGCCTTGGCGGCCTTGGGATCGCGGTGCGCATTGTCAAAGTCTTCGAGCAGCACCATGTCGTCGTAGACGCGGGCGGCCGAGCGCTCAAAGGGGCGCACGATCTCACCAATCGAGCCCAGGGCCAGGCAGTTGTCGCTGTGGTGGTGGGTGGCGCACAAGATGTCGGGGCGGGCGGCGTAAAGAAAGCCTTCGATCTTGAGCGAGTCGTTGACCTTGCCGTCGCCAGTGATGACGTTGCAGTCGAAGTCGCATTCGCGCAGGTTCTTTTCCACCACGGTGTCGAAGCTGTCGCCCCACTGGTAGCTCCAGAAGGTGTTCTTGCCCGGCAGCCGGGCGGTGAAGTGACCCAGTAGGCCTATGCCTATGCCGTAGCGGGCCATGATGCGGTAGCCCAGCACCATGTTGCGCTTGAGTTCCTTGAGCGCCTTGGCTTCGTCGGCCTTGGTCGAGCGCATGGGTGCGATCGCGCGTCGCTGTGTCATCTCCTCTCCCTCCCTTGTTCTGTAAGTCCAGAGGCTAGGGTAGGCCGATGCCCCTGTCAACGGTGTAAGCACGGGCTAACCCACGCTTGTCCACCCCGTTAGCATGCGCTCTCGCGGAGCTACGCTGCGATGGGGGAGTGGCTCTTGCAAGTCACGGCTGCCAGAGTCCTGATGTTTGCCGGACTGGCGATGCTTGCGGCTCTGACCGCCGATAAAGAAGAGGAGTTCAGGACCATGGATACTTCCCGGCTGTTTGACGTGGGCGGTGTGCTGCTGTCGCGCCCTTTCAGGGTGCGGCGCTTGGGGCATTTCGGTCTGAACATGACCGATACGGCATCGGCCATTGCTTTTTACTGTGACCTGCTGGGCTTTCGCATCTCCGACCCCATGGACATTGCCGAGCAGCATCCGCGCCGCGAGGAGCTGCTGCGCATCGGTGACACCAATCTGTATTTCACCCGTCACGGCACCGACCACCATTCGCTGGTGTTTTGTGACCGTCAGGTGTTTCAGGCCATGGGCCGCGGTGATCGCTCGCCCAAGGATGTGACTGTCAACCAGCTGACCTGGCAGGTCGGCAGCCTGCAGGAAATTTCAGGCGCCATCGACTACTTCGAGGACAACAAGGTGCCGATCAACCGGGCCGGCCGCGACATGCCGGGCTCGAACTGGCATGTCTACCCCTACGACCCCGAAGGCCACCGCAACGAGCTGTACTACGGCATCGAGCAGATAGGTTGGATGGGCACCGCCAAGCCCAAGCTGGCTTATGAGCGGCGCTTTCTGCAGCGGCCCGAGCTGCCGCAGCCGCCTGAGTATGAGGAGGTCGATCACATGCGGGCGCAGCAGACCGACCTGGCCAGCGGCTTTCGCCATCCCGAGAAAGAGCCGGCGCGTTACGACGTGGAAGGCATCATGCTGGCCCGGCCTTTCAAGGTGGTGCGGGTCGGCCCGGTGGGCCTGTTTTGCCATGACCTGGAGGCGATGGAGCGCTTTTACCTGGACATCATGGGCTTTGAGTGGACCGAGGACGTGGTCTGGCAAGGGCATCGCTGCGTATTCCTGCGCACCGGCACCGAGCACCACAGCCTGGCGCTTTATCCCATGGCGCTGCGCAGCCAACTGGGGCTCGATGCCTCAAGCACCCTGATGCGCTTTGGCATCCAGGTGGCGACCTATCGGCAGCTCAAGCATGCGCTGGACTATCTGCAAGAGCGCGGCTGCCAGTTTGTGGACATCCCGGCCGAGCTGACACCGGGCATCGAGTACTCGGCCTTTCTCAAGGACCCTTCGGGGCACTTGATTCAGCTGTACTACGCGATGAACCAAATCGCCTCAGCCGGGCACAGCCCCAACCTGACTCAGCGCCCAGGCGTGGTCGGTCATTGGCAAGCTTGGCCTGAGGCCATTCTGCCCGGCTCGGGCAGCTTCATGGGCGAGCCTTACCTGGGCCCCTGGGGCTGACTTGGACTCAGGGCGAATCAGGCGGTCAGCTCGCACAGTCCGTGGTCGAGCACTACCGACTGCCTTGCTGGCACGCTGCAGCGAAAGTGCAGGCGTGGCCCGTCTATCCAGATCTCGGTTTGTACGCGATCGCCTGGATAGACGACAGCTGTAAAACGCGCGCCGAAACTGCGGATCCGCTCGGCCTGGCCGTTCAGCACGCCTGAAATTATTTCCCGACAGGCCAGCGCCATGGTGCACGAGCCCTGCAAGATGGGTGCGGCAAAGCCCTGGGCTTTGGCAATCGCCGGGTCGGCATGGATCACATTGCGATCTCCGGTCAGACGATAGAGCAGCGCCAGCCAGGCCAGGGTCTCGCAGGAGCGGGTCAGATCGGGTGCTCGCTCGGGCAGGGCATGGACCGGCCTTTGAACGCTTCCGCTGCTGCCGATGCCGCCGTCGCCACGGCAAAAATACAGGTTGTCAATGTCAAACAGCGGTTCGCCGCTGCGCAGGCGGATCTGGCTCAGGGTCTGCACCAGGATGCCTTTGTCAGCGCCTTTGTCTTCCACCGCCAGCACCCGGTGGTCGCCCAGCAGTTCGGCCGCCGGCGGCATCGGCCGGTGCAGCACCAGGCGCTGCTGGCCGTGCAGAAATTTTTCGACCCGCATGCCGACTTCGAAGATCAGCATATGCCGAGCCACCGTGATGGCCTGGGTAGGCACCGTCTTGAGTCGACCGCGGCGCTCGTAGACAAAGTCCAGTTCGGTCTCGTCCAGCGGATCATGGCCCATGCCTATGGCCAGCGCGTAGAGCATAGAGTCGCGTTCGGTGTAGGCAGAAGGCACGCCCAGTTGCGTGCGGCCCATCAACTGAGCCAGTGTGGTGGCGCTCATGGCCGCTCTCCTGTAAGGGCGGGCGCTGCCGCCTGTGTGCTTGCTGCTTGCATGGCTTGATGACTCGATGGCTTCAGTTTAGCGGTCACTTTGGGGGCAGCTTGTCGCCTGTGGGTCGGTGTATCCTGCGCGGCAGGCCGCTGCCTGGGGGCAATGGCTATGGGGGGTGGAGTTCGATGCTTATGCGCCTTTTTCTTGTCTGCTCGGGTCCCTGCGGCGTTCACTCGCGCTGTGCCTGTGCGCTTGCCGGCAGGGTGTACTTATGAATGCATCGACGGCCCCCCGGCGTGGGCCCCTGACCGGGGTCACGGTGATCGATCTGGGGCAGATCTACAACGGCCCTTATTGCACCTTCATGATGGCCATGGCCGGCGCCGAGGTGATCAAGATCGAGCCCATCGGCGGCGAGAACCTGCGCCGCCGGGCGAAGGTGGGCGGTGCTGCCTTGCCTT
>JBILDR010000317.1:0-3111 GCA_044352515.1 Polaromonas sp.
CGGCTTGAGCTGGCTGTCGGCTGCGGTGGCTGCTGCGCTTGCGCTGTGTTTGTGGCCGGTCCAGGGCCAGCGGCGCGCCTTGGCCGCCCTGGCGCTGGTGGTGGCGTCGGTGGGACTGGCCTGGCTGTCGCCAGCCCAGCAGACGCAGGCCCTGCGCCCGCCGCTGCCCTTGACCCTGGTGCAGGGCAATATCGCGCAAGACGAAAAGTTCATCCCCGGCAGCGGTATGGCGCAGGCTCTGGCCTATTACGCGCAAGAGCTGGAGGCGGCCGATACCGCGCTGGTGATGCTGCCCGAAACCGCCATCCCGCTGCTGCCAAGCCAGCTCGACCCCAGCTACTGGAGTGCGTTGACGGCCCCCTTTGCCCAAGGAAAAAAAGCGGCCTTGCTGGGCCTGCCGCTGGGCTCCTATGAGCAGGGTTACACCAATTCGGTGATTGGCCTGAAGCCCGGCACCGAGCAGGCCTACCGCTACGACAAGCACCACCTGGTGCCCTTCGGCGAATTCATCCCGCCGTTTTTTAAATGGTTTGTGCGGCTGATGAACATTCCGCTGGGCGACTTCAACCGGGGCTCGGTGGGCCAGCCCTCCTTTGAGTGGCAGGGCGAGCGGCTGGCGCCCAATATTTGCTATGAAGACCTGTTTGGCGAGGAGCTGGGCGCGCGCTTTGCCGACCCCGCCACCGCGCCCACCGTGTTCGTCAACCTGAGCAATATTGCTTGGTTTGGCGATACCGTGGCCATAGACCAGCACCTGCAGATCTCGCGCATGCGCGCCCTGGAGTTCGGCCGCCCCATGGTGCGCGCCACCAATACCGGCGCCACCGTGGTCATCGACGCCCAGGGCCAAGTCAGCCATGCGCTGCCGAGGCACACCCGCGGCACCCTGGTGGCGCAGGTGCAGGGCACCGACGGCCTGACGGCCTATGCCGCTTTGGTGGCCCATGCGGGCCTGGTGCCCTGGTATGCCCTGGCTGCGCTCAGCCTCGGGCTGGCGGCCTGGCTGAGGCGGCGCGGCGGCGCAGCCGATGCTCAGGGCTGATCGCGAGGCAGAATCGGCAAGCACGCCATAGGCACAATGCGGCTGTGATGCAAGAAATGCTGTTCTCAGGTTTGCAGATGGTCGAACGTGGCTGGCTGTCGGCCAATATGGTGATCGCCCAAGGCCGGCAAACCGCGGTGGTCGACACCGGCTATGTGCGCCACGAGGCGCAAACCCTGGCGCTGGTGCGCGCTGCCTTCGGCCAGAGCGGCCCGCAGCTGCTGATCAACACCCATTTGCACAGCGACCACTGCGGCGGCAATGCGGCGCTGCAAAAAGCCTTTCCAGCGATGCGCACCCTGATCCCACCCGGCCACGCCGCCGAAGTAGCCGCCTGGGACGCCTACGCACTGAGCTATGAGCCCACCGGGCAGTTGTGCCCGCGCTTTAATTTTGACGACGTGCTCAGGCCCGGGCAGGACTTGCTGCTCGGTGATCGCCCCTGGCAGGTGCTGGCAGCCCCCGGTCACGACCCGCACAGCGTGGTGCTGTTTGAACCCGACAGCCGAACGCTGATCTCGGCTGATGCGCTGTGGGAAAACGGCTTTGGCGTGGTGTTTCCCGAGCTTGAAGGCCTGCACGCTTTTGCCGAGGTCGGCGCCACCTTGGACCTGATTGAGGGGCTGCAGCCCAAAACCGTGATCCCCGGCCACGGGGCGGTATTCGGCTACCGCCCAGAGGTGATGGCCCGCGCACGCCAGCGCCTGGCCTCTTTTGTCAGCGACCCCCAGCGCCATGCCCAGCATGCGGTCAAGGTACTGCTCAAGTACAAGCTGCTCGAAGTGCAGCAGCAGCCACTGCCCGACTTCATGGCCTGGGCCTGTGCCACCGCCTATATGCAAGCCCTGCACCGCAACTGGTTCGCCCAGCGCAGCATCGAAGACTGGCTGATCTCGCTGCTGGCCGACCTGCAGAAGGTGGGCGCGGCCCAGGTGCAAGATGGGCTGGTGATGAATCAGGGCTGAGGTGGGTTTGGGCTAAGGCAGCCCAGGGGTCGCTGCTATCGACAATTCACCGAGGGGCTTGTTGTGGCGCTGCCAAGCGAGGGCTCTTCACACGTGTCGGGTAGCGGCCGGCGCATCGGCCATGATGTGGGAGGGCCGCCCTCGGCCCGATTCAGCGCAGAGTACATGCCAACCGTGCAAAGTCACGGGTAGCGTCCGTCGCATCGGGCCTGGCTCCGCGGCTGTCCCCCGCCTCGGCTAGCGCCTCGGCTCCTCCTTAATGCCGCTGCGCCAGGCCCGACGCACCGGCCGTGGGTCAACGCTGCAAGGGCCTTGATCTGGAGCTCCGATTGACGGCCATCGTGGTGATCAAAGCCGAGGCATGAGTCCTCTACGCAGCGAGCGGAGCACTTGAAAGAACAAAGGGCGTGCGGGTGGGCGCTGCGAAGCGAGGTCAAGGAGGAGCCGAGGCGCCAGCCGAGGCGGGGGACACGAGCGGCGCAGTGCCCACCCGTACGACCTTCTTCGATGCGCCCTGAACATTGCGGCGCTTGATCAAAGACCGCCGCAAAATTCGAGACCAGGGTCACTCGTACAAGAGCCTGGGTAGCGACCGCCGCATCGGGCCTGGCTCCGCGGCTGTCCCCCGCCTCGGCTGGCGCCTCGGCTCCTCCTTGATGCCGCTGCGCCAGGCCCGACGCACCGGCCGTGGGTTAACGCTGCGAAGGCCTTGATCTGGAGCTCCGATTGACGGCCATCGTGGTGATCAAAGCCGAGGCACGAGTCCTCTGCGCAGCGAGCGGAGCACTTGAAAGACTAAAGGGCGTGCGGGTGGGCGCTGCGAAGCGAGGTAGAGGAGGAGCCGAGGCGCTAGCCGAGGCGGGGGACACGAGCGGCGCAGTGCCCACCCGCACGCCCTTCTTCGATGCGCCCTGAATATTACGGCGCTTGATCAGGCGCCGCATCGCGCCGAGGGCGGCGCTCCCACAAAAACAGCAGCATCGCGCCGAGGGCGGCGCTTATATGGATGCCTCCCGGCTGACAAGCGGTTTTGCTCGATTTTGTGAAGAAGTCGGCTGCATCCTTATATCCGGCCTTGTTTCGGGATGGTTGGTTGATTCCCGT
>JBILDR010000318.1:0-3109 GCA_044352515.1 Polaromonas sp.
CTGCTTGATCGACCGCCGCATCGCTGCGAGGGCGCAGCTCCCACGCCCACCTGGCCTGCGCAGGGGTCTGCTGTGGGAGCGAGCGCCGCAGTGGCGCGGACGATAAGCCAGGGGCGTGTTTGACCTTGTGGGAGCGCCGCCTCGGCGCGATGCGGCCTGTGAACAGCCCCAGCTGCTTGATCGACCGCCGCATCGCTGCGAGGGCGCAGCTCCCACGCCCACCTGGCCTGCGCAGGGGTCTGCTGTGGGAGCGAGCGCCGCAGTGGCACGGGCGATAAGCCAGAGGCCGTATTTGACCTTGTGGGAGCGCCGCAGTGGCACGGGCGATAAGCCAGAGGCCGTATTTAACCTTGTGGGAGCGCCGCCCCGGCGCGATGCGGCCTATGAACAGCCCCAGCTGCTTGATCGACCGCCGCATCGCTGCGAGGGCGCTGCGCTTAGCCCGCCGCCTTTGCCGCTGCGTTATTGAGCGCAGCGCGCTTGGCAAACTCCTCGCGCAGGGCTCGGAGTTTTTCGCGCGGGTCTTCCTTGACCGTCTTCTGATCGAGCGCCATCTCGCCGATGAAGCGGCTGAGGGTGGCCGCCACCGTGTCGCGGCCCTTCTTGCGCCGGCGGGTCCAGCTGACCGCCAGGGTGCGCTGGGCGCGGGTGATGCCCACATACATCAGGCGCCGCTCCTCCTGGAGGCGCAGCGCCAAATCTTCAGCTTCGCCTTCTTCCATCTTGAAGGGCAGCAGCCCTTCGATGCAGCCCACCAGCACCACATGGGGCCACTCCAGGCCCTTGGCCGCATGCAGGGTCGAGAGCGTGACCACGTTCTGCTCGCCCTCACGCTCGCTGATGGTCGATAGCAGCGCAATCGTCTGCACCACCTCCAGCAGGGTTTTGGATTCGCGGGCCAGGCTCAGGCCGGCCTCGTCGTCCACCTGGCCGCCGCAGCGCTGCGCCATCCATTCGCAAAAGTCCATCACATTCGACCAGCGCGAAGCGGCGGCCTGCTCGCTGTCTTCGCCGTCGTACAGATGCTGCTCGTAGCCGATGTCCTTGAGCCATTCCATCAGGAAGGCCTGCGCTGCCTCGGCGCCCACGGTATGCCGGGCGCGGTATTCCAGGTCGTTCACATAGCGGCCGAACTCCTGCAAGGACGCCACCGCCTTGCCCGGCAGCATGCTGGCCAGGCTGTGGCTGTGCAGCGCCTCGAACAGGCTGAGCTTGTAGCTGCTGGCAAAGCTGCCCAGCCCGGCCAGCGTGGTGTGGCCGATGCCGCGCTTGGGGCTGGTGATCGCGCGCAAGAAGGCCGGGTCGTCGTCGTTGTTGGCCAACAGCCGCAGCCAGGCGCACAGGTCCTTGACCTCGGCGCGGTCAAAAAAACTCTGGCCGCCCGAGACCTTGTAAGGGATCTGCGCCTTGCGAAGTGCCTTCTCGAAGGGCTTGGCCTGGTGGTTGGCGCGGTAGAGCACCGCAAAGTCCTTCCATTCACGGTGGCGCTGGCCGTCGCCGGCGCGCAGGCTCTGAATCCGCGCCACCACCCGCTCGGCCTCATGCTCCTCGTTGTCGCAGTCCATCACCCGCACCGGCTCGCCTTCACCGAGCTCAGAAAACAAGGTTTTGGGATAGAGCTTGGGGTTGGGTCCGATGACGTTGTTGGCCGCGCGCAGGATGGCGCTGGTCGAGCGGTAGTTCTGCTCGAGCTTGATGACCTTGAGCTGCGGGTAGTCCTGCGGCAGTTTTTTGAGGTTGTCCAGGGTGGCGCCGCGCCAGCCATAAATCGACTGATCGTCGTCACCGACCGCGGTCAGCCGCCCGCGCGGGCCGATCAGCAGCTTGAGCAGTTCGTACTGGGTGGCGTTGGTGTCCTGGTACTCGTCGACCAGCACATGGCCCAGGCCCTGCTGCCAGCGCTCCCGCACCTCGGCATGGTCGCGCAGGAGTTTGAGCGGCAGGCCGATCAGGTCGTCAAAATCCACCGCTTGGTAGGCGCTCAGCCGCTCTTCATAGCGCGCCATGATGCGTGCGAGCGATACATCCTCGGGCGTTGCGGCCTGGGCTTGCGCCTGCTCGGCATTGAGCCCCTGGTTTTTCCACAGGCTGATGGTCCATTGCCACTGCCGGGCGGTGGCCGCATCGGTGCCGCCGCCGCAGTCCTTGAGCAGGCTGGTCACGTCGTCGCTGTCGAGGATGCTGAACTGCGGCTTGAGGCCCAGGGCCGCGCCGTCCTGGCGCAGCATGCGCACGCCCAGGGCGTGAAAGGTACAGATCAGCACGCCCTTGGCCTGCCGCCCAATCAGGCCCTTGGCGCGTTCACGCATCTCGGCGGCCGCCTTGTTGGTAAAGGTAATGGCCGCAACCTGTTCGGGCGCCATGCCCGCCTCAATCAGGCGCGCGATTTTGTGGGTAATGACACGGGTCTTGCCCGAGCCGGCGCCGGCCAGCACCAGGCAGGGGCCGTGGATGTGATGCACCGCCTCCATCTGGGCGAGGTTCATGCCTGCGGCCGCTGCAGGAGGCGAGGAAGGAGAGGACATGGATGATTTCAAAGGAGCGCCCAGCGGCAGCGCGCGGCAAAGCCGCAGATCATAGCCACCTGAGGGACGCTCGGGTGGGTCAGGCCATCCGCCAAAGCTGGTCTTGGTCCGAGGCGGCAAGCTGAGGCCTTCGCAGCGTTAACCCCCGGCCGGTGCGTCGGGCCTGGCGCAGCGGCATGAAGGAGGAGCCGAGGCGCCAGCCGAGGCGGGGGACAGCCGCGGAGCCAGGCCCGATGCGGCGGACGCTCCTCAGGCCCCTGTACGAGTAGCCCTGGGCAAGCCTAATGCGGCGGCGCCTGATCAGGCGCTGCAATGTTCAGAGCGCATCGAAGCCGGGCGCACGGATGGGCACTGCGCCGCTCGTGTCCCCCGCCTCGGCTAGCGCCTCGGCTCCTCCTTGACCTCGCTTCGCAGCGCCCACCCGCACGCCCTGGAGTGGTACGAACGCCGCACCCTCTGCTTAGAAAATTCAGCCGCCTGGGTTTGGCCGCAGTCTGCAGCCTTCGCAGCGTTAACCCCCGGCCGGTGCGTCGGGCCTGGCGCAGCGGCATGAGCCGCGCCCTCGCGGCGATGCGGTTTTGATT
>JBILDR010000319.1:0-3099 GCA_044352515.1 Polaromonas sp.
AGCAAAGGCCACCGCTGTGGGAGCGCCGCCCCGGCGCGATGGGGCCTCAGGTCCGCCCCTGGCACCGATCAAGCGCCGCATCGCCGCGAGGGCGCGGCTCCCACACCCTTGAGTTGTCCGTGGTCGCGAGCAAAGGCCACCGCTGTGGGAGCGCCGCCCTCGGCGCGATGGGGTCTTAGGTCAGGATCTGCCCCCTCTACCGCACCCGATCGGAGCTTGAACTTACATGCCCACGTAGTTCGGCCCGCCGCCGCCTTCGGGCGTGACCCAGACGATGTTTTGCGTCGGGTCCTTGATGTCGCAGGTCTTGCAGTGCACGCAGTTTTGCGCGTTGATCTGCAGCCGATCAGCGCCCGCGTCGGTCTTGACGTACTCATAGACGCCGGCCGGGCAGTAGCGCCCTTCAGGCCCGGCATACTTGGCCAGGTTGGTGGCCACCGGTACGCTAGAGTCCTTGAGCGTCAGGTGCGCCGGCTGGTTTTCTTCGTGGTTGGTGTTGCTGATGAACACGCTGGAGAGCCGGTCAAAGCTGAGCTTGCCATCGGGCTTGGGGTAGCTGATCTGCGGCATTTCGGCGGCCGGGCGCAGCTTGCCGTGGTCGGCACTGCTGTTGTGTATGGTCCAGGGCGGGCTTTGCACGCCCACCTTGGGCAGCAACCAGTGCTCAATGCCGGTCATCAGCTTGCCCACCAGCGGGCTCTTTTTGAACCAGTTCTTGAAATTGCGGTAGGTCCACAGCTCTTCGTACAGCCAGCTGGCCTTGAATTTTTCTTCGAAGCCCGTGAGAACGTCGCTGCTGCGGCCTGCGGCCACCGCTTCAAAAGCCGCCTCGCCGCAGAGCATGCCGCTCTTGATAGCGGCGTGGCTGCCTTTGATGCGTGCGGCGTTCAGAAAGCCCGCATCGCAGCCGACCAAGGCGCCGCCGGGGAACACGGTTTTGGGCAGGGCCTGGGGCGTGCCGTTGTTGAGCGCCCGGGCGCCGTAGCCGATGCGCTTGCCGCCTTCGATGTGCGCGCGGATGCTGGGGTGCGTCTTCCAGCGCTGCATTTCCTCAAAGGGGCTCATCCAGGGGTTGGCGTAGTCCAGGCCGATCACATAGCCCAGGGTGACCTGGTTGCCTTCGAGGTGATAGAGGAAGCCACCGCCAAAGGCGTCGTCATTCAAAGGCCAGCCGGCGGTATGCACCACCAGGCCGGGCTTGGCCTGCTCGGCCGGGATCTCCCACAACTCCTTGATGCCGATGGCATAGGTCTGCGGGTCCTTGCCTTCGGTGAGCTTGAATTTGCTCAGCAATTGCTTGCCGAGGTGGCCACGCGCGCCTTCTGAGAACACGGTGTACTTGGCGTGCAGCTCCATACCGAGCTGGAAGTTGTCGGTGGGCTCGCCGTCTTTGCCTATGCCTAAGTTACCGGTGGCCACGCCCTTGACCGATCCGTCCTCGTTGTAAAGCACCTCGGCGGCGGCAAAGCCGGGGAAGATCTCCACGCCCAGGCCTTCGGCTTGGGTCGCCAGCCACTTGACCAGATTGGACAGGGAGATGACGTAGCAGCCCTCGTTGTGAAAGTTGCGCGGCATCAGCCAGTCGGGTGTGCGCTGCGCACCGGTCTCCGACAGCACCAGCAGGTCGTCGCCGGTCACCGGCTGATTGAGCGGCGCGCCGAGTTCCTTCCAGTTGGGGATCAGCTCATTCAGAGCAATCGGGTCCATCACCGCGCCAGACAGAATGTGGGCGCCTGGCTCTGAGCCTTTTTCCAGCACCACCACCGAGACTTCCTGGTTTTTCTCCTGCGCCAGTTGCTTGATGCGTATGGCGGTGGCCAGGCCGGCGGGGCCAGCACCCACAACCACCACGTCGTACTCCATGGCCTCGCGTGGTCCGAATTGGGCCAGGATCTCTTGGGGGGTCATGTGAAGCTCTCCGTGATAATCGTCGTCGGGGGTGAGGGCGTGCTAAAGGCTTGAAGCAGCTTGGCGCGCCGAGCCAGGATTTTATGCAATGCGGTGCAGTGCACTGAAAGCCAGTATCCATCCGGCGACAGGGCTGATGCAGGAGAGGCCATGAAGATAGCGATTCCCGAGAAGAAAAAGAAGGTCTACGAAATGGAGATGCCCATCCGCTGGGGCGACCTGGACGCCATGGGGCATCTGAACAACACCAGCTATTTTCGGTACTTTGAAACGGCGCGCATCGATTGGCTCTATACCCTGGGGCAGGTGCCGGGCCCGGCCAAGGAAGGCATTGTCATCGTCAATGCCTTCTGTAATTTCTACCGGCAGATCGAGTACCCCGGCACCGTGCGCCTGAAGATGTACGCCAGCGACCCGGCGCGCACCACCTTTGAGACCTGGGTCACGATGGAGCGCAGCGACGATGCAGGCGTGATTTACGCCGCTGGCGGCGCCACCACCATGTGGGTGGACTTTCCCCGCCAAAAAGCCATCGAACTGCCCGACTGGCTGCGCGAACTCGTTACCGCCTGAGTCTGACACGCTTTGATGGCTGATGGCGCTGTGGCCCGAGGGCCATCTGCGGGCTGTGTGTGTGGTCAGGGCGTGTGGTCAGGGCGTGTGGTCAGGGTGTGTGGTCAGGGTGTGGGAGCCGCGCCCTCGCGGCGATGCGGCGTCCCATCGGTAGCCGCATTTTTCAGGGCCCTTCGAAGACGGGCGCACGGGTGGGCACTGCGCCGCTCGTGTCCCCCGCCTCGGCTAGCGCCTCGGCTCCTCCTTTACCTCGCTTCGCAGCGCCCACCCGCACGCCCTCGGGTGATGCGAGCGGCGCGCTCGCTGCAGATGGTCCACGAATCGGTGTCGCTTAACGAATGGGGCGCGGCCTTAGGCCATTGCAGCGTTAACCCTCGGCCGGTGCCTCGGGCCTGGCGCAGCGGCATCAAGGAGGAGCCGAGGCGCTAGCCGAGGCGGGGGACAGCCGCGGAGCCAGGCCCGATGCACCGGTCGCTACCCAGGCCCTTGTAGGAGCTGCCCCGGGCAAGAATGCAGAGGCGGCCTTTGATCAAGCGTCGAATGCTTCAAGGCGCAGTCGAGCAGAGCGCACGGATGGGCGATTCAGGCCGTAAGCCGCCAGCCTCAGCTCTTGACCTT
>JBILDR010000119.1:0-10572 GCA_044352515.1 Polaromonas sp.
TCACATTTTTTTGGCACTTTGATGCCGGTTCCGACTGAGGATCCACCCCATACCCGGCCAACATCAAATTACCGTCCTGCAATCCTGCCCGTAGGCAGGGAGGCATCCATAGCATCTCCTACAAAGACAGCGCAGCCTCAGATTGGGTGTGGGAGCTGCGCCCTCGCAGCGATCCAGCGGTCGACCGATCAGCGGTTCTTAGCACAAGAGCGCCAGCACGCCGACCGCCCGAGTCCACAAAATACCGGCCCCGATTCACAGGGGATTAAGGCAAGTCGCCAGCTTGATGTTCAAGCCGCCCAAACCTGTTGCCCGGACAGCCCTAACGCTCGGCAACTAAAGACTGGTCAGGCTCCACCAAATCACACACAATATGTGCGATCAGGAGGCCAGCTCATGAACATCACCCTGTCCGTTGACGAACGCATTGCAGAGGCCGCACGCGAGGCTGCCCGCAAGATGGGAAAAAGTCTGAACCAGGCGGTGCGCGACTACCTGGAACAGCTGGCCGGTCAGGAGCGGCTGGACGCCGAATGGCAGGCCTGGGAGCAGCGCTGCCTGAGCAGCCCTGGCCGACTGCAAGGCTGGCGCTTCGACCGGGAAGCGGTCCATGATCGCCGCTGAGCCGCCTGCTCCGGCGGGGGCATGGACCGGCCTGCCGCAAACACGCTGCTTTATCGACACCAACATTCTGATCTACGCCGACAGCGGCGACGAAGTGCGCAAGCAGCGCATCGCCATCGACCTCTTGCGCCATCTGCGCATGCAGCGCCTGGGGGTGTTGTCGACGCAGGTTTTGAATGAGTACATCCAGGTCGGCCTGCGCAAGCTGGGCCTGCCGCACAGCCACCTGGGGGAGCAGTTGCGGCTTTACCGCCAGTTCGATCTGAGCGTGGTCACACCCGAGACGATGGAATTGGCCTTGGAGCTGCACCAGCGCCACGCGCTGAGTTATTGGAACGCGCTCATCCTGGCCAGCGCCCACATTGCAGGATGCGCCGTGTTGCTGACAGAGGATATGGGGCATGGCGAGCTGCTCGCTGGCGTTCGACTGCTCAACCCCTTTGCAGAGGCTTGAGCGCCGATAATGCCGGGTTTGCCCCTGCGCCAGCCATGAGCTCCACCGATTCCTCCCCGCCCCTTGAAGCACTGAAGCAGCGCCCGATCAAGACCTTTGTGCTGCGCGCCGGCCGCATGGGCCCAGGACAGGCGCGGGCCATGCAAGAGCTCGGCCCACGTTTTATCCTGCCTTACCGGCCCGAGCGGCTCGATGCCCCTGCGTCCTTTGGACGGGCGGGGCCCTTGATTCTGGAAATCGGCTTTGGCATGGGCGATGCCACGGCCAAGATCGCGCTGGCCCGGCCGGACGACAACTTTTTGTGCTGCGAGGTGCATGCGCCCGGCGTGGGTGCGCTGCTCAAGCGCTGCGGCGAGCATGGCATAGGCAACATCCGCATCCTGCAGCACGACGCGGTGCAGGTGCTGGACCACATGCTGGGCGAGGACAGCCTGGACGGTGTGCACATTTTTTTCCCGGACCCCTGGCACAAGGCACGCCACCACAAGCGCCGGCTGATCCAGGGGCCCTTCGTGCAGCGCCTGGCCCGGCACATCAAGCCAGGCGGCTACCTGCACCTGGCCACCGACTGGCAGCCCTATGCCGAGCAAATGCTGGAAGTGATCAGCGCCGAGCCCCTGCTGCAAAACACGGCTGAGGGCTACGCCCCCAAGCCCGACTACCGGCCGCTGACCAAGTTCGAAAACCGCGGCCTCCAATTGGGTCACGGCGTGTGGGACCTGGTGTTCCTGCGCAAACAAGGCCGTTGACGGGACGGTCAGGCCGCCTGCGGCAGCATGTCGCGCCAGGGCCGCACGGCCACGCCGCTGCGCGTCATTGGAGTGTCGCCGCCGTAAACCAAGGTCGGCTCCAGGGCACTGTCGCCCGCATAGCGGGCCCACTTGTTCAGGCCGTCCAGAAATCCCGTGTGGAAGGTCTGGCCCGATTTGATTTCGATCGGCTGCAGGCGAGCGCCGCGCTCGATCAGCAGATCAATCTCCTCCCCTGTGTTGTTGCGCCAAAAGTAAAGGCGAGGCGGCAAGCCCTGGTTGAAGGCCCGCTTCAGATACTCGTTGATCACGAAGTTTTCAAACAGGGCACCACGTGCGGAATGGATGGACAGATGCTTCGCATCGGCAATGCCCAGCAGGTAAGCCGCCAACCCGGTGTCATAGAAGTAGAGCTTGGGAGTCTTGACCAAACGCTTGCCAAAATTCTGGTGATGCGGTTGCAGCAGATGAACAATGTAGCCCGCCTGCAAGACCGACAGCCAGGCACTGATGGTCTTGTGGGTGACGCCGCAGTCATTGGCCATGCTGTTCATGTTGAGCAACTGGCCGCAGTGGGCCGCGCACATGGCCAGAAAACGTTGAAACGCACTGAGGTTTCTCAACTCTATGACTTGCCGCACATCGCGCTCCACATAGGTGGTGAGGTAGTTGGCGTACCACTGAGTCGGCACCAAGGGCCGGTCAAACAAGGCGGGGTAGAGGCCGCGCCAAAGCAGGTCGTCCAGACCGGTCAAAGGAAGTTGCGCGCCTTGCAACTCCTCTACGGACAGGGGAAGCAATTGCACCAGGCCCACACGGCCAGCCAGGCTTTGGGAGATGTTGGACAGCAGTCCGAATTGCTGGGAACCCGTGAGCACGAATTCCCCCATGCGCTGCCGCTCATCGACGCGGGTTTGCAAGTAGGAGAACAGGGCCGGGCAGCGCTGCACTTCGTCGATGACGGCGCCCTGCGGATAGCGCGCCAGAAAACCACGCGGGTCCTCCTCGGCGTAAGCGCGGATGTCCAGGTCTTCCAGGGACACATAGGCCTTGTCCGGGAAGGCGCTGCGCGCGAGCGTGGTCTTGCCCGACTGCCTGGGCCCCGTCATCGCCACAATCGGAAAGCCCCGCGCCAGAACTTGCAAGGCGGCATGGGCTGAACGAGGAATCATTTTTACAATTTGGTAGTTGTATTCTCATATTGTAAATAGACAATTGTCCTTGTCCAGCGACATGGCCATAGCGCATCGCTCCCCGACATCTACAAACAAACATGGCCCACCAGCCGAAGAACCCAGCCATTGCCATGCGCGGTGGCGTCTCGCCCAGCTGCCTGGCCCTGCCGCGCATGAGGGTGAGCCCCTGGGCCAGCTTGCTCGAGCATCTGGCTGAGCGCTTGCCGGCGGTCAGCCGCGAGGAGTGGGCGCAGCGCATGGCCGATGGCCGCGTGCTGGGCGAGGACGGCCAGGCCCTGAGCCCCGACGCGCCCTATGCCCACGGCGCGCGCGTGTATTACTGGCGCGAGCTGCCCCAGGAAGAGCGCATTCCTTTCGAGGCCGGCATCGTGTTCGAAGACGAGCTGCTGGTGGTGGCCGACAAGCCGCATTTCCTGCCGGTGACGCCCGGCGGGCGCTATGTGCGCGAAACCCTGCTGGTACGCCTCAAAGAGCAGCTGGGCTGCGCCGACCTGAGCCCCCTGCACCGCATCGACCGCGAAACCGCGGGCCTGGTGGTGCTGAGCAAGCGGCCACAGGACCGCGACGCTTACCAGCGGCTGTTCCGCGACAGGCGTGTGGCCAAGCGCTACCAGGCCATTGCAGCGGCGCCTCAGGGCTTGACCTTTCCACTGGTGCGCAAAAGCCGCATCGTCGAAAACGAGGCTCAGTTCTTTCGCATGTGTGAGGCCGAAGGCGAGGCCAACAGCGAGACGCGCATTCGGGTGCTGCAGCTTCTGGGCGAGCGTGCGCTGTATGAGCTGGAACCGGTCTCGGGCAAGCGGCACCAACTGCGGGTGCACATGCATGCGCTGGGCCTGGCCATTGAAGGCGACCAGTTCTACCCCGAGGTGCGGCGCGGGCCGGACGAGGCTGAGGACTTTCGCGAGCCTCTGCAGTTGCTGGCGCAATGGCTGGCGTTTGTAGATCCGGTGAGTGGGCAGACCCGGGAGTTCACGAGCCATCTGCGGCTGGCTTGGCCTCTAACTTGACACACGCGCAGTGCGAACAAGCCCCTCGCCCCTTCGGGGAGAGGGAGTCAATCGGGCCCCTTCTCACATCCTAAACTGCCGACATGAGCATCCTCAGCCCCGAAGCAACTGCCGCCGCCCTGCCCTACCCGGCTCTGATCCGCGAGATTGAAGCCCTTGTGCACGATGACAGCGTGCAGGTGCCGCCGCGCTTGGTACAGACACTGGCCGGCGGAGCGCTTTTCGCTGCCATGCCAGCGCACGACGCGAACATCGCGATCACCAAGCTGATCACCTATGTGGCCGACAACCCCGCCCGAGGGCTGCCTGCCATCCAAGGCGACATCGTGGTGTTTGATGTACGCAGCGGCCAACGTATCGCGCTGCTCGACGGCCCCACAGTGACCGCCCGACGCACCGCCGCCGTCACTGTGCTGGCGGCCCAGCGCTTGGCCCCCCAAACCCAGGGACCGCTTTTGATCGTCGGCGCCGGCGTGCAGGGGCGCTCTCACCTGGAGGCCTTCGCACGAGGCCTGGGCGTGCGCCAGGTGAAGATCGCCTCACGCTCGCCCGCCAGCGCCCAAGCCCTGGCCGAGCATGCGCAAGCCCTGGGCCTGGCTGCCGAGGTGGTGCAAGACGCCAATGCGGCCTTGGCCGACTGTCCCTTGGTGGTCAGCTGCACGCCTGCGCAAGGCGTGGTGCTGCATGCCCGGCCCAGGTCCGATGCCTTCGTGGCGGCCGTGGGCGCATTCACGCCGCGCATGGTGGAGTGGGCGCCCGAGGTGTGTCGGCAACTGGCAGACACCGGGACTCTGGTGGTGGACACACGCGATGCCGACCATGAGGCCGGCGACCTGCTCCAGGCCGGCATCAATGTGACTGCCCTGCCCACGCTGAGCGATCTGCTGCGCGCTCAGACACCGCGCCCGGCCGGGCCCGTGTTCTTCAAAAGCTGTGGCTGGGCCGGCTGGGACCTGGCGGCGGCGCGCTGCGCCATACGCCGCCCCTAGCCCGCCGAGCGGCGCCTCTTTCGGCCACTTCGCGGGCGGTCATTCAGGCCAGCAGGGAGCTGGCGTCAAACTGCGCCCAGGCGGGGGCGGTGACCAGCGAGGCGGCCAGGGCGTAAAAAAATATCGGCGGTTCATGAGGGGGGTTTACTCCCTCGCCCCTTTGGGGAGAGGGCTGGGGAGAGGGGCACGCGTGAGGCAAATGGTGGTGCCACGCGATGCCCCCACCCCGGCCCTCCCCCAGGGGGGGAGGGAGTCAAGCGGGGAGCAGACCTGCCCTTATTGCTCCGGCCCTTTGAAGTTAAAGCAATCGAACCCGACGGTTCTGGGGGGGGGCTCAAACCTGAGCAGTGACACTCGCATGACCCTGATAGCCTGGCCTTTTTGGTAGACCAGGTGCAGCGTTTGGCCATACTGGCATTGGCTGAGGATGTGGTTTAGCTCAAAGGCGATGGCGCGTTTGTGCGGGTCGTCGGGCCTGACGAGGTGGGCGCAGGTTTATTTTTTTAAAGCAGCATAGGCGGCGGCTGCAATGCGGACCAGGCTGGGGTGCAAGGTTCCCAGCTTGGGGTTTTGGCCATGCGGTGCGTGCGGCGGAACCGAGAAGTAGGCGTCGTTGAACGGCAGCTCAAGGGTGTGCTTGAGGTTGAACTTGGTGTCGAAGCTCAGGCCTGCGCTGGTGTAGGCGGCTGGGTGCTCGCTCCGGGTAATGCGAAATTCGCCGCTGTAGAGCCTGTTGGTTTTTTGGCTGGTGCCGTAGGCCACGCTCACAAACAGCAGGCCCTCGTCGTCTAGCTTGGTCGCCAGAATCAGGCCAGGGCGTGGCTTGGGTTCGGGGTGGATGTGGTCAGGGAAGTGGCACCACACAATGTCGCCCGCCGTCGGTTCTGGCCACCAACGCATCAGGGGCCTTCTTGGGGCTCGAGTTGAAAAAGGCTGCTGCGGACGGTGCCCCCTTTGGCTTTTGGGGCTGATTTTTTAAGCTGACTGAGCTGGGCTGCGTTCAGGGCGCCTTGGTCGGCTTCGTACTGGGGCAGATGCTTTGTAGCCAGCGCGTGCAGCGCCAGGTGAATGACCTGCGTTTCATCCACGCCCAGAACATCGGCCAGGCGCTTTGCGGTGCTGCGGCTCACGCCGGTGGCGCTGTCTTGGGGGCGGTAGCGAAATGCGATTTGAGTGGCTGCGGCTTTCATGGGGGGCATCCAGGGTGAATTTGGATATCTCAAAGATATCATTCGGGGTGATGCTCGTCAATGGCTGGGGGTGTGGGCCTTCACCAGCGCCGCACCTCGCTCAAAGTGGCCACCACCCGGTCTGACAAGGTCTCAAAGCTGGTCAGCGACACCGTCATGACCCTGACTGCCTTGCCCTTCTGGTAGACCAGTTGCAGCGTTTGGCCGTGCTGGCGGTGGCTGAGTATTTGGTCTAGCTCGGTGGCGATGGCGCGTTTGCGCAGGCCGTCGGGGCTGACCAAGTGGGTGTTGGCGCGGCTTGAGCTGCCGTCTTTGTAGGGGCGGGGCTCCGTTTCAAGGTAGAGGGCGATTGGGGTTTTGGTGTTCTCATTGTTCAGAGACTCGAGCCGGGTGATGGCCTGTGAGACGTCTGGGAAGAGCCAGATGGCCTTTTCGGAGCCATCGTTCAAGAAAAGCAGGTTGCGGGTTTCAGTGCTTTTGCTTTCGTAGTGGTTGCCATCATTTCTTGGGGCGACGATTTTCATGACCAGGATGTTGGGCCCGGCGTCGATGTGGCTGGTGTGGATGTCAAGTGGCACCGCCTTGGCGCCGGGCTCGCTGGCGGTGCTGCCTGCTGCAGTGCCCGCTGGTGGGTCGACCGTTTCACGGCTGCCACCCCGCATGTCTGGCAAGAACTCCCGGACCATGACGGCAAGCAGCAGCAGGGCCAGCAGGGCGGGCAGCGCGGTGTTAAAGCGCTGGAGGTAGAGGAACAGGCGATGGGTGCGCATGGTGGTTCTTTCTTGGGGGAAAGGGCGCTGCTTCAGGCCTTGCGCGCTGCGCTCAGGGCCTGATCGCTGGCGGCCAGGGTTTGCAGGTGCAGGGCGACGGTTTTGTCCATGGGCTCGGTGTAGCCGCCGGCCAGGTTCCAGGCCAGGGGGACTTTGTGCGCCAGGCAGGCGCTGAAGATGCCTGCGTCGCGCCAGCCCATGCTCTCGAAGCTGAGGTAGCCGCTGCCGTAGGGGTCGCCCTCCCAGGCGTCGGCGCCGGCCTGGTAGAGCACCAGGCCCGGGCGGTGGCGCTGCAGCAACTCATAGGTGTAGGCCGCCCAGCCCTCAGCCTTGAGGCCGGCTTGGGCATGGCCTATGCCTTGGTCGCGGGTGATGTTGATGAGGCTTTTGCCCAGGCGCAGGGCCTGGATGCAGCTGTCGGTGCCGTCGCCGTAGTGGGCGTCGCCGTCAATGATGAGCACTTTTTTGATGCCGCCGGCCAGGGCCTTGCGCGCGGCAATCACCAGACCGTTGAAGGTGCAGTAGCCAAAGTTGCTGTCGTAAGACGCATGGTGAAAGCCCTGCGAGGCCGAGCAGGCGATGCCGCCGCCTTCGAGCGCGTGTTCGGCCGCGGCCCACAGGCTGGCGTTGCTGTAGGCCAGGGCCTGGTTGATGGATGCGCTGCGGGTGCCAAAGCCGTTGTCGGCCTTTAGGCCCAGCACTGCGTCGACGTAACTGGCTTTGTGGGCCAGTTTGAAGTCGGCGGCGGTGAATGGGGCGGGCTCGATCGTGGGGCGCTTGGCGCCGGCAATGAAGGCGGGCAGCTTTTGTATCGAAATGAAGGCGTGCTTGGCCACCTGTTGTGGGCTGTAGAAGATGGGGGTGCGGGGCAGGGCGGGCGCGCTGGGCATGGGTTTTTTAGGGTGGAGATGGTTTTTGTTTGACAACACGCATTGGCATGTTGACAACAACAATTATCGCTGTCACAATGACAGTTGTCAATGGCAGTATGCGGCCACCAGGCAGCGTCTGCAACAGGAGGTAAACCCCATGAACCGAACGATAGAAAAACTGCGCCAAGACTTTCAGGGCGGTGCCGAGGCGCTGATTGACGCAGCCCAACTGCTGGTGAAAACGCTCAGCCTGGCGCAGGAGGCCAGCGAGGGCAATGAACGGCTGCTGCGGCACTATGTGTCGATCGGCGTGGTCGACAAGCCCCTGCGCGAGGGGCGCGACGCGCTGTATGGCTTTCGGCACCTGGTGCAGTTTGTGGCCGCCCGCCGGCTGCTGACGGAAGGCTTCTCGCTGGCCCAAATTGCCAAGTACACCGCGGTGGTGGGCACCGACGATCTGGCCCGCTACCTTGAAAAAACCGACCGCAAGAGCGAGGCCGAGCTGCTGGTGGCGGCTTTCCGCTCGGAGGGGGCCGGCCGCAGCACGCCGCCGGTGGCTGCATCGCGCAGGGCCGCATCGCCCAAGCCGCTGCCCAGCCTGTCGACCGGCATGGGCATGGTCGACGTGATGCACGAAATGCGGGACATGGAGCAGCGGGTGCATGTGCAGCTCAAGGATTTGCAGGCCAAGGTGCACACCATGGTGGAAGACGCCTTGCGCGACGCGGGCTCACGGGTGCAGGTGCAGCGCATAGACCCGGTGGAGCTCAAGGTGGCCGTGAGCAAGCTGGCCGACCTGATGGAAGACGCCACCCAGCGCTTTGACCGCATGCTGCACAAGCCCATGCTGATGATCGAAAAGCAGATGGACCAGCAGCGTTACTTGTTTGAGCAGGCGCACAAGCAGAAGGATTTTCTGGAGCAGATGTTTGGGCAGTTGCTTGAGAGGCAGCGCGATGAGATGCAAGTGTTTTTTGAGCGCCAATTGAAGAGCACTGAAGAGCTCATAGAGAGGCAAAGATATTTTTTTGAAGAGATGAGCATGCGGCTCAACCAGTTTGAAGCAGAAACAGCCGACAAGCTCTATGCGATTGAAAGACGTATGCAGGCCCAGCCCAGCCTGCCCCCCTCAACCCCCGAACCGAAAGAAGGTGCAGCATGAAAATTGTGATCAACCCCATTCGGCCCGCCCTGTGCGAGGCCGCCCAAGACTTCCACCTGCTGGTGCGCCTGCAGTCTGAGCCGCAGGCCGGTTTCAAGCGAACGCCGCTGAACCTGGTGCTGGTGCTTGACCGCTCGGGCTCGATGGACGGCAGCAAGCTTACCGAGGCCAAGCGCTGCGCGATTGACCTGGTGCGGCGCATGAGCCCTACCGATCAGGTGGGCGTGGTGCAGTACGACGATGCGGTCGACACAGTGATGCCCCTATCAACCGTGGAGCAGGTCGGCGGCGTGATCGAGGCGCTGGTGCAGGGCATCACTTCCAACGGCAGCACCGATTTGCACGCTGGCTGGCTGCGCGGTGGCGAGATGCTGGCGCCCCATGCCGGGCGCGAAGCGGCCTGCCATGTGATGCTGCTCTCGGACGGCCAGGCCAATCGTGGCCTGACCGATACGGCGCACATTTGCGAGCAGGTGTCTGCACTGGCCGGCGCGGGCGTGACCACCACCACCGTGGGCCTGGGGGCCGATTTCAATGAAGAACTCATGACGGCCATGGCCCAGGCCGGGCAGGGCAGCGCGCACTACGGTGAGCGGGCGGTGGACCTGGCCGAAACCTTTGACGCCGAGATTGGTTTGCTCTCGCAACTGCAGTGGCGCTCTGTGGAACTGTCGGCCACCAGCGCACCGGCCGGCCTGGAAATGCTCAACGCCTACGACCGCACCCCCAGTGGCTGGCGCATGCCCTCGGTGGCCATGGGCTCTGAATGCTGGGCACTGCTGCGCATTCCCATGCGCGAGGCGCTGCGCTTGCAGCGCCAGCATGGCACGGTGCTCGCCGTCACGGTGCAGGCGACCGACGCCAGTGGTGAGCGCCAAACCTTCACAGCGCAACTGACCGCCTTGCCCGAGGTGCAGCCCGCCGAGTACGAGGCCCTCCAAACCCACGAGCTGGTACAACGCCGCATCCATGAGCTGTCCGCCGCCCAACTGCAACTGCAAATCCGGCAAGCGGCGCTGCAGGGCGATTGGATGCAGGTCGAGCAACTGCTCACCCACCTCGAAACCCTAGGCCGCCACGAGCCTTGGGTGGCCGCATCGATTGCGTTTACCCGGCAACTGATGCGCGAGCGCGACGACCAGCGTATGTCCAAAGAGATGCTCTACAAGTCGCGCAAGATGAGCCAGCGCCTGTCGAGCACCGATGAGGTGTGCTTCCGCGAGGTCGATGAAGTCGAGGTGCCCGCATTCTTGCGCCGCAAGATGGCAGAGGGCAGGCGCACGCAGACTTGAGGGCAGGCGACCTCTTGCTCCCTCTCCCTTCAGGGAGAGGGCGGGGGTGAGGGCATGTGCCTTCAATCAAACGCGGCTGCGTTGGCGTGAGCCGATGCCCCCACCCTAACCCTCCCCCAGAGGGGGAGGGGATAAAGCCAATGCGGTGCTGGCTCTAGGCAGCGCAGCTTTCTTGCTCCCTCTCCCTTCAGGGAGAGGGAGGGGGTGAGGGCATGTGCCTTCAATCAAACGCGGCTGCGTTGCCGTGAGCTGATGCCCCCACCC
>JBILDR010000320.1:0-3080 GCA_044352515.1 Polaromonas sp.
TGACCGAAGCATCCCTGAGCCTGACGGGCACCTTGAGCAACGGCAAGTATGTGGTGCCTGCCTCGGCGGTGCAGTCTGCGCTGAGCGCGCTGACCGTTCCGGTGGGCTCTGGCCTGGTGGGTGTGAAGGTGACCATCGATACCGACGGTGCCGGCACGACGGCGCAGCCTGTGGCCTTGAACCTGGGCCTGCCCAGTGGCTACACCCAGGGCGGCGGTGGAGGCGGCGGTGGCGGTGGTTCTGGTCCGTTGGCGACGACTGATGGAGCGACCTTGGACAGCGCCGGTACGGTTTTGACGCTGACGTACGCGCAGACGCTGTCGACTCCTTCGGGCGATCTGAAGGATTTGTTTGCTGTGAAAGCGAACGGCAGCGCAGTGACAGTCAGTTCTGCGCAGGTCAGTGGCAATGCTGTGACCTTGACCTTGGCCTCTCCGATAGCTACTGGCAGTACGGTCACGGTCAGTTATACCGATCCGAACCCATCGACGAACGACTCGGGCGGTGTGCTGGAGTACACCGCAGGTGCAGATGTCCCTTCGATTGGCGATACGCCTGTGGTGCGCTTGTCGGCAGGTGGGGGCGGTGGTGACTCGCTGACTTCGGTGACGGTTGCCGGTAGCACGAGCGTTCAGGAAGGTGCGCAGGCGAGCTACACGGTGTCGGTCACGACGGCGTCCAGCAGCAGCAAGACCTTGCAGTGGCGAGTGGTCGCTGCCGACAGCAACAGTGCTGCTGTGGCGGACTTTGGCAATGGTGCTGGTAGTAATTTGCCCACTGGGACGGTGACGATAGCGGCCAATGCGACCAGCGGAGATTTCTCGGTGGCCACCTTTGACGATGCGCTGGCGGAGCCGATGGAGGGCTACAAGGTCGAGGTGGGGTACTTTGACGCTGCCAAAAACAACGCCTTCGTCAAGATGGGCGAGACCTTCACCTCGATTGCGGCCAACGACCCAACAGATACTGCTGCTCCTACCGTGACCAGAGTAGACTTTTTGAGCAGTTCGATTCAGGTCCAATTTTCGGAACCGGTACTTGCTTCCGATCTCGCAGGCATGAGCTTTAAGAATTTTGGAGCGGGCTCTGATGTGGTGCCGACCACCTACAGTCTCTCCAACAATTTGGCCACGATCAATTTCACCCCTTCATTTAGCGTGATTGGCATCAGCTACATCAGCTCTATGGGTTCACTGGCAGATGCCGCCGGGAACAAGTTGGGTTCATTTGGCGCGATCGTAGGTGATGGCACAAACAATACGATCAATGCCTCTGCAAGTACCAACCCAGTGAACATTTACTCCGGCCCCGGAGATGATGTCGCTGTGGGCGGTAGCGGGGCTGACACCTTGATGGGCGGTCCGGGCAGCGATCAACTCACCGGCGGTGGTGGAAATGACCGCTTTGTCTTCAAGCAAGGCGATGGCCCGACAGGTGTTTCCATGCAAGGTATGGACTATTTGCTGACGGCTGGGTTCGATTGGGTCAAGGACTTTGGTGCTAGCGACATCCTGGATTTGAGTGGCCTGACTTTCAACACAACCGCGGGTACGATCGCAAATCAGCAGTTCGGTATTTTGAAGGGGACCTTCGACCCAGGCAGCAAAGCCTTCAGCCCGGGCGCTGGTGGCCTGCAGGCTTTGGTTCTTTACGATGGCGATGCCGGCGGAGGGTCTGCGCTGGCAGCAATCCTGCTGGACTTGAACCCTTCGAACTTGAACCTCAACACCGGAACGCCGGGGCTGATCATCGGGGCTTGAACTCGATTTTCGTTGTCAGAAAAGCCAATCGCGCCGAGGGCGGCGCTCCTACTCTCGGTTCGTCTGCGGGCGGGCCGGCGCGCCGAGGGCGGCGCTCCTACCTGATCGCCATCCAGGGGGTGGGCGATGAGGGTGGCTACACTGATCGGCTGAGTTTTGTTTGGCTTTGGTGCTCATCTTTCCCATGCCCCCCACCTTCACCCTCCTCATCCTCGGCGACGAGATCCTCTCCGGCAAGCGTGCTGACAAGCACATGGCCAAGGCCATCGAGATCCTGGCGGCGCGGGGGCTGGCTCTGACGCAGGTTCAGTATGCGGGGGACGACCCCGAACGCATCACCGCGCTGCTGGCGCAAGCTTTTGCGGCGGCGCGTGAGCGGGGCGAGGTGATGTTTTCCTGTGGCGGCATTGGTGCCACGCCCGACGACCACACCCGTCAGTGCGCCGCACGGGCCCTGGGGGTGGAATTGGCCCTGCAGCCTGAGGCTGAGTTGCTCATTATCGACCGCATGCGCGACGTAGCCCGCGAACAGGGCATAGAGCTCGATGTGAGCCGGCCCGAGAACCAGCACCGGCTGCAGATGGGCATGTTCCCAGCAGGCGCAGGCGTTATTCCCAACCCCTACAACAAGATCCCCGGCTTTACCTGTGAGGCCGGGCCGGGCGCGGTGCATTTCCTGCCCGGCTTTCCGGTGATGGCCTGGCCCATGATGGAGTGGCTGCTCGACACCCGTTACCGGGCCTTCCACCGCTCCCGTACCCAGGTGGAGAAGTCGGTCATCGTTCTGGAGGGCATGGAGGGCATGCTGACGCCCTTGATGCAGGCCATCGAGGCGGGCCACCCGGCGGTCAAGGTGTTCAGCCTGCCCAGCGTCGACCATCCTCAGTACGGCCGGCATATCGAGCTCGGGGTCAAAGGCGAGGGGGAGGCGGTGGACAAGGCCTACCCGGAACTGCTGGCCGGGCTCAGCCCTTTTGGCCTCAAACTGGGCCCTGAATTGGTGCGCTAAGAATGCACCAAAATGAAGTCACTCCGACTAAAAAAGCACGAATTTGGTGCAATCTTATGGCCCGTGCAGTTTTCTTCAGGACCCTTCCAGGGTAGCCGAGCGAACAAGGCACAATGTTGGGCTTCGCGCAGGGCCGACCAGACGCCGTTTTGGCACAGAAACTGCATCTGCTTGAGCCACTCCCGATTTCTTTTAACCCACCCCTACCCAGCACAGGAGAGTATTGATGGCCAAGACCGTCGCAGACGTGATCAACATGGTGAAGGAAAACGACGTCAAGTTTGTTGACTTCCGCTTCACCGATACCCGTG
>JBILDR010000120.1:0-10453 GCA_044352515.1 Polaromonas sp.
GACCGCAGGAGCCGCCACCGACGACGACTGCCGGCACCACCAGGCAGCCTTCGGGCATGGCCTGGGCGCGCACCACGCTGGGCGAGTTCGAAGCTTTGCTCATAGGGACTCCTTGCGCTCTTGCAGGGTTTTCTTCAGCTGGGGCAACAGACCGCCGGCACGCACCATCTCAAGCAGGAAGTCCGGAATCGGCGCGCAGGCCAGGCGCTCGCCGTTGCCACGGACCACAGCGCGGCCCGGCAAATCGAGCGCGATGGCCTCGCCCTCCTCCAGCCCTTCGGCCTCGGGGCAGGTCAGCAGCAACAGGCCCAAATTGAAGGCGTTACGAAAATACAGGCCGCTGTAGGACGGCGCGATCACCGCCTTGACGCCCAATTGCACCAGCGCGCCGGCCGCCTGCTCGCGCGATGAGCCTATGCCGAAGTTGGCACCAGCGGCGATCACATCACCCGGCCGCACCTGGGCCGCGAACTCGGGCCGCACCCCTTCGAGGCAGTGGGTAGCAATATCGGCGATGCCCAGCTTCATATAGGCCCCGGGCGCGAGTTGGTCGGTGTCGATGTCGGCGCCGAGCTTCCAGACTTTATGGCTGCTGCTCATGCCAGCACCTCGCGGGGGTCGGTGATGCGCCCGCGCAGCGCCGAGGCGGCCACGGTATAGGGCGAGGCCAGGTAAACCTGGGCGGTGGCCGAGCCCATGCGCCCCTTGAAGTTGCGCGCGGTGGTGGCGATCACATTGGCGCCATCGGGAATGCTGCCGCCATAGCCCGAGCAAGCGCCGCAGGCGGTAGGCAACACCTCGGCGCCCGAGCCGCGCAGGGCCGCCATCACGCCTTCGGCTTCGGCCTGAGCCTGGTCCTGCACACTGGCCGGTGCAACCATCAGCCGAACACCGGCCGGCAGACGCTGGCCGCGCAGCACGCTGGCCGCAGCGCGCAGATCGTCGAGCTTGGCGCCGGTACAGGCGCCCACATATGCGACCTGAATGTCGGTGTTACCAAACTCGCCAACCGGCCGAGTATTGGCCGGGCTGTGTGGCGCGGCGACCTGGGGCGCCAAGGTGGCCGCGTCGAAGTCGTAGGTGGTGGCCTCGGCGCCCTCGTCGGTCTGCCAGCCCTCCAGCTCAATATCGGGAACGCCAACGCCGGCCAGCCATTGCTGGGTCACCGCATCGGGCGCAATCAGGCCGACCTGCGAGCCCATCTCGGCGCTCATGTTCGACATCGTCATGCGCTCTTGCATGGACAGGGCCTGAACCGCCTCACCGCAAAATTCCACCGCCTGATACTGGCCGCCATTCATGCCAAAGCGGCCGATCATGTGCAGCATCATGTCTTTGGCGGTCACGCCCGGCGCCAGGCGCTGGTTCCAGCGCATGCGGTAGGTGCGCGGCACCTGCACCCAGAGCTGCCCAGTCACCACCACGCCCAACATCTCGGTGCTGCCGATGCCAAACATATAGGTGCCAAAGGCGCCGCCGGTGGGCGAATGCGAGTCGCCGCCGACGCAAAACATGCCGGGCTTGAGGTGGCCTTTTTGCGGCAGCACCACATGGCAGATGCCCTGGCTGTCGTAAACATGCGGCAGTTGCTGGTCCACCGCCCACTGACGGGCGATGCGCACGATGCGGCGCGAATCGTCGTCCTGCTCGGGCACATAGTGGTCCATCACCAGCACCACCTTAGCCTTGTCCCAGACCTGCGCGCCCAGTTCCTCCAGCATGGGCTTGAGCCGCCGCGGGCCGGAGGAATCATGGAACATGGCCAGGTCGACCTGGCAGTTGACGATCTCACCAACGGCCACCTGCGAGCGGCCCGCTGCCTTGGCAATCAGCTTTTGGGCCAGCGTCTGAGCGGCCCCCGACTGTGTACTCACCTGTGTCACTCCTTGATCCGCAGCACCCTCATGCCGCACTGCCCTGGTCCTTGACCGAAATGCGCGCATCGACCCCGCCGATGCGCGAGACTTCCATCAGATATTCATAGCGGTCGGGCCGGTACAGGCCTTCGAGCCACTGCACCGGCCTGTCCTGCGCGTCAAACACCCGCCGGCGCACCGCCAGCAGCGCCGAGCCTATGGCCACGCCCAGCTCATGGGCCACCACCGCATCGGCCTGGCGGGCAGAAATCGTCTGCTGAGCCCGCCCCAATTCAACGCCGGCTTCTTCCAACAATTGCAGCACCGGTTTGCTGGCCAGATCACGCCGGGACATGCCCGCCACCAAGTGCAAAGGCATATAGGTGGTGATGTAAGACAGCGGGCCCTCGCGCGAGCTGCGTCGGCGCACCGCCTTCTTGACCGGCTCGCCCAGGGGCAGCTGCAAAGCGCTGGCCACCGCCTCGGGCGCAGCCACGGTGCGCCAGTCCAGCACCTTGACGGTGGTCGAGCGGCTGGCGCTGACGATGTTTTCCATCAGGCCGGCCAAGCGGGTGGGCTGGGCCTGCACGGCCGCATCGCGCATCAAGCCCGCGGCCGGCGCAGCCTTGGGGAAAGTCCCGCGGCCGACGACTCGTACGATCAGTCCATCGGCCACCAGTTGCTCCATCGCATGGCGCACCGTGACCCGCCCAACGCCAAACTGGCGGGCCAACTCCATTTCGGCCGGCATGCCCTGGGCGAAGCGGCCTTCCTGTAATTGCTCACGCAGCACCAGGTAGATCTGGTGGTATTTGGTCAGGGGCAGGCGTGCGGTCATGCCGCCTCTTTCTGCCAGGACCAGTCCTGCGCATCAACCACGAACACCTGATCCGGATCCACGCCCTCAAGCAGGTGATAGAGCACAAAGCGGTAGCTCTCATGGGCCTCGCACTCGCTGGGGGTGAAGGCAAAAGCGAGGTTGCCGCCGGTGCTCAAACGCCCGGGGTAGCCAAAGTGCAGCAGGTTCTGCTTGAAGACAGCCGCCGCGGTGCGAGCCAGCTCCATCTCGGGGGCCAGAAATTCGAGCACCAGCCCCACCTCATGCGAACTGCGCTGCTCTGCGGGCAGCGGCCGCACCGCACCCTGACCGTAGAGGTGCGGCACCATCTGCCAGGCGCCGGGCAGAAGCTGGTGGGCGCGCTTATCGACCTCGCGCAGAGCCTGTGGCAGCAGCGCAATCAGGCCAGGGTCGGCCACACCAGCCATCAACACCGCCCGGGAACCCACACGCGCCGCGCCCTCGACCTTGAGGGTCGGCGCCGGGCGCGGACTAAAGCGCGCGCCGCTGACCCGGGTGCGCCGCTCATCGAGCGCCTCATAACGGGCTTGGCGCAGGTCCAGCGTGCCCTCAGGCTCATCAACCTGCCAGGGATCGGCCTGCTCGTAAAGCGCGTGGGCAGCCACCGAAGCCGGGGTAGCGCGCAAAGCCGGGTTCATGCTCTCGAGCACGAAATCATGCTCGCCCAATTGAGCCAGCATCGCATCGCGCCCGCCCGGCTCGCAGCACAGCGAGGTGCACTCGATGATCTTGGCCATGTGCAGGGCCAGGCCAGGGTCATAGCCGAGCATCATGGGCAATGCCGCAAAAATCGCGGTGTCGCAGGAGCGCCCAGCAATCAGCACATCGGGTTTAAGGCGCAGCGCCTGCATAAAGGTATGGCTGCCGCACTGGGCCACGATATGGCTGCAAGAACGCACCGCCTGGGCATCAGGCAGGCCTGCCCCCGGCGTGGCTTCATCGAGCGCATGCAGGCGCCCGTCCTGCAGCGCCTGCACCAACATATCGGACGGCAGGTCACTGGTGACCGTCGCCACCCGCAAGGACAGCTGGTGCGTCTGCGCCACCTCGCGCAGCAGCGCCAAGGTCGCTTGCAGATGCGGGCCGGCGCCGGCGGTACCTGCACTGCCGATAAGCAGCGGCACGTCCAGCGCCCGCGCGGCGCACAGAACCCGCTCGAGGTCGCGCCTGACCATGGCCTGCGGCGCCGCCATCTGGCCCGAACCCAGGTAATAGGGCCCAGGGTCAATGGAGCCCATGTCGCAACCGATGACATGTGGCCGCCGTGCAAGCCCTCGCTCGAAGGACTCTGCTGCAATGCCATAACCGAGCTGACCGGAGGCCGACAAGACCCGCAGGCGCTCTGGCCCCGGCTTGTGGCTGCTCAGCAGACGCGCCACCGCGCTCACAGCAGCACCTCCAGCAAGGGCGCATGCTGCTGCGCGCCATACACATCCCCATCGCCCGGATCGCCGACGCACAGCGCGCGCGGCATCGCCAGTTTGATGGCCAGGATCTCGGGCAGATCAAAGCGCCGCACCTGCTCGGCCTGCACGCCGTAGAGCCAGGCCACACTGTCTGCGCTCAAGCCGGAGCTGGCGATGGCGCGCTCATAGGCGGGCCGATCGCGAAAAAACAGGTCAACCGTCAAGCACAGCGGGCCGGCGTTCTTGCTGCGCACCACGCTGGCCAGGTGTTTCAAGGCCGTGGGTGTGGGCGCGCCCAGGCTGCTCATGCCATCACCGTGCGGTAAAGCCGCCGTCTGCACAAAGAATTTGCCCGGTGATGAAAGACGCCCGCTGCGACAGTAAAAAGCTCACCACCTCGCCAATCTCCTCGGGCTGGCCCAGCCGACCCATGGGGATGGTGGCCTGCATCGCCGCCAGGGCTTGCGGGTCGGCGGCAGTGGCTGCCACCATGGGGGTATCGACCGGCCCGGGTCCGACCGCATTGATGCGCAAGGCCTCGGAGGCCCATTCCAGCGCCAACGAGCGCACCATGCCATTGAGCGCGGCCTTGGAGGCCGCATAGGCCGCGCCGCGCACATGGCCGACCAGGCCTATCTGGCTGCTGATCACCACCACGGCGGCATCGCCCCGCCGCTGGGCCCGCATGCAGGCAATCGCTGCGCGGGTCAGGATGAAAGTGGCGTCCAGATTGAGCGCCAGCGTGTGGCGCCATTCCTCCAGACGGGTATCGTCCGAACCCTTTTTGTAGAAGATGCCGGCGCAGCAGGCCAGCGCATCGAGCCCGCCCAAGCGCTCGCTGGCCAGGGCCGGCAAGGCGGCACAAGCTGCATCATCGAGCAGGTCTTGCACCAGGATGCGCTCAGCGGGCAACAGACCCGCCAGAGCGCCGCGCTGCGCATCGCTTTGCACCACCGCCGCCACCTTAGCGCCATGGCCCAGCAGGGCACGGACCGTGGCCAGGCCTATGCCTGATCCCGCGCCAGTCACCAGCGCATGCCGGCCGCTCAATTCAGGGCTGTCAGCAGTCATGGCTCAGAGCCCCAGGTAGTTTTTACGCAATTGCGGGTCGCGCACCAGATCACTGGCCTTGCCCTGCATTGCGATCACACCGTTTTCGATGATGTAGGCGCGGTGCGCAATGGCCAGGGTCTGCACCGCGTTTTGCTCCATCAACAGGATAGGCATGCCCTCCTGGTTGATGCGCTGTATCAACTCAAACATCTGCTCGACCAGCAAGGGCGACAAACCCAGCGAAGGCTCGTCCATGATCAGAAGGCTCGGCTCAGACATCAGACCGCGGCCTATGGCCAGCATCTGCTGCTCGCCGCCCGAGAGCGTGCCGGCCTGCTGGTCAAAGCGCTCTTTCAGCCTGGGGAAAATGCCCACCACCCGCTCGATGTTCTGCGAGCGCCGCTCCTTGCCGCGCACCAGGCTGCCCAGCTCGAGGTTCTCGCGCACATTGAGGTTGGGGAAAATCCGCCGACCCTCGGGCACATGAATCAAACCACGGCGCACCACCTCGCTCGAAGACAGCCCCACCATCTCCTGGCCTTCGAAGCGGATTGAGCCTGAGAACGGACGGTAGAGCGCCGAAATATTGTTGTTGAGGGTGGACTTGCCCACGCCGTTGCTGCCCAGGACAGCCACGATCTCGCCGGCTCCCACATCCAGGTCGACGCCGCGCAGAATTTCTATGCTGCCGTAGCCGGCATGCAGTTGGCGGATCTCAAGCATGTTGACCCTCCGCCGCCGCCATCTGCTCAGCAGCACCCCGCCCCAGATAGGCTTCCACCACATCGCGGTTGTTCACGATGTCTTTCGGCGCGCCCTGCGCGATGATCTTGCCGTAGGACAGCACATAAATATGCTCGGACAAGCTCATGACCGCGTGCATTACATGCTCGATCAGCAAAATGGTGACGCCGCCGTCGCGGATCTTGCGGATGATGCCGATGATGTCGACGATCTCCTGCGGATTGAGGCCCGCCATGACCTCGTCGAGCAGCAAAAGCTTGGGCTCGGTGGCCAGGGCGCGTGCCAATTCCAGGCGCTTGCGCCCGGCCACGGTCAGTTCGGCCGCCGGCTGATCGAGCATGGCCGCAGGCATGCCCACCCGCTCGGCCACGTTGCGTGCGTGAGACAGCGCGTCGGCACGGCGCTCATGCAACTGGTGCGAACCGACGGCGATGTTCTCGAGCACCGTCAGCTTGGCAAAGGGCTGGGTGATCTGAAAAGTGCGCACCATGCCCAGCCGGGCGATGTCATGCACCTTCATGCCGGTGATGTCCTGACCGAGCAACTCCACGCGGCCTTGGTTGATCGGCAGGAAGCCAGCGATGCAGGCAAACAGGGTCGTCTTGCCGGCGCCATTGGGGCCGATCAAAGCCACGATGCGGCCCTGGCCCACCTCCAGGCTGGCGCCATCGACTGCCTTGAGACCGCCGAAGATCTTGGTCAGGTTGGTGACCTTGAGCATCATGGACTCCCGGGGCGCTGACTGCGCCGCTTGAACAAATCAATCAATCCATTGGGCAGGTAGGCGATGATCACCACCAGCAAAGCACCATAGAGCACCAGCGACAGGCCCTGGATGGTGAACCAGGCCCGGGTCACCTCGCTGATGGCCGCCAGCAGCACCGCACCAATCAGCGGCCCGTAGACCGTGCCTGCGCCACCAATCATGCTGACCAGCAGCATCTCGACCGACTTGTCGACGCCAAACGCAATCGTCGGATCGATGTAGAGAAAGTACTGCGCGAAAAAGCAACCGCCGATACCGGCAATCGCGCCCGAGATCATCATGATCTTGGTCTTCTCTGCGAAGGTGTTGATGCCCAGAGCCCGCGCCGAGTCTTCGTTCTCACGGATCGCAGCCAAGCGGGCGCCAAAGCGCGAGGCCTTGAGCCACAGGGCCAGCAGCACCGAGGCCACCGTGAGCGCCAAGATGATGAAGTAAAACACCCGTCGGTCGCCAAACTGGAAGTTGGCAGCGGTCTGCTTCATGGGAATGAGCATGCCCAGGCCGCCGCCGGTCACCTCCACCGAGTTGACGACGATGCGAAACACCTCGGCAAAGGCCAGCGTGATCAGCGCGAAGTAGGAGCCCTTCAGACCCGCCCTGAAGGACAGCACCGCGATCAGCCAGCCAGCTGCCGCACCAGCCAGTGCAGAGACCGGCAGGCCCATCCAGGGGTTCCAGCCCAGGCGCATCTGCACCATGGTCGAGGCGTAGGCGCCTACGCCGAAAAACGCCACATGGCCAAAAGAAAGCTGACCGGCAAAACCGCCTGCGATGTTCCAGGACTGGCCGATGAAGGCGTAAAACAGCGCCAGCACGCCAAAATTGACCATGAAGGGCGAACTAAAGAGCAGGGGAAAGGCCAGTGCAATGAGCAGCAACAGGCCATGGCCCAGCCAGGATGGACGGGCGGTGCTCATCGCTTGTCTCCAAACAGGCCTGATGGCCGGAACAGCAAGATGAGGATGAAGATCAGCGAAATGCCGATCTGCCCCAAGCTCTCGCCCAGGAAAAGGCCACCAAACGACTCGGTCAGGCCCACAATCAGGCCGCCAAGCACTGCGCCTAAGAAACTACCCATGCCGCCGAGCACCACCACGGTGAAGGCGACGATGACGAACACGTGTCCGCTAGAAGGTGAGACATAGAAGATCGGCATCAACAGGCAGGCGGCCGCGCCCAATGTGGCCAGACCTATGCCAAAAGATACCGCAAAGATGCGCTCGACATCGATGCCCACCAGCCGCGCGCCCATGCGCTCCTTGGCCACCGCCCGAATGGCTTTGCCCGTGTCAGTACGGGTGATGAACAGGCCCAACATCGCACACAGCACCATGGCTGCGAAGAAGGAAATCACCTTGGGCATGCCCAGCAGCAGCGGCCCGAGCTCGAACATCTTGTCGCTGTAGGAAAGCGACACCGTGCGCGAATCGCCCTTGAAAAACAGCAAGGCCAGGTTCTCGATCAGGATGGACAGCCCCAAGGTGATGAGCAAAATGTTCTCATCGCGCCCGAGCGAAAGGCGACCGATCATGTGGCGGTAAAGCAGGTAGCCCAGCGCGTACATGGCGGGCACCATGACCAGCAGCGCCAGGTAGGGATCGATACCCAGCTTGGTCAGCAGGAAGTAAACGCCGAACATGGCCAGCATCAACATGCTGCCGTGGGCGAAGTTAATGATGTGCAACACCCCGTAGATCAGCGTCAGACCCGACGCGACCAGGGTATAGATGCCGCCCATCAGCAAGCCGTTGATGGCCGCTGCGGCCAAAATGGTGGGATCCACTGGGACTCGTCCTGATTCGATAAAAAAAGCCGAAAACCGCGCACCCCGCCGATGCGGCAGGTGGTGCGCACAAGCCGCTGTCCCCGGGGACAGCGGCCCTCAGCGCTCGATCAGCTGAACTTGGGCTTGGGGAAGATGGGCTTGGCCGCCGCAAACTCGTTGGGCCAGACCACCTCGATGTCGGTCTTGCTCGCTTGCAGCAGCACGGCCTTGCCGCCCTGGTTCTGCCCATTGACGAACTTGGTCGCGCCGTAAGGCATGAAGTGATCGGCCCAGGTGCTAGCCTCCAGGGCGGCGATGACCTTTTCCTTGTCGGCGGTACCGGCACGCTGCAGCGCGTCGGCATAGAGCTTGACCGAGTTGTAGCCGCAGTAAACCTCGAAGGTGAACAGGGCGCCTTTGTCGGCCGCGCGCTTGCGCAGATCGGCCGCCTTGGGGTTGCGGGGGTTGAACCAGTGGTTGAAGTCCATCATGTGCTGAGCCACATCAGGCTGCTCCTGCACCAGCTTGTAGTTGAAGCCACCGCCGAGCACGCTGAACATCGCCGCCAGATCGACCTTTTGCTGATGCAGGGTGCGCGCCAACAAAACATACTCGTTCTGGTAGTTGCTCATGATCACCACATCGGGGCGCAGGCTGCGGATGCGCAGGGCCACATTGGTGAAGTCGCGGGTCGGGTTGGCATGCTTGATGACCTCGGCCACCTCGACACCGATGCCGGGGAGTTTGCCGGCCAGCAGCTTGGCAGTGCCGGTGCCGAACTCGGACTCCTCATGCACCAGCACGGCCTTCTTGGCGATGCCGCCGGCGGCCTTGTTGACCTGACCCAGGCCCTCAATGGCGTCGTCGACGCACTTGCCAAAGCCAGGGGCGAGGCGAAAGACGTTTTTCAGGCCGCGATTGACGATGTTGTCAGACACGCCCACATCGATCATGAAGGGCGTGTTGTACTTGGCCGCCGCCTGGGTAGCCGGCAGCGCGATGGCGCTGGAAAAGCATCCGACATAGGCGGCCACGCCCTCCTGATGCAGGCGCTCGACTTCGGAGACGCCGACCTCGGGCCGCGACTGTGAATCGCCCAAAGCTGCCTCAAGACGGGCGCCGCCCATGGCCTTGATGCCGCCGGCAGCGTTGATCTCTTCAATGGCCAACTGGCAGCCCAGACGCCCCTGGCCGCCGCTGTAGGCCAGGCCGCCGCTGACCGGATGCACCAGACCGATCTTGACCGGCCGGGCCTGGGCCAACAGCAGACCGGGCGCGCCGAGCGCGGAGGCGGCCGCACCGGCCTGCAAAATCAAACGACGGGACACGCGGGGTTGAGACGTCATGGTCAGTCCTCGAAAAATAGGTTTAAGGGAAGGCTGGGAAGATGATCAAATTGTCCTATACATAGGACAATTACCCCGGACTGTGCAATCATCAGGTCCGGAAGTCAAGTGACCGACAAATTCAGGGGTTTTCCAGCGCCTGCCAAGTCGGTCTTGCGCGCTACTCTTTGCACCACCATGGACCACCCCCATTACCCTTACAGCGCCCTGCCCCTGCGGCCTGCCGGCCCTCTGGCGCCGGGCCTGCACCTGTTCGTGGTGCTGTATCTCGAACACTGGGATTTCGAGGCGCCTACGGGCAGCTTGCGTGACCCCCGTTTTGTGGGTGAGTTCGGCAGCTTCAATCCCGACTATCGCAGTTGGTCTCAGCGCGAATACGGCCTGCGCATCGGCGTATTTCGCCTGCTCGAGGCGCTGCGCGAAGCCGGCCTCAAGCCTGCGGTGGCGGCCAACGCGCTGGTACTGCCGCGCATCCCCGAGGTGATTGAGCGGCTGAGCGATGCGCAGTGGCTGGGCCACGGCCTGGCCGCAACACGGATGATGCACTCCAACATGCCCGAGCCAGAACAGGCGCTGCATATTGCGGACAGCCTGCAAGCCCTGCAAAAGCACACCGGCCGCCTGCCCCTGGGCTGGCTCAGCCAGGACTGGGGGACGA
>JBILDR010000121.1:0-10436 GCA_044352515.1 Polaromonas sp.
CGGCCAGGCCGGGTTCGGAATCCGCTCACTTGTTGACCGGCGAAGCGGGATCGAGCAGCAAAGCCACGATATGGCGAACCTGCGTCTCATTGAGCACGCCTGCGTGCCCAGCGCGCGGCATGTTCGAGCAGGCGTTGTAGGCCTTGGCGTTCCAGATCTTGCCCCAGGTGTACTCCACCATGGCCCGCGACGCGGGATCGCTGGGATCTTTGACGCCGCGAATCTTGCCGTAGTTGTACAGGCTGGGGCCGAGGGTGCCAAAAGAGATTTCTTCCTTGCTGATCTGGTGGCAGTTGTAGCAATTGCCGCCATTGGCCACCTTGGCATTGTCGGACCAGGTCAGGCCCCGGCCGCTCTGGGCAATGGCCTCGCCCTGCTTCCAGTCACCTAAAAACTTGCCATCGGAAGGCCACTTGACCGCCTTGAGATTGACTTGTTCAATGCGCTTGGCGGTCGCTTCATCGAGAGGCTTGCCGGCGACATCGGCCTGGCTGCACAAGCGATTGGTCTCGTCGGTGGCCAGCACCCGGTCGACCTTGGCCATGCCTTGGTCACGGAAGGACGCCTTGACGATGCGATCGGTCAGCGCGTCAAGTTCGGCCGATGAAGGCAGGCTGGCGCAACCGGCCACCAGAGCCGATGCAGCCACAACGATCAGCGACTTGCGAAAGGTTGTTGATTTCATGAGTGGCTCCTCAACGTTTGATGGCTGGAACCGCCGAAGCAGCCCCCTTGGCGTTGACGCCCAGATAGGTCGACAGCGCAATGGTGGCATCGCTGCCGAAGCCCGGATAGGGGAAGCGCTGCTGCCGGTAGCAGTCATTCAGGCGTAATTGCATGCTCCACATCTGCCCATTGGAGACCCGGTAGGCGGGCCAGGCCGCGAAGCCCACGCCGTCGCCCGGGTTCTTGGTCAGCACCGGCAGGTCCTGCAGACGGATGCGCTTGCCTTCCTCGCCGTGGCAGGAGGCGCAGGAAAAATCGTGCGTGCCTGCGCGCTGGAAGAACAGGCGCTTGCCCACCTCATAAAAGGTTTTTTCTGTGACATGAGCCTGCGGCAGGTTAAAGCGCATGCCCTTGGACTCGGCAGATATCCAGGTGGCCAAGGCGGTCACATTGGCCATTTCACCGCGGCCAAAGGGCGTCTTGTTGATCTCAGCCTCATTAAAGCCTTGCAGACTGGCCATGCAAGTGACGATGCGCGACTCCAGGTCCTGCACCCGCTGGGTATCGGCAAAGAAACGCGGCAGTTCCACAAAGGCGCCCTTGACCACGCCCGGGCCCTTGCCGAGGTCGCATTTTTCGAGCGAGGCTGCCTTGGGCCCGCGTTTTTGCTTCCACAGGTCCTCGCCCTTGGCCTCGAACAAATCGGCCGGGTTGCCGTCTTGCAGCATGGCCCGGTACTCGTCGATGCCCTGGCTGGCGGTTTTCTGGGCCAGCGCCGAGCCGCAGCCCAGCGCGGCGAGCGCCATCACTCCGATGATTTGAATCCTCACGGTGTCTCCTCTCTTGATTATCGGTATCGAGTCAAAGCCGCCCTCTGCTCGGCGGCTGCGCTGGGAACTCAGGACACAGTGGCTTCGTCGGTGCGGGTATCGCCCTTGTTGTCCTTCCAGGTGATGCTAACCTTGTCGCCAGCCTTGGCACCTTTGATGTTGAACTGCAAGAAGGGATTCTTGGAGACCGCCGGGCCCCACTCGGCGCTGAGCACCGGCTTGCCATTGAGCGAAACGTTGACCTCTTGTATGAACCAGGCTGGCACCAGTTTGCCGGCCGAATCGCGGCGCTGGCCGGACTCCATTTCGTGGCTCATGAGAACACGGACGGTGGCCTTGCCACCAGCGGCTTGGGCGCGAATGCGCATCGGATCTGCCATGATGAAACTCCTCTGGGATGTGGGATGGGTGTGCGATGGGTTGGTGCTTGCTCAACCGCCGCAGCCGCCCAGCGTGACCTTGACTTCTTTCTTGCTGAACAGCGCACGGCCGTCGGCCATGATGGCAACCGCGTAAACGTCCGAGGACTGGCCCATCTTGGCGCGGGTCATGAAACTGGCATCGACCGCGTCGTTGACACGGAACATGGCCACCAGCACATTGGGGTTCTTTTCAACCAGAATCAAGAGGTCCTTGACGCCGGCCAGGCCGGTGCTCACGCCCAAGGGCACCACTGCGCCGTTTTCAGCGATGTCTGGGCCGGTCAGGGTCACTTCCTTGCTTTCGGCCAGCGCGCCGCCCCCGGCGGCCTTGATGGCCTCCTGGACCGACTTGGCCTCAAAGGCGTTCTTGTTGAAAGCCAGGGCATATTGCGGGTAGCCGGCTGCAGCCAGCAAACCGGCCAATACGGCGCCTTGCTTGAGGGTTTCGCGGCGGTTGTTCATTGCACTTCTCCTTGAGTTGATGAGAGGGTATTCGAGACGGGAGCCCAGGTCCTCATTTGCCGGCCCCCCGAGAAATCCATTCAGCCAGCACCTTGGCATCGGCTTCAGGAAGGTTTTGCGCCGGCATAGGAATGGGACCCCAGACGCCTACGCCGCCTTGCCGTATTTTGCCAAGGAGATAGTCCACTTTGCCTGGGTGCTTACGAGCAATTTCCTGTATTCCTGGGCCAACGATCTTCTTGTCCACCCCATGGCAGGCGGTACAGCTGTGCTTAGCCAGCAGGGCCAGCGCCACTTTTTGGCCCGCCGCGGCGTCCAACTTGGCCGCGTCCGGCTTAGTGGGCTCAGGCTTGGCTGCGGCCGCCGCCGTGCCCGCTTTACCTTCCGGCCGGCTGGTGTCCACCCCGTGCTGCGCGCCCACCGGACGGTTTTGCTCCTGCAAGTTACCATGAGCATTGCGGGCATGGTCGGGCAACAAAGAGGCCACCTTAGCTTCGGCCGCGCAGTCCTTCATGCACAAGGAGTTGCGGGCGTCGGGCTTGGGCACTGCGCCAAACTCCTTACCCGGCCACATCGCGTGATGGGTGCTCATGCCGTTGCGGTTGGGCATGCGTTTTTGCGCTTCAGCGATGTTTTTGTCCGACAGCACGAAATCGTCGGGCAAAACGTTGGCCAGATTGAGCATGAAAGCCGTGACCGCATAGACCTCGTCCGGGCTCAATGACTTGGGCATATTCCAGGGCATGGCACGGTTGATGTAATCCCACAGGGTCGAGACCGTGGGCACCTTCATCATGGTGGTGCGGCCCGGGTAGTCTTCTCGCGCCAGGTTGGCCACGCGCCCGGTCTTGACGTCCTGCGCGGTAGTGCCCCCAACCAGTGGACTGAAGACCTCATTGGACTCACCAAAGACGCCATGGCACTGGGCGCACTTGGCCTCCCAGATCTCCTGGCCTTTGGCCACCGAGCCCGAGCCGGCCGGCAAGCCCTTGAAGTCGGGGCGCACATCAATGTCCCAACGAGCAACCTCCTTGGCAGTGGCCGGTCGACCCACGCCTGGGAAGGCGGTGGACTGGGCGGCTGCACCCAGGCTGGCCACTAGCCCCAGGGCCAGCAAGAGACGCTTGAAGACGGCCTCAGGAGAGCTGAACATTTTTGACCTCCCCGCTTTCCTGCACCAACCAAGACTGGATGGCATTGTTGTGATAAATCGACCGGGTGCCACGCACGGCGCGCAACTGGCGGTAGGTGGGTTGCACATAGCCGGTGTCGTCCTGGGCACGGCTCTGGATGATGGCCGGCTTGCCGTCCCAAACCCAGTCGATGTTGAAACGGGTCAGCGCCTTGGACAACACAGGCGTCTGCAAGCGGGCAGTGCGCCAGTTGCGACCGCCATCGACCGACACATCGACCCGCTTGATCGCGCCACGGCCCGACCAGGCCAAGCCGGTGATGTTGTAAAAACCTTTGTCGAGCAACACCTGGCCGCCCGAGGGCGTGGTCACCACGCTCTTGCATTCCTGAATGTTGGTGTACTGACGGTGGGTGCCATCCGGCATGAGGTCCATGTAGTGAATGGCCTCGTCTTTGGCCGCCCAGGGCATGTCGCCCACCTCGATACGGCGCAGGTATTTGACCCAGCTCACGCCCTGAACGCCCGGAACCACCAGGCGCAGCGGGTAGCCGTTTTCGGGCCTGAGCATCTCACCGTTCTGACCGTAGGCCACCAGCACCTCGCCCGAGGTGATCAGACTCATCGGGATGGTGCGGGTCATCGAAGAGCCATCGGCGCCCTCGGCCAGCACAAAGCGCGCTTTCTTCAGATCGACCCCAGCCAACTGCAGCAAGGTGATCAGGGGCACGCCGGTGAATTCGCTGCAGGAAATCATGCCGTGGGTGTACTGCACCGTTGGCACCGCCACATTGCCCCATTCGACCGCCGTGTTGGCACCGCACTCGATGAAGTGAAAGCGCGACACCGAGGGCAAACGCATGACCTCGTCCATGGTCAAGACCATGGGCGTCTTGACCAGGCCATTGATCATCAGGCGATGCTTGGACGGGTCGACGTCCCACCAGCCCTGATGATGGCGCTCGAAATGCAGGCCACTGGGCGTGACGATGCCGAAGAGCGACTGCAGTGGCGCAAAAGAAACCGACGCCTGCGTGGTCTGAGTCAGCCCCGGACTTTGCCGGCGCTGCACATTGACCTCGAACTGCGAGGGCTTGCCATAGCCCTCAGTGGCCACGCCCTGACCCAGGCCGGTGGTGTGCGCCGGCAGGTTCAGGATGTTGGGGTCGCCCCCTTCGGCCGGCACCGGATTGCCCTGCGCACTGACCACGGGCGCAGCCAAACCGGCCGCGGCGGCGGCAAAGGCATTGCGAATGAAATGGCGCCGGCCGTCCTTGGCCTCTGCCCAGACGCTTCGCACGCCGACTGCGTCGAGAAAGCTCTCGGGCGCCTTGCGCACCCTCCCCGACGGTTGCTGATGTTCATGACTCACTGATGCCCCTCCCTATTTGTCAAAGCCGATCGGCCTACAAGCCAGCGGCCGCTGCGAACCAACCCTGGTGCGCCCTCGGCCTGCCCTCAAAACCTCATCATCTTGCTTAGCGCCCCATCGAACGCCTCGCCCCCCGCTCAACTCATCCATATATCTGAATACACCGATATCTAGCTTAAACCGCTACACGCCTCTGGCGCGTTTCTGGCCGTAACACTTTCGGGCCTTCGCTCACCCGAGCTGGCCCCTTACTTGAACCTGTAGTGGTCGCGGTTAAGCACCGCGGCCACCGCCTCCACCTCTTCCGGGAACAAACCCAGGTTGAGTTCGGTATTGCACTGCTCGACCATGCCACGCAGAAAACCCGGGGTGTTGATGCGCCCGGCCGGACGGTAAATCGCCGAGCCGTCGCCACCCACACGCTGAACGTGACATTGGGCGCACTTGTGCTCCTGAATCAGCTTGCTGCCCAAGGCCAGATCGGCATGGCGAAACATGGCCGGCTGAGCCCACGCCGGGACGGCAGCGAACACAAAGGCTGAGAAAGCCACCGTCCGAAGAGCGTGCGCCCACTGGATCACTTGGCTCCACCCAAAACCCACTGGGCCAGCGTGAGCGCATCGGCATCGCTCAAAGCCGGCTGCGCCGGCATGGGCACCGGCCCCCATTTGCCAGACCCACCGACCTTGATGCTCTTAGCCAACGTGGCCGCAGCGTCTTTTTGCGAGCCGTATTTCTGGGCAATGTCCTTGTAGGCCGGGCCCACCAACTTCTTGTCGACGGCATGGCAGGCCGTGCAGGCATTTTTGGTGGCCAGGGCCAGGCTGGCGTGCGCCGGCACAGCGGCCATGGCGGTCAGAAACAACACGGTGGTCAGACGAATCATTCGGTGAACTCTATTTGTTTATAAACAATTACTAATATATGGGATGTGCGCCACCCTGGAAAGTACTTCATCGCTGATTTTTCTCAGGGATTTCACCATGGACGGTCTTGTCGCTCATGGCGATCCGCGCTGAGCCATGGAAGGCTGCATATCGGCAGTCGATCCGACCACACTGGCCAGCCACTGCGGTGCCAATTGGGCAATCGCCTGGAAGTGGGTCAGGAAGACCTGGCCACGCAGGTGGGAGATGAAATCTGTGGCTTGCAGGCGGTCCATGACCGGCCCCTTGACCTCGCTCAGGTGCAGCACGATGCCCGCGTCCCGCAGGCGGTGGTCGATGGCCTCCAAGCTCTCCAGGGCACTGGCGTCGATGTCATTGATGGCCGAGCACTGCAAGATCACATGCTTGAGCTCGGGCTGTTGGGCCACCGCCTCGTTGACGCGGTCTTCTAGCGCGCGCGCATTGGCAAAGTAAAGGCTCTCGTCGACCCGCAGGCTCAGCAAGGCTGGATTGACGCTGACCCGATGCCTGAGCACGTTGCGGAAATGCTCGGTGCCAGCCACCAGACCGACCTCAGCAATGTGCGGCCGGCTCGTCTTGAACAGAAACAGGGCCAGCGACACCAACACACCGGCCACCAGCCCCGACTCCACCCCCACACCCAGGGTGACCAGCAGGGTCACCACCACAGCGGCAAAGTCGGCTTTGGCGTAAGCCCAGGTGCGCCGCAAGATGCTCAGGTCCACCAAGGACAACACCGCAACCACGATGGTCGCAGCCAGCGTCGCCTGCGGCACGAAATACAGCGCTGGCGTGAGCAGCAGCGCCGCCAGCAAAATGCCGCCGGCGGTGAACACGCCGGCCGCCGGCGTCTGCGCGCCCGCATCGAAGTTGACCACCGAGCGCGCAAAGCCACCGGTCACCGGAAAGCCCCCCGTGAAGGCCGCGCCTAAATTGCTCGCGCCCAGCGCGACCAGTTCACGGTCGGGCTCGATGCGCTGACGCCGCTTGGCCGCCAGGGTCTGGCCCACCGATACCGACTCGACAAAACCGACCACACTGATGAGCAGCGCCGGCACCGCCAGCTCTTGCCACAGTGCCCGATCAAAGGACGGCAAGCTCAGGGGCGGCAGGCCCTGGGGCACCGTGCCGACGATGCGCACGCCGGCCTCATGCCAATGGAAGAACCAGGTCAGCCAGGCCGTCACCGCAATGCCAGCCACCGGGCCCGCCTTGGCCAGCACATCGGCCAGGCGCGCGCCCAAGCCCATCTTCAGCAGCAGCGGCTTGAGGCCGCGCCTGGCCCAGAACAAGAAGGCCACCGTGGCCAGCCCCAACAGCGCCGTCGTGAGGTGAATGCGATGACCCTGCTGCACCAAGCCCCAGAGCAATTCGAAAAAATTGTGCCCCTCGACCTTCACGCCCAGAATCACCTTGAGCTGGCCGGCCGCGATCAACAAGGCCGATGCGGTGATGAAGCCGGAGATCACCGGATGGCTCAGGAAGCTGGCCAAAAAGCCCAGGCGCAACACGCCCATCAGGAGCAGCATCGCACCCGACAAAAAGGCCAGGGTGATGGCCACTGTCCAGTACTCGGGCGAACCCGCCGCCGCATGCTCACCGATGGCCGTAGCCGTCATGAGCGAGACCACCGCCACCGGCCCGACGGCCAGCACCCGGCTGGTGCCGAACACCGCATACAGCAGCAACGGTGCGATGCTGGCATACAGCCCCACCTCGGGCGGCAAGCCGGCCAACGAGGCATAGGCCAAGCTCTGAGGAATCAGCATGATGGTGACGATCACCGCCGCCACCAGATCGCTGACCAAAGTGGCGCGGTCGTACTGGCGCCCCCAAGAAAGGATGGGCAAGAACGATGCGATCGATGCGAGGCTGGGCACAGACATGCGAATGGCCTGACGGTTCAAGGCTGGCTGCGTGCCAACTGCCACAAAGAAGTCGAACGGGCGCCGCTTCGGCAGTAGGCCAGCACCGGCGCCGGCAACTCGGCCAACAGGCGGGCCATGGCCGCGCCATGGTCCGACGTGATCTGGCCGGCGATGGCGGGCAGGTACTGCGCCTTCAACCCAGCCGCCTCGGCAGCCTGCGCGATCGACGCGAAGGAGGGTTGGTCGGGCCCAGCCTCGCCATCGGGCCGGTTACAGATGATGGACTTGAAGCCGGCTCGGGCAATGGCCGACACATCGTCCGGGGTGATCTGGCCGGCCACGGCAAAGTCGGCGCTGAGTGCTTGAACAGACATGGGATGACTCCAAAACAAGAGGGGACTCAGGCCGTCGCGGATACACGCCGGCCCATGCGGTCAAGCCACTCGAACGCCAGCATGCCGGCCATCATGGCCACCACAAACACCATGGCCTTGGGCTGACCGCCGGCCATGCTGACGATGGCTGGCCCCGGGCAGAACCCGGCCAAGCCCCAGCCCGCGCCAAACAGCAGCGCGCCGGCCACCAAGCGCTTGTCGATATCACGCGAGGTGGGCAGATGCAATGCCCCGCCAAAGAAGTTGCTGGTGCGCTTTTTGGCGCTGCCGAAGGCGAAAAAGCCGACAGCAATGGCGCCGCCCATCACAAAGGCCAGGGACGGGTCCCAGGCTCCGGCCAAGTCCAGAAAACCGATGACCTTGCCGGGGTCGGTCATGCCGGCCAGCATCAGGCCCCAGCCAAACAGCAGGCCAACCAGAAATTCGCTCAAACGGTGTGTCGTGGTACGGGTCATGGGGGTCTCCTTCAGATCAGGTGGCGAATGACATAGACGGTGGCAAAGCCGGCCGCCATGAAAGTGACGGTGGCCACCAGGGAACGGGGCGACAGCCGCGACAGGCCGCAGACCCCATGGCCGCTGGTACAGCCCGAACCCATGCGGGTGCCATAGCCCACCAGCAGGCCAGCCAACACCACCAAGCCGTAGCTGGCATCAATGCGCGGCGCGCTGATCAGTCCCGCCGGGGCAATCAGCGTGAGCGAAACGGGTGCGACCAGCATGCCCAGAATGAATGCGATGCGCCAGCCGGCGTCGCCGCGCTTGGGGCTGAGCAAACCGCCCAGAATGCCGCTGATGCCCAGAATCCGGCCATTGACCAGGATGAACATGGCCGAGGCCAAGCCCAGCAAGATGCCTCCGGCCAGTGAGGCCCAGGGGGTGAAGTGAGTCCAATCGATCGTCATGGGAATGTCCTTTCGTTCATTAGGTGCAAGGGGCTCAGTCGGCCTGCTTGCAGGTCACGCTGCAAAATTGTTGATACAGGGTCTCAATCACCGCCATGGCTTTCGGGCTGTCGAGGGTGTAGTAGATGTTCTTGCTTTCACGTCGGGTGCTCACCAGTTTTTCCTCGCGCAGCACGGTCAGTTGCTGGGACAAAGTCGGCTGCACGATGCCCAGCAGTTCTTCCAGCTCGCCAACCCGCTTCTCGCCTTGGGAGAGCTGGCAGAGAATCATCAGGCGGTCCGGGTTGGCCAGTACCTTCATAAGACTGCAGGCCTGGCTGGCCGCCTGTCGCATGTCCTCGAGTTCGAGTGTGGCTTCGCTCATGTCGAAGGGCTCCTTTCAGTTGAATGCTCGATAGTCTATTGACAAATAAATTGTTTGTCAATAGACTATCTGCAACTTAATCAAAGGAGTGACCATGACCGCATCCCCTTCCCTCGCCAAGCCCCAAGTTCACGGCCTGTTTGACCCGACCACCTGGACAGTGACCTATGTGGTTCACAACGGCCCCGGCAGCGCCTGCGCGATCATTGACTCGGTGCTGGACTACGACCCCAAGTCGGGACGCACCCGCACCAAGTCGGCCGACCAGGTCATTGCCTATGTGCGCGAGCATCGGCTTGATGTGAAGTGGATCCTGGAGACCCATGCCCACGCCGACCACCTCAGCGCCGCGCCCTACCTCAAAAAACACCTGGGCGGGCAGATCGGCATCGGCAAGGAGATCACCTCGGTTCAAAAGGTGTTCAAGGGCATCTTCAACCTGGAGCCACAGTTCAAGCTCGACGGCTCGCAGTTCGACAAATTGCTGGCCGACGGCGAGTCTTTCGCGATCGGCGAGCTTCAAGGCTCGGTGGTGGCCGTGCCCGGCCACACGCCGGCCTGCGTGGCTTACCAGATCGGCGATGCGGTGTTCGTCGGTGACACCCTGTTCATGCCCGACGTCGGTACTGCCCGCTGCGACTTTCCCGGGGGCGATGCCAACACCTTGTACCAATCGACGCGCAAGCTGCTGAGCCTGCCGCCTCAAACCCGCCTCTTCATGTGCCACGACTACCCGCCCAATGGCCGGCCGGTGGCCTTTGAATGCACCGTGGCCGATCAGCGAGCCGGCAACATTCATGTGCGCGACGGCATCAGCCAGGAGCAGTTCGTGCAGATGCGCACCACCCGCGACGCCACCCTGGAGATGCCAGTGCTCATCTTGCCAGCGGTGCAGATCAACATCCGCGCCGGCGAAATGCCGCCCAAAGAAGACAACGGCACGGCCTATGTGAAGATTCCGCTCAACGCTTTGTAAACAAGCCACTATCGCGCCGAGGGCGGCGCTTATATGGATGCCTCCCGGCTGACAAGCGGTTTTGCTCGATTTTGTGAAGAAGTCGGCTGCATCCTTATATCCGGCCTTGTTTCGGGATGGTTGGTTGATTCCCGTGG
>JBILDR010000352.1:0-10384 GCA_044352515.1 Polaromonas sp.
AGCGCCCAGCAGATCAGCCAGCTCAGCCCGGCGGCTGTGGGCGCCTTGAGCGCCCAGGCCATAGGCAGCCTGGACAACGACCAGATGGCGGCCCTGACGGAGGCGCAACGGGCGCAGCTCACGCCCACCCAAATCGCGGCCCTGGATCCGTCGGCCATCACCGGCCTGACGGCGCAGGCGATCGCAGACTTGTCGCCGACCCAGCTCAGCGCCTTGAGCACTGCGCAAATCGCGGCCCTGCAGGCCAGTGGCGACCTTGATGCGCTCAGCGCCAGCCAGCGCGCCCAGTTGCTCAACGACCGCACAGCGCCCTCGGTCCCGAGCATCGCCCTGAAGGCCGACACCGGTGTCGATAGTGCAGATCGTTTGACTCGTGACCCGATCGTGCAGATCAGTGGCCTGGAACCCGGTGCCAGCTGGCAGGTGCGCGTCAATGCTGGCGACTGGGTCGATGGCAGCGGCAGCAGCTTTGAGCTCAGTCCGGGATCGGCCTCCTATCAAGTGCGGCAGCTCGATGCCCGGGGCAATGCTTCGGATGGCAGTGCGCAGCTGACCTTGCAGTTTGACGGCGCAGGGCCCACGCTGAGAAATGCCTCGGTCGCCCTGGGCGCGGCCCTGGCTGGCAGCGCCGGCGACAGCGCTGGCGAGACCATTGTGCTGACGCTCAACTTCAGCGAATCGGTCTATGGCCTGAACAGCGGTGCGCAAAGCACCATCTTTAAGGTGGATGGCAATGCGGTTGCCGCCAGCTGGAATGGTGCCGACGGCAGCAGCAGCCGGACGCTGAGCTATACCGTGGCGGCCGGCCACAACGGCCGTGCCACCATCGACGAGGCGGCGCTCAAGGCCGCTTTGGCGGCGGGTCTGCAAGATGCTGCGGGCAATGCCTTTGTGCACACGGCCAACGGCGGTCAGATTGCCAATATTGATGCCATCGCATTGCCGCTCATCGATACCGTCGCCCCCAGCTTGGGTGCGACCGCGCCCAGCGCCACTGTGGCTGCGGCCCTGGCCGGCACGCCCGGTGACAGCGCCAGCGAGCAGATCGTGCTCAGCCTGCTCTTTGATGGCCCGGTCAGCGGCTTGACCGGCGGCGCGGACAGCAGCATTTTCAGGGTCGATGGAGTCGGCGTGGCTGCGCAATGGTCAGGCTCGACAGGCAGCAACAGCCGCACCCTGACTTACACCGTGGCGGCCGGCCAAAACGGTCAGGCCACCATCGACGAGGCGGCGCTCAAGGCCGCCTTGTTGGCTGGCTTGCAGGACGCGGCGGGCAATGCCTTCACCCTGGCCGGCAGCATCGCCGACATTGACAGCAGTGCGCTGCCGCAGATCGATACCACCGCGCCCACTGCGCCGGTTTTGAGTCTGGATACAGGCGTAGCTGAAGGGGCCACCTCGGCCGAGGCGAGTAGCGGTGTGCTGCGTTTGAGCGCCGAAGCCGGCAGCAGTGTGCGTGTGCAGTTCACCCACGCCAGCAGCAGGGCCAGCATCACCAGAACAGTCAGCGGTGCTGACGATGTGGCCTTCGCGCTGAGCGCTCAGGAACTGCAGAGCCTGGGCGGTGGCCGGATCGAGGTCAGCGCCGTGGCCACAGACACCGCTGGCAATGCCAGCGCCCCAGGCCTGGCAGAGTTCGTGCTCGATATGGCAGCGCCCAGTTTGAGCATCGATGCGGTGGCGGGCAATGACATCGTCAACGCGGCCCGCAAGAGTGCCGGTGTAACCATCTCCGGCCGCAGCGACGCCGAGGCGGGCCAGCAGGTCAGGGTGCAATGGGGGACGCTCAGCAAAGGCGCGCAAGTCTCCAGTGACGGCACCTGGCAGGTGCTGTTCAGTGCCGCCGATGTGCCGGCCGATACCAGCAGCAGCACCATCTCTGCGCAGGTTGACGATCAGGCCGGCAATACCACGCAGGCCTCGCGCACGGTCTTGATCGATACGGTCGCGCCGAGCCTGAGCCTGGCCCTGCCATTGACCGACGGCGCCGGGGTGGTGGGCGATGGCGATGCCATCCTCAACCGCAGCGAATTGGATGCCATCCCCTCAGGCGGCTCGTTTGCGCTGAGCGGGAGCACCGATGCCCAGGCCGGCCAGGTGCTCAGCCTGCAGCTCAATAAAAAGACCTATACCGCCGCCGTGCTTGCAGGGGCCAATTCCAATACCTGGACGGTGCAGGTGCCCCAGGCCGATATGGCAGCCCTGGCCCACGGCAACACCTACGACATCAAGGCCTGGGTCCAAGACGCGGCTGGCAATCCGGCCGAGCCCGCCACCGCCACGCTGGAGGTGCGGCTGGCTCCGCCCGATATTCCCGTCGTGACCTTGCTCGACAGCAAGGACAGCACACCCGTGCTGGGCGGCCTGGCACAAAAAATCAACGCTGGCACGGCCAGCGGCTACAGCGCGCTGGAGGTCGGCGACGGACTGACCGTGACCGTGGGCGCGGTGCAATACGGCATGACCGTGGGCAGCGGTGTCAGCAGCCCTGCCGGCTTGAGCTACGACCCCGCCACCAGCCGCTGGCAGCTGGACCTGTCGGCCGCTGCGCCCCTGGATCAGGGGGTCTACGACGTGACCGCTACCGTCACCGCGTCGGGCTATGTCACACCCAAGACCGACATCTCCAGTGGCGAGTTGGTCATCAAAACCGACCCGCCGGTGCTGACCCTGCAGCCGCTTGCCGGTGACGACCGGCTCAATCTGCTGGAAAGCCAGGGCTCCATCACCGTCACAGGCACGGCGCAGGACATGGTGCCTGGCACCAGCATCAATACGGCCGTCGGTCGCAGCCTGAGCCTGAGCTTGGGTGGCAAGAGCTACACCAGCAGCGCCGTGGCTGCCGATGGATCCTGGACGGTGCTGCTGCCCGCCAACGACGTGGCAGCGCTCACCCAGAGCAGCTATGGCGCCCAGCTCGACTATGTGGGGGTCTACGGCAACAGTGCCAGCTCCTCGCGCACCTTGCAGGTCGATCTGCTCAACCCGGCCATGCCCGATGCTGCCTTGAGTCAGGATACCGGCAACCTGGACAGCCCCCCGGTGACTGCCGATCCAGCCGTCACCGCACCCGGCAACACCGAAGCGCAGGCCACGGTGCAATACAGGCTCATCCGCAATGAGGGCGTGCCCAGCGCCTGGCAGAGCAGCTACAGCGCCCCAGCCACCGACGGCACGGCCGACGGCAGCTACGAGCTGCAGGTGCGCCAGCTTGATACAGCTGGCAATGTGTCGGAGGTGCAGACGGTGCGCTTCGTGCTCGATACCGTGGCACCGAGCGTGACATCGGTCAGCGACGCGACCCCTGCCTCGGTGACCAAGGATGCGATCACCTTCACCGTGACCTTCAGTGAGGCCTTGGTGGGCTCGCTCGATGTGGGCAACTTCAGCGCCAGCAATGGCACGGTAACGGCCATTAATCGGGTCGGCGAGACCAACAGCTACACCGTCAGTGTCACGCCGACCGCCGGCGTGGCCAGTGGGACGGTGGCGCTCAGCTTGGTGGGCAGCGGCTTGAGCGACGCGGCCGGCAATGCCGTGCTCGACGCTAGCCTCGCTGGGCTCGGCGCACAGGCCATCGATACGCTGACGCCGACCTTGAGCATCAGCAGCAGCAAGTCAGCTCTGAAAATCGGTGAGACGGCGACGATCACCTTCACCTTCAGCGAAGACCCGGGAGAGACCTTCACCTGGGACGGCAGCAGCGGCGATGTGCTGGTCTCCGGTGGCACGCTAGGCGCCATCACCGGCACGGGCTTGAGCCGCAGCGCTACCTTCACCCCCACGGCCAATCTGGCCTCGGGTACGGCCAGCATCACGGTCGCTGCCGGCAGATATGCCGATGCGGTCGGCAATGTCGGCGCAGCGGGCACCACGCCCTCGATCAGCATCGATACCCTGGCGCCCACTTTGAGCATCACCAGCGACAAATCCGCGCTCAAAGCCGGCCAGACGGCCACCATCACCTTTAGCTTCAGCGAAAACCCGGGTTCGAGCTTCAGCTGGAACGGCAGTACCGGCGATGTGGTGGTCACGGGCGGAACGCTCGGTGCGATCAGCGGCACGGGCTTGAACCGCACCGCTGTCTTCACGCCCACGGCCAATTTGGCCAATGGCAGCGCCAGCATCACGGTGGCTGCGGCCACCTACCAAGACCCGGCGGGCAACAACGGCGGCGCAGGCGCGGCGCCCTCGATCTCCCTGGACACCCTGGCGCCTAGCCTGAGCATCAGCAGCGACAAGTCCGCGCTCAAGATCGGCGAGACGGCCACCATCACCTTCACCTTCAGCGAAGACCCGGGCGAAAGCTTTGCCTGGAACGGCTTCAGTGGCGATGTGCTGGTCTCCGGCGGCACTTTGGGCGCCATCAGCGGCACGGGCTTGAGTCGCACTGCCACCTTCACGCCAACGGCCAATTTGCAGGGGCAAAGCGCCAGCATCACCGTGGCCGCCGGCAGCTACCAAGATACGGCGGGCAATGCGGGTGTGGCTGCGGCCACGCCCTCGGTCAGCATCGACACCCTGGCGCCGACGTTGAGCATCAGCAGCGACAAGTCAGCCCTGATCAGCGGCCAGACGGCCACCATCACCTTCACCTTCAGTGAGGATCCGGGCAGCTCCTTCAGCTGGAATGGCAGCACGGGTGATGTGGTGGTTTCTGGCGGTACGCTGGGCGCCATCAGCGGCACCGGCAGCACCCGCACGGCGGTTTTCACGCCCACTGCAGGTGTATCAGGCGGCCGCGCCAGCATCACGGTGGCCGCTGGGGCCTACCAGGATCTGGCGGGCAATGACGGTGCTGCGGGCACGACCCCGTCCGTGAACATCGACACCCTGACGCCTTCCGTGAGCATCAGCAGCGACAAGTCGGCGCTCAAAGCGGGCGAGACAGCCACCATCACCTTTACCTTCAGCGCCGATCCGGGCTTGTCCTTCAGCTGGGACGGCAGCAGTGGCGATGTGGCGGTCTCCGGCGGCACGCTTGGTGCGATCAGCGGATCGGGCTTGACCCGCACGGCCACTTTCACCCCCACGCCCAGCCTGGCCTCGGGTTCGGCCAGCATCACCGTCACGGGCAGTTCTTACCAAGACGACAAAGGCAATCCTGGCAGCGCAGGCAGCTCGCCCAGCATCGCCATCGATACCCTGGCGCCGACTTTGAGCATCAGCAGCGACGCATCGGCGCTCAATATCGGCCAGACAGCGGCCATCACCTTTACCTTCAGCGAGGACCCCGGCTCCAGCTTCAGCTGGGATGGCCTGAGCGGTGATGTGCAGGTCACAGGCGGCACGCTCGGCGCGATCAGCGGCACGGGCCTGACCCGGACTGCGACCTTTACCCCCTCGGCCGGTCTGTCCGGCAATTCGGCCAGCATCACGGTGGCAGGCAGTGCTTACCAGGATGCGGCCGGCAATGATGGTGGCGCAGGCACCACGCCCAGCATCAGCATTGATACGCTGGCGCCGACCGTGAGCATCAGCAGTGACAAGTCGGCCCTGAAGATCGGTCAGACGGCCACCATCACCTTCACCTTCAGCGAAGACCCAGGCAATACCTTTGCCTGGGACGGCAGCAGTGGCGATGTGGTGGTCGCCGGCGGTACCCTCGGTGCGATCAGTGGGGCGGGCTTGACCCGTACCGCCGTCTTCACGCCGACCGCCAGCCTGGCCTCGGGCTCGGCCAGCATCACGGTGGCTGGAAGTACCTACCAGGACGCGGCGGGCAATGCGGGCGGCGCCGGCACCACCCCCAGCATCAGCATTGATACCTTGGCGCCGACCTTGAGCATCAGCAGCGACGCATCGGCGCTCAAGATCGGCCAAACGGCCACCATCACCTTCACCTTCAGCGAAGACCCGGGCGCTAGCTTCACCTGGGACGGCAGCAGCGGCGATGTCGTGGTCGCAGGCGGTACGCTGGGTGCCATCAGCGGCACGGGATTGACCCGCACCGCCATCTTCACGCCGACCGCCAGCCTGGCCTCGGGCACGGCCAGCATCACGGTGGCATCGGGCATCTACCAGGATGCAGCGGGCAATGACGGCGGCGCCGGCACGACGCCTTCGATCAGCATCGATACCCTGGCCCCGACCTTGAGCATCAGCAGCGACGCCTCGGCGCTCAAGATCGGCCAGACGGCCACCATCACCTTTACCTTCAGCGAAGACCCAGGCAATACCTTTGCCTGGGACGGCAGCAGCGGCGATGTGGTGGTCGCCGGCGGTAGCTTGGGGGCCATCAGCGGATCGGGCTTGACGCGAACCGCCGTCTTCACCCCCAGCGCCGGCCTGGCCGCGGGTTCGGCCAGCATCACCGTGGCGGGCAGCAGCTACCAGGACGCAGCGGGCAACAATGGCGGCGCTGGCGCAACACCCTCAATCAGCATCGATACGCTGGCGCCGACTTTGAGCATCACCAGCGACACGCCCACGCTCAAGGCGGGCCAGACGGCCACCATCACCTTCAGCTTCAGCGAGGATCCGGGCGAGAGCTTCAGTTGGGATGGCAGCGACGGCGACGTCGTGGTCACTGGCGGCACCCTGGGCGCCATCAGCGGTACCGGCTTGAGTCGCACGGCCACATTCACGCCCACGGCCGGCCTGGCCTCGGGTACGGCCAGCATCACGGTGGCATCGGGCCTGTATCAGGATCCGGCGGGCAACCAGGGTGGGGCAGGGGTGACGCCATCGGTCAGCATCGACACGCTGGCGCCCACCCTGAGCATCACGAGCGACAAGTCAGCGCTCAAGGGCGGGGAGAGCGCCACCATCACCTTCACCTTCAGTGAAGACCCGGGCAATGGCTTTACCTGGGACGGCAGCAGCGGCGATGTGCTGGTCGCCGGCGGTACCCTGGGCGCCATCAGCGGCACCGGCTTGACGCGCAGCGCCACTTTCACGCCCACCCCCAACCTGGCCTCCGGGACGGCCAGCATCACGGTGGCTCAGGGCCTTTACACCGACAGCTACGGCAACCCTGGCGGCGCGGGCAGCACGCCCAGCATCAGCATCGACACCAGGGCGCCTTCGGTCAGCACCGTGAGCGACAGCACCACGGCCGACATTACCCGCGATGCCATCGTCTTTACCGTCAGCTTTGATGAAGCGCTGGTCGGTACGGTGGGCACGGCCAACTTCAGTGCCACACAGGGCACGGTCACCGCGGTCAGCCAGATTGGCAGCAGCAACGCCTACACCGTCACGGTCACGCCCGATGCCGGCGTGGCCGCCGGCACGGTGGGTCTGAGCTTGATGGGCAGCGGGCTGAGCGATGCCGCCGGCAATGCGGTTCAAGACGCCAACCGGAGCAGCCTGGATAGCCAGGCCATAGACACCCGCGGGCCCGTGGTCAGCGCCGTCACCGACAGCACCAGCGCGACCCTGACCAAGGACGCGATCAGCTTCACGGTACGCTTTGACGAGCCGGTGTCCGGCACCGTCGGTGTTAGCAACTTCACGGCCACCAACGGCACGGTCACTTCGGTCAGTGCAGGCGCGAACAACAGCTACACCGTGGTGGTGCAGCCTAGCGCCAACCTGGCCAGCGGCAATGTGGCGCTGAGTCTGGTGGGCACGGGTCTGAGCGATACCCTGGGCAATCCGATGGCTGACGCCGACCTGAGCAGCTTGGGCGCGCAGGCCATAGATACCCTGGCCCCCAGCACCACCATCAGCAGTGCGGCGCTGGACCCTGACACTGCGGCCAATGGCACGACCAACAGCGACTTCATCACCAAAACCGCTGCTCAGGCCATCAGCGGCACTTTGAGCGCCAATCTGCAGGCGGACGAGACCGTGCTGGTTTCCCTGGATGGCGGCAGCTCCTGGCAGGCGGCGACGGCTACCGTGGGGCAAAACACCTGGCGTCTGGCCAGCCAGACGCTCAGCGCCAGCAACACCCTCAAGGTCAAGGTGCAAGACAGCGCCGGCAATGATGGCGTGGTGTACAGCCAAGCCTATGTGCTCGACACCATCAAGCCCACGCTGAGTATTGCCACCGTGGCTGTCGACGACATCGTCAATGCCTTGGAAAAGGGCAGTGGCGTCACCGTCAGCGGCAGCAGTGATGCCCAGGCCAATCAAGCGGTCAGCATCAGCTGGGGCGGCACGACCAAGACGGCCACGGTGGGCAGTGACGGCCAGTGGCAGGTCACTTTTGCCGCTGCCGACCTGCCGGCCGATGCCAGCAGCAGCACCATCACTGCTGTGGTCGATGACCTGGCCGGCAACAGCTCCGACCAGGCCTCACGCAGCATGCGCATCGACACGGTGGCTCCCACGGTGTCGATTGGCATTCCCTTGACCAGCGGCGCTGGTATCAGCGGCGACGCGGACAATATTCTCAACAAGACCGAGCTCGATGCGGTGCCAGCCAATGGCGGCCTGCTGATCAGCGGACTGAGCGATGCTGAGGTCGGTCAGACCCTGAGCCTGCGCTTTAATGACCTGAGCTACACCACCACGGTGCAAGCAGGCGCGTCGGGCAGCACCTGGTCGCTGTCCATTCCCAAGGCCGACCTGCTTTTGCTCAGCCATGGCAACAGTTACACCATGGAGGCCTCGGTCAGCGACTCGGCCGGCAACCCGGCCACCGTGGCCAGCCGTACGCTGGACGTCAAGCTGGCGCCGCCCGATGTGCCCACCGTGGCGGTGCTCAATAGCAATGACACCACGCCTGTTATCACCGGCTTGGCGCAAAAAATCAATGCGACCAGCGCCAGCGGCTACAGCGCCCTGGAGACCGGCGACACCCTGGCGGTGACGGTGGACTCCCAGGTCTACACCCTGACCGTGGGCAACAGCGCCAGCAGCCCCGCGGGTCTGAGTTACAGCGCCAGCACCAGCACCTGGAGCCTGGATGTGACGGGTCAGCAAACCCTGGCCCAGGGCGTGTACGAGGTCTCGGTCAGCGTCAATGCGGTGGGCTATGCCACCCCCAAGACCGATATCTCCAGCAATGAAGTGGCGATCAAGACCGCAGCGCCGGTGCTGAGCATCAATACGGTGGCCACGGACGACGTCCTCAACATCGCTGAAAGTCAGGCCGCGGTGACCATCACCGGCAGCCTCAGTGACAACCGCCCTGGCACGCAGACCAATACCGCGGCCGGCCGCAAGATCAGCCTGGCGCTGGCCGGCAAAACCTACAACGACATCACCGTTCAAAGCGACGGCAGCTGGTCGCTCAGCGTGCCTGCCGCCGATGTGGCCCTGCTCACAGCAGCCAGCTACGACGCGCAGGCCAGCTATACCGGCATCTACGGCAACAGCGCCACCGTTCCCCGCAGCCTGGCGGTCGATCTGGTCAGGCCATCCTTGCCCGACGCGGCGTTGACGCAAGACACAGGCAGCGCCGACGCAACACCTGTGACCGCCAACGGCGCCATCACCGCGCCCACCAACACGGAGGCGCAGGCGGCGCTGCAATACCGCGTCACCAAGGATCAGGGCACGGCAGGCGCTTGGGGCAGCTACAGCGCGCCCGCCACCGACGGCAGCGCCGACGGCGCCTACAAGGTCGAGGTGCGCCAGACCGATGCCGCCGGCAATGTCTCGGCGGTGCAGACCATCAACTATGTGCTCGATACCCGTGCGCCCACCGTCAGCACGGTCACCGACGCCACCTCTGCCAGCATCACCAAAGACGCGATCTCATTTACTGTTACCTTCAGCGAGGCGCTGTCCGGGTCTGTGGCCACGAGCAGCTTCACCGCCACCAACGGCACGGTCAGCTCGGTCACCCAGGTGGGTTCGAGCAATGCCTACACTGTGGTGGTGACGCCCACCGCCGGCTTGGCCAGTGGCGCTGTGGCCCTGAGTCTGGTGGGCACAGGCTTGAGCGATGCCGCAGGCAATATGCCGGTCAATGCCGATTTGTCCAGCCTGGCCAGTCAGGCCATAGACACCAGGGCACCAGCGCTTAGCAGCGTCACCGATGCGACCACCGCCAGCGTGAGCAAGGACGCGGTGACCTTCACCGTGACCTTTGACGAAGCGCTGGCGGGTACGCCCACCACCAGCAACTTCAGCGCCAACTACGGCACCATCGACTCGGTCACCCGGGTGGGCAGCAGCAATGCCTACACCGTGACCGTCACCCCCACCGCCGGCATAGCCAGCGCTCAACTGGCCTTGAGCCTGGTGGGCACGGGCCTGAGCGACGCGGTGGGCAATGCGGTGCAAAACGCCAGCCTGTCCAGCCTGGGCAGCCAGGGCATAGACACACTGGCGCCGACGCTTTCCATCAGCAGCAACAAGTCTGCGCTCAAGGCGGGCGAAGTGGCCGCCATCACCTTCACCTTCAGCGAAGACCCGGGCACCAGCTTTGCCTGGGACGGCACTGCGGGCGATGTGAGCCTGGCCAACGGCACATTGGGCGCCATCA
>JBILDR010000321.1:0-3014 GCA_044352515.1 Polaromonas sp.
CCCGCATGTTCTCGCCATAACCGGGCCAGACAAACTTGCCGCCCTCGCCCTTGCGGAACCAGTTGGTGGTGTAGATCTTGGGCAGCTTGGCGCCGGCGGCGCCGAGTTTCTTGCCCAGGTCCAGCCAGTGCTGGAAATAGTCGCTCATGTTGTAGCCGGCAAAGGGCAGCATGGCAAACGGGTCGCGGCGCACCACGCCTTGCTGGCCGGCTGCGGCTGCGGTGGTTTCCGAGCCCATGGTGGCGGCCATGTAAATGCCTTCGACCCAGTTGCGGGCTTCGCTGACCAGGGGCACCGTGGTTGAGCGACGACCACCAAAGATGAAGGCGTCGATCGGCACGCCGGCCGGGTCGTCCCAAGCCGCGTCCAGGGCCGGGTTGTTGATGGCCGAGACGGTAAAGCGCGCGTTCGGATGGGCCGCCTTGGCGCCGGTTTCCTTGGCGATCTGGGGCGTCCAATCCTTGCCCTGCCAGTCGATCAGGTGATCGGGCAGCTTGCCGCTGTCTTTTTCCATGCCCTCCCACCAGACGTCGCCGTCGTCGGTCAGCGCGACGTTGGTGAAGATCACGTTCTTGTCGAGCGTGGCCATGCAGTTGGGGTTGGTGTGGTAGTTGGTGCCCGGTGCGACGCCAAAATAGCCGGCCTCCGGGTTGATGGCGCGCAGCCGGCCGTCGGCCGTGGGCTTGATCCAGGCGATGTCGTCACCGATGGTGGTGACCTTCCAGCCCTCGAAGCCCTCGGGCGGCACCAACATGGAGAAGTTGGTCTTGCCACAGGCGCTGGGGAAGGCGCCAGCCACGTGGTACTTCTTGCCCTCGGGGCTGGTCACACCCAGGATCAGCATGTGCTCGGCCAGCCAGCCCTGGTCGCGGCCCATGATGGAAGCCATGCGCAGCGCAAAGCACTTTTTGCCCAGCAGCGCATTGCCGCCATAGCCCGAGCCGTAGGACCAGATTTCGCGGGTCTCGGGGTAGTGCACGATGTACTTGGTCTTGTTGCAAGGCCAGGACACATCCTTTTGCCCGGCCTGCAGCGGCGCGCCGACGGTGTGCACGCAGGGCACGAAAGTGCCTTCAGCGCCCAGCACGTCATAGACGGCGCGGCCCATGCGGGTCATGATCTTCATGTTGACGGCTACATAGGGGCTGTCGGACAGCTCGATCCCGATGTGCGCAATCGGCGAGCCCAGCGGGCCCATGGAAAACGGCACCACATACAGGGTGCGGCCCTTCATGCAGCCGTCAAACAGAGGCGCCAGGGTGGCACGCATCTCGGCCGGAGCCACCCAGTTGTTGGTCGGGCCCGCGTCTTCCTTCTTCTGCGAACAAATGAAGGTGCGGTCTTCCACACGGGCCACATCGGTGGGGTCCGACCAGGCCAGGTAGCTGCCGGGGCGCTTGGCCGGATTGAGCTTTTTAAACGTGCCGGCATCGACCAGTTGCTGGCAGAGGCGGTCGTACTCTTCCTGGCTGCCGTCGCACCAGTGGATGCGCGCGGGCTTGCAGATGGCCGCGATCTCGGCGACCCAGGCGATCAGCTTGGGGTGTTTGACAAAGGCGGGGACCTGGAGGTCCAGGCCTTGCATGGCGGGATGGTTCATGGGGAGGCTCCAAAGTTAAAAACGTGATCTCGACGGCCGCCAGGCTGAGGCGGGCGGCTGTCGACATGACGCTGCGACTGGGGAAGGTGCTGCGGCTCCTGACTGATCTTGCAGCGCAGGGCGGCGACGGTGGCCGGATTGCGCAGGGGAGGCCCGAATTCTATGGACTCGCCTGAAAACGCGCTGTCATTGGGGCTCAAACTTTATGCAAACCATGCATGATGTTATGCGCCTCCCAGTCACCCGGGGAAACCCCGGGGCCGGAAGCTGCATAGTCAACTATGCTGACGCCCTCTTCCGCTGACTTGGCTCAAGCGGAAGGCATTCTCAGGTCCAGCGGAGCGCGCCATGTCACTGGTCGATACCCATATTCATGTTTTTGTGCGGGGCCTGCCCCTGGCGCCGGTGCGTCGCTATGTGCCCGACTACGACGCCACCTACGAGGATTACCAAGAGCCGATGCGCGCCAGCGGCGTCACCCATGCGGTGATCGTGCAGCCTAGCTTTTTAGGCACCGACAACAGCTATATGTGCAGCGTGCTGCGCCAGCACCGGCAAAACCTGCGCGGCATTGCGGTGGTCGACCCGGCCATCTCCGAGGCCGAGCTTGAAGCATTGGCCGCCGACGGCGTGGTCGGTCTGCGCCTGAACCTCGACGGCTTGCCCCTGCCGCAGTTTGACCAAGGACCCTGGCCAGACCTGCTGGCCTGGCTGCGCCAGCACCGCTGGCAGGTTGAGATTCACCGCGAGGCGCGCGACCTGCCCGAATTGCTGGAGCCGCTGCTGGCCGCTGGCTTGGACGTGGTGGTCGATCATTTCGGCCGACCCGACGACGACCTGGGCGCCAATGACCCAGGCTTTCGGGCCCTGCTCCAGTACGGCGCCACGGGCCGGCTGTGGGCCAAGCTGTCGGGCGCCTACCGAAACGGCAGCGAAGGCCGCGGCTTTGCGGCGGCGCCGCGGCAGGCCGAGCTGCTGCTCGAACACCTGGGGCCTGAACGCCTGGTCTGGGGCAGCGACTGGCCGCACACCCGCCACGAGTCCTACATCAGCGTGGAGCGCATGCGCCGCTGCCTGGACGAGTGGGTGATTGACGATGCAACGCGCAAACGCATCATGGGCGCCAACGCCCTCGACCTGTTTCGCTTCTGAAAGCCATCATGCAAGACCAGCCCTTTGACACCCTGCGCGCCTTGATGGTCAAGGGCCGCCAGGTTGGCCACTTCCACAGCCTGCCGGCGCTGGAGCAGGCCGGCTTGGGGACACTATCGCGCCTGCCCGTCTCGCTGCGCATCATGCTCGAGTCGCTGCTGCGCCACCTCGACGGCGAGCGGGTGCAGGAGCGCCATGTGCGCGAGCTGGCCGGCTGGCAGCCCAAGGCGCAGCGCAGCCACGAGATCCCCTTTGTGGTGGC
>JBILDR010000322.1:0-3003 GCA_044352515.1 Polaromonas sp.
CGGTACTCGCGTGCCCAGGATTCAAAGGCAAACACCTGGCTGTCGCGCAGCCGCGGACCCAGCGCCTGACAGGCCTGCAGGTATTCGTGGGCCATGGTCCCCAGCGGGGTCAGCCCCAGCTTCATGGCAAACAGCACATTGCTGGTGCCGGCCAACTGCCCCTGGGGGCCGGACCCCAGGCGGGCATTGAGGGTGCGCAGCACTTCCTCATGCCAGGCCACCGAAAAGCGCCTACGGGTGCCGTAATCGGCGATCTTGAGCGCACGCAGATCGCTTTGCTGCAGCAGCCCGATTTTTTCATCCAGGCGTCTGCGCCCTTCCAGAAAATCGGGCAACTGATGGGTGTTGCGGAAGAAGACCTCGTTGACGATGGCCAGCACCGGGATCTCAAACAAGATGGTGTGCAGCCAAGGGCCCTTGATGGAAATCTCGATCTGTCCATCGGGCAGCGGCTGCACATCGATGTACTTCTCGTTGAGCCGAAACAGGCCGAGGAAGTCGACGAAGTCGCTCTTGATGAAGCGCATCGAGCGCAGATAGGCCAGTTCCGCATCCTTGAACTTGAGGTCGCACAGCGCCCGGATCTCCTCGCGGATCTGCGCCACATAAGGCGCCAGTGGTCCGACACCGGGCGAGGCGGCATTGCGACAGACAAAGCGGTACTCGACCTGCGCACCCGGAAACTGATGCAGGACCACCTGCATCATGGTGAACTTGTACAGGTCGGTATCGAGCAGGCTGGTGATGACCATGGCAGGCGCCGATCAGGGCCTCAGGCGGCGCCGAGAAAGTCGACTTCGAACAGCAGGGTCGCATTGGGCGGAATCACGCCGCCAGCGCCGCGCGCGCCATAGCCCAGCTCGGCTGGAATGATCAGGCGCCGGGTGCCGCCGGCGGCCATGCCCTGCACGCCCTCGTCCCAACCACGGATCACATGGCCTGCACCCAGGGAAAACTCGAAGGGCTCACCGCGATCCTTGCTCGAATCGAACTTGGCGCCGGCCTGGCCGTCTTCATACAGCCAGCCGGTGTAATGCACCCGCACATACTGGCCGGCCTTGGCGGTGGCTCCGGTGCCCAGCACCGTGTCTTCATACTGCAGGCCGGAGGCCGTGGTGGTGATGCTCATGGTTCGTCCTTCTTCAAGTAGGGGCAGCGCCTGCGCGCCGACCCCGCACTGTACCCGCAACCAGCTCCAGCACCTGATCGGCCGCCTGCGCCAGCTCTCGGTTCTGCTCGGCCACCAGCAGGCCCAAGCCCTCGCTGCGCAGATCGAGCAATACCTGCACCATGGCCTGCACCAGCACCGGCGAGATGCCCTCGCAGGGCTCGTCGAGCAGCAGCAGGCGCGGACGGGTCATCAGCGTGCGGGCCAGCGCCAGCATCTGCTGCTCGCCGCCGCTCATCAGCGCAGCTGGGCGCTTGAGCATGGGCTTGAGCAGGCCAAAGCGTTCGAGCACCCAGTCCAAGCGGCGCGCACTGCCGCGCCCGCCGGCCACCTGCAGGTTTTCCAGCACGGTCAAGTCGGCAAAAAGCCGCCGGTCTTCGGCCACATAGCCCAGACCCGCGCTGGCGCGGCGGTAGGTCGGCCAGGCGCTGATGTCCTGCGCCGGTCCTGGTCCGCCCAGGAGCAGTTGCCCGCGACTCGATACCTCCAGCCCCATCACCGCCTTGAGCAAGGTGGACTTGCCCGCGCCGTTGAGCCCCTGCAGCACCAGCAACTGTCCGGCCTGCAGCTGCAGGTCCACCCCAAAGAGAGCCTGCGCCGGGCCGTAAAAAGCCTGCAACTGGCGGATCTCAAGCATGAGCGCGCCCCAGGTAACGGGCCTGCACCAAGGGATCGGCCGCCACCGTCTCGAACGGGCCTTCGGCCGCGATCCGCCCTTCGATCAGCACCAGCACCCGATCAGCCACGCCGGCGACCGCATCCATGTTGTGCTCGGTGTAAATCACGGCCAGGCCGCCAGCGGCCAGCGCCCGCACCCAGACCATCAAGGACGCCCGCTCCTGCTCGGCCAGGCCGGCGGCCGGCTCATCGAGCAGCAGCAGACCGGGCTTGCCGGCCAGCACCAGGGCCAGCTCCAGCCGCTTCTTGGCGCCGTAAGGCAGGCTGCCAGCCAGATGATGAGCCTGCCCAGCCAGACCCGCCTGCTCCAGCAGGGCCATCGCGTCCTCGGGTTGCCACAGCGCCAAAGCCTGCCAGTGGCTCAAGCGCCTCTGACGGGCCTGCAAGGCCAGCTGCACATTGCCCAGCACACTCAAGGCCTCGAACACCTGGGCCACCTGGAAACTGCGGCCCACACCCTGATCCAGCCGTTGGGCTGGGCTCAGCCCCAGCAGGCTGCGGCCCTGCCACAGCACCTGGCCCGCGTCAGGCTGCTGCTGGCCAGCAATACAGGCAAAGGTGGTGGATTTGCCCGCACCGTTGGGGCCAATCAGCGCCACGCACTGGCCGGCCGCCACCTCCAGGCTGACCCCGTCGACCGCGCGCACCCCGGAAAAATGCCGCACCAGCGACTGCACCTGCAAGAGCGGCTGACTCATGGGCCTGCCCCCCCAGGGCGGCGGCGTAGTGCGCCTGCCAGCGAAAGCAGGCCCGAAGGTGAGGCCACCATCACCACCATGATGACCAGGCCCAGCAAGCCCCGCCAGTAAGGCAGGTCGCGCCCGAGTTCGGCCGCCGCGTAATGCAGCAGGCCGCTGCCCACCGCCGCGCCCCAAAGATGGTGAACCCCGCCCAGCAGCACCACCAGCAAGGCATCCACCGAGGTCGCCACACTGGCCACCGATGGAAACACCGCGCCCTTGTGGGCCGCAAACAGGGCACCGGCCAAGCCGGCCAGTGCCGCGCTGTACAAAAACACCTGGTACTTCAACCGCGCCACAGGCAGGCCCGAGGCCGCAGCGCGCTGTGGCGCATCGCGCAGCGCCTGCAAGGCCGCGCCCTGCCCCGACAAGGCCAGAAGGCGCAAAGCCAAAACCGCGCCCAACACCAAAAGCACC
>JBILDR010000122.1:0-10281 GCA_044352515.1 Polaromonas sp.
CAATCTCGACCCGCTCCTCAAAAAGCACCTCCTCGCGCTCGCGCGCGGCGGCCCGGCCGACCTCCAGGTCCTGGGCCAGCTCGCGCTTTTCGCGGCGCGCAGCAATGAATTCATCAATCCATGCGCCCAGGCGCTGCGCCGTCTGACCCCACGAAAAACCAAAGGCGAGCGACGCACCCAGCACGCCCAAGGCAATCCAGACCAGGCCCGAGCCGGCAAAACCCAGCCACTTCATGCTCAGCGGCCCAAGCCAGTAGCCCAAGACGCCGCCGGCATGGCCGGGTAGGCCGGGCTCGAAACGGTACAGCCGGGTCCATTCCAGAGCGCTGCTGGCAACCATCAGCAGCAACACACCGCCCGCAAAAAGCAGGCGCGAGCGCCGGCTCGTCTGTGGCGCGGCGGCGCCTTGCAGCCAGCGCCGCACGCCGGCCAGCCAGTGGCGCAGTCCCAAGGCCACCAGCCACCACACCGACAGGCCGACCAGGAAATAACTGCCGTCGGCCAGCCAGGCGCCAAAGCGGCCTGCCCAATTGCGCACCACAGGCACGGCCCCGGGGGCTTGTGCGCCGGTGGTCGACCAGGCTGCATCCAGGACCGAATAACTCAGCAAGCTGAGCATCCAGAACAAGAGGGCCAGCAGGCCCAGCATCAGGCCCAGTTCATGGGCCAGGCGGTGCAGGCGCGCCGGCACTTCGGGCCTGGCAGCTTGCGCATCGAGCGAATCGAGGGAATAGGTCATAGGCTAATGCGCAAGCTTACCGCAGATGACAGGCAGCTCTTCAAGGCCCTGGCCGGATGGGCCAGGGCCGGCGGGCGGCATCTGCCCGTGCTTCTTACAATAGGGTCACATTTGAGCCCCGTCCGTGCCGCCGGCCCGGGCCCGCGCCATCAAAAAACCCTCACCTCATGAAACATTGTAAGGTCCTGATCCTGGGCTCCGGCCCCGCTGGCTATACCGCCGCCGTCTATGCTGCCCGCGCCAACCTCAACCCGGTGCTGATTACCGGCATTGCCCAGGGCGGGCAACTGATGACCACCACCGAGGTCGATAACTGGCCGGCCGACGCCGAGGGCGTGCAAGGCCCCGACCTGATGCAGCGCTTTTTGGCCCATGCAGAACGGTTCAAAACCGAAATCATTTTCGACCACATCAACAAGGTCGATTTCAGCCAGCGGCCCTTTACCCTGACCGGCGACAGCGACAGCTATACCTGCGACAGCCTGATCATCGCCACCGGGGCCTCGGCCAAATACCTGGGCCTGGCCTCGGAAACCTCCTTCATGGGCCGCGGCGTCTCCGGTTGCGCCACCTGCGACGGTTTTTTCTACCGCAACCAGACGGTCTGTGTGGTCGGCGGCGGCAATACCGCGGTCGAAGAAGCGCTGTACCTGTCCAACATCGCCAGCAAGGTTTATCTGGTGCACCGGCGCGACAAGTTTCGCGCCGAGCCCATCATGATCGACAAGGTGATGGACAAGGTCGCCGCCGGCAAGATCGAGCTCAAGGTCAACCAAACGCTCGACGAAGTGCTGGGCGATGCCTCGGGCGTGACCGGCGTGCGCCTGCGCAGCACCGACGGGCAGCGCACCGAGGATCTGGCCCTGTCGGGCTGCTTTATTGCCATCGGCCATCAGCCCAATACCGAGATCTTCAAAGGTCAGCTCGATATGAAGGACGGATACATCATCACCCGCAGCGGTCTGCAGGGCATGGCCACCATGACCAGCGTGCCGGGCGTGTTCGCCGCTGGCGATGTGCAGGACCATGTTTACCGGCAGGCGATCACCAGCGCGGGCACCGGCTGTATGGCCGCGCTCGACGCGCAGCGCTACCTGGAGCAGCAGGAGCACTGAGATGGCAGCCGTTCTGAGCATGACCGGCTATGCCGCCGTGCAAGCCAGCATCGGTGGCGCCCCAATGGGCAATGCCGCCAGCGCCGCCAGCCTGGGCCTGGAAATCCGCTCGGTCAATGGCCGATTTCTGGACCTCGCGCTGCGCCTGCCCGACGAGTTGCGCGCCTGCGAACCGGCCCTGCGCGAGCTGGTCAACAGCCAGATCAAACGCGGCAAGGTCGAGCTGCGCGCCAGCCTGGACAGCGCCAGCGGAGCCGGCCTACAGCCTCCCTCGCAGCAATTGCTGGGCCGGCTGGCCGAGCTGCAGCGCAGCGTGCTGGCGCAGCTGCCGCAAGCCGCCGGCCTGAGCGTGGCCGAGGTGCTGCGCCTGAGCAGCCAGCCCGAGCGCTCCTGGCCCGATCTGCAAGCGCGCCTGCTGGAGCTGGCCCGCGAGGCGGTGCAGGAGCTGCTGGCGGCGCGCCAGCGCGAGGGCCAGCGCCTGGTGGCCATGCTCAGTGATCGCTGCGGCCAGTTGCGCGAGCTGACCCGGCAGGCTGGCCCACTGATTCCGCAGCTGGTCGAACAGCAAAAAAGCCGTTTTCTCGAGCGCTGGCGCGAGGCCATGGCCCTGGGCGAGGCCAGCGTGCCGCCCGAGGCAGCGCGGGAGCGGGCCCTGACCGAAGCGACTGCCTATGCGATTCGCATCGACGTGGCCGAAGAGCTCACCCGCCTGGGCTCGCACCTGAGCGAGATAGAACGCCTGCTGCGCGCCGGCGGCGATATCGGCAAACGCCTGGACTTCCTGATCCAGGAGCTGCACCGCGAGGCCAATACCCTGGGCTCAAAATCAGCGACGCTCGAGCTCAGCCGCATCTCGGTCGACATGAAGGTGCTGATCGAGCAGATGCGCGAGCAGGTGCAAAACATCGAATAAGCCCCCAGCGAGCACACCATGGACTATCCCGGAAACCTCTTTGTTGTGGCAGCGCCCAGCGGCGCCGGCAAGTCCAGCCTGGTCAAGGCCCTGCTGGAGATCGACGCCGGGGTGGCGCCCTCGGTCTCGCACACCACCCGGCCCCCGCGGGGCCAGGAAAAGCACGGGCGCGAATACTTTTTTCTGGCTGACGATGAATTTGACCGCATGGTCGAGCGCGAGGCCTTTGTGGAATGGGCCCAGGTCCATGGCCACCGCTACGGCACCTCGCGCCAGGCCATTGAAGACCGGATCCGCGTGGGTAACGATGTGATGCTGGAAATCGACTACCAGGGCGCCATCAATATCAAGCGCCTGTTCAGCAATGCGGTGCTGATCTTCATCTTGCCGCCGAGCTGGGACGAGCTGCGGGCCCGCCTGCAAAGGCGCGGCGAAGACAGCGCACCGGTCATCGAGCTGCGCCTGCGCAATGCCGCCCAGGAGATGGCCCAGGTCCAGCACTTCGACTTCGTTATAATCAACGAGCTTTTCGAACGGGCGGTCTTTGACCTCAAGAGCATCGTCCACGCCCAGCGCCTGAAATACGCGGCCCAGCGCCGCAGCCGGGCGGCCACCTTCGAAGCCCTGAATCTGCCCTGAATCTGCCCTGAATCTGCCCACTGGAGTTGCCACCATGGCCCGCATTACCGTTGAAGACTGCCTGGAAAAAATCCCCAACCGCTTCCAACTGGTGCTGGCGGCTACCTACCGGGCCCGCATGCTCAGCCAAGGCCACACGCCCAAGATTGAGAGCAAGAACAAGCCCGGCGTGACCGCCCTGCGCGAGATCGCTGCCGGCCAGATCGGCCTGGAAATGCTCAAGAAAGTGCCCGGCTGACACCGCCGAGCTCTTGAAAAAACACCGCCGAGGCGGTGTTTTTTGTTTCTGGCCCGTCTTCATCCAGGCACAAGGGCGGCCACTCAGGCCGCCACAAAAGCAGCCATGTCAGCAGCCGCAAAGGCGACCCATAAGGCGGCCAAAATCCCAGACCAGCGCCACGCGCCTGCCCGCTCGCGATAAAGTCGGGGGGATGAGCGCCTTGCAGATCGCCACCACCGCCCGCTTCAGCCCGGCCGCCGCCAATGCGGCTGCGGCCAGCTTTGCCGCGCTGACGGCCAAACTGGGCTACCTCAGCGCGAGCGACATCGAACATGTGCGCAAGGCTTACCGCTTTGCCGACCAGGCCCACCTGGGGCAGCTGCGCAGCAGCGGCGAGCCCTACATCACCCATCCGATCGCGGTGGCGGCGCAATGCGCCGACTGGAAGCTCGACGCACAGGCCCTGATGGCGGCGCTGCTGCACGACGCGATCGAAGACTGCGGGGTCAGCAAGCCCGAGCTGATCGAGCGCTTTGGCGCGCCGGTGGCCGAGCTGGTCGATGGCCTGACCAAGCTGGAAAAGCTGGCCTTCACCACCCGCGAGGAAAACCAGGCCGAGTCTTTCCGCAAGATGCTGCTGGCCATGGCCCGCGACGTGCGGGTGATCCTGGTCAAGCTGGCCGACCGCACCCACAATATGCGCACCCTGGGCGATCTGCCGCGCGCCAAGTGGGGCCGCATCGCTGGCGAAACCCTAGACATCTACGCCCCCATTGCCCACCGGCTGGGCCTGAACGCCACTTACCGCGAGCTGCAAGACCTGTCCTTCAGGCACCTGCATCCCTGGCGCTATGCCACCTTGGCCAAGGCCTTGTCGCGATCGCGCGGCCGGCGCCGCGACGTCATTCGCCGCGCCCAGAGCGAGGTTCAGGCCGCTTTTGCCGCCGCTGGCATCGAGGTGCGTATCGACGGCCGGGAAAAAACCCTGTTCTCGATCTACCGCAAGATGAACGACAAGCACCTGTCGTTTGCGCAGGTCACCGACATCTACGGCTTTCGCATCATCGTCGAGCAGGTCATCACCTGCTATAGCGCGCTGGGCGTGCTGCATCAGCTCTACAAGCCGCTGCCGGGCAAGTTCAAGGACTACATCGCCATCCCCAAGATCAACGGCTACCAGTCGCTGCACACCACCCTGGTCGGCCCCTTTGGCACCAGCATCGAGTTTCAGATGCGCACCGAGGCCATGCATGTGGTGGCCGAGTCCGGCGTGGCCGCGCACTGGCTGTACAAGGCGGTCGATCCGCTCGGTGATACCTCGCAAAACCTGGGTACGCAGTGGCTACAGTCCCTGCTCGACATCCAGCAGGACACCCGCGACGCCTCGGAATTTTGGGACCACATCAAGATCGACCTTTTCCCCGACGCGGTCTATGTCTTCACCCCCAAGAGCCAGATCATGGCCATGCCGCGCGGGGCGACGGTGGTCGACTTCGCCTACACCATACACAGCGACATCGGCCACCGCACGGTGGCGGCCAAGATCAATGGCGAGCAGGTGCCGCTGCGCACCGAACTGCGCAATGGCGACGTGGTCGAGGTCATCACCGGTCCGGTGGCCAGCCCCAATCCAGGCTGGCTGGGTTTTGTGCGCACCGGCCGGGCCCGCTCCAAGATCCGCCACCACCTCAAGACCATGGCCTTGAGTGAGTCGCGCGAGCTGGGCCAGAAGATGCTCTCGCAGGCCCTGCGTGCCGAAGGCATAGAGCCGCTGCCGGCCGACGACGAGCACAACCGCTTGCTGTGGGAGCGGGTGCTGCGCTTTTCAGGCAACCGCTCTAGAGCCGACCTGCTGACCGACATTGGACTGGGTAAGCGCATCGCCAGCATCGTGGCCAAGCGCATGACCGCGCTGCTGATGGAAGCGGGCCTCAAGCCCGACGCGCTGCTGATGAGCCGCGAGCGCTTTACCGCGCATGAATCGGTCTCGCAAGGCGCGCTGCTGCTCGACGGCAGCGAGGGCAGCTCGGTGCAGTTCGCGCCCTGCTGCCGTCCGATTCCCGGCGACGACATCGTTGGCTACCTGGGGCACGGTGAGGGTGTGGTGGTCCATACCGAAGACTGCAGCGTCGCCCGCCGCCTGCAGCACCGCGACAGCGAGCGCTTTATAGCCGTCGAATGGTCCGACGAACTCACCCGGCCCTTTGAGACCGATCTGCTGCTGACCGTCAAAAGCAGCAAAGGCGTGCTGGCCAAGGTGGCCTCGGCCTTTGCCAGCGCCGAGGTCAACATCACCCATGTGCAGATGCAGCCTGAAAGCGCGCAGGACACCACCGAACTGCGCTTTACCATCGCGGTCGAGAGCCGGGTACACCTGGCCGCCGTGATGCGCAACCTCAAGCGCACGCCTGCCGTGCTCAGGGTGCAGCGGGCCCGGCCGGGCGCCTGAAGGCGCACCGCATCATGGCACGGCGCGACCTGACCATCGGCTCCATCCCCCACCATTTCCGGGCCCTTGCCGTGCCCGCAGCCGCCGGGATGGTGTTCACCACCCTGTACAACGTGGTCGATGTTTACTACGCGGGGATGCTGGGCACCGAAGCGCAAGCGGGTCTGGCCATATCGTTTACCGTCTTTTTTATCCTGTTCGTGGCGATCGGCGTGGGCTTGTCGAGCGCAATGGGCGCTTTGGTCGGCCATGCCTTGGGCAAGCGCTCGGGGCAGGAAGGCCTGATTGCTGCGCAGGGCATCACCTTCGGGCTTGGCGCCTCGGCTTTGGGGATGGCGATAGGCTGGTTTGCCGCACCGTGGCTGATTGCCCTGGTGTCCGAGCCAGGCGCCTACCGGGACGCGGCCAACCAGTATCTGCGCGTCCTGATGTTCGGCGCGCCGGCCTTCGTCATCGCCTATGGCGCCAACGGCATCCTGACGGCGCAAGGCGATACCAAGTCCATGCTGTACGCCAATATTGCCGCCTTTTTCGCCAATCTGGTCCTGAACCCGCTCTTTATGTTCGGACTGGGCCCGCTCGAAGGGATAGGCTTTGACGGCATTGCGCTGTCGACCGTCGTGTCACAGACCGGGGTGATGAGCTATGTCCTGTGGCGCGCCCTGCGGTCCGAGGCCATGGCGCATCACCGCCGCTTCGCACCCGAGATGGCGATGATGCGCCAGATCATCGGCCAGGCCCTGCCGGCCAGCTTTTCCATGGTGGTGATGATGATGGCCGGGTTCGTGATCCAGTTCTATCTGAAGGGCTTCGGCGGCGAGGCCGTGGCCGCCTATGGCATCGCCCTGCGGATCGAGCAGTTGATTTTGCTGCCTGCCTTCGGCCTGACCGGGGCGCTGCTGCCGATTGCAGCGCAGAACTACGGGGCGGGACACTACGACCGTGTGCGCGCGGCGACGATGTTTTGCTTCAAGGCGGGCGTGGCGCTGATGCTGACCGGCTCTTGCCTCCTCTGGCTCGCAGCAGGCCCTGCGATGGCGATCTTTACCAACGATGAGCGGGTGATCGAGATCGGCAAGAGCTATCTGTACATCGATGGGCTCATCTTGCCTGTGTATGTCACCTTGTTTGCGATCACCTCCTTGCTGCAGGCCTTGAGAAAACCGATCTATACGCTTTGGATCGGGATCTACCGGCAGGGCATAGGCGTTGCGCTTTTTTCGTGGATCTACGTCCATGTTTTCGATCTGGGCTATCTCGGCATCTGGATCGGGATTGCAACGGCGGTCACGACGGGCCTGCTGCTGTCGCTGGCCCTGACGGAGCGCCTGGCGCGCGAGCTGATCGGTGGACTGTTCTCCCGCGCGCCTGCTGCAAAGGCAGCTTAGCGAGGGGATGAGCGCGGGGGTAAGCGCAAAGCGCGGCTGCGCTGGAGATGCGCAAGGTCCAGCGCGGCGGGCTGCTCAGGCCCGGGCGGGATACGTCACCTCCAGCACCTCCAGATGCTGCAGCCCCTGCGGGGTGTGCAAGACCACCTCGTCGCCCACACGGGCCTTGAGCAGGGCCCGCGCCACCGGGCTGATCCAGCTGACCTGCCCGGCCAGGCTGTCGGCCTCGTCCATGCCCACAATCGTCACCGTTTGCTCGCGCCCATCTTCCAGCGCGTAACGCACGGTGGCGCCAAAAAACACCTGGTCGCCGCCATGGTGGAGCGCGGGATCACTGACCTCAGCCACCTCCAGCCGGCGTGTCAGCCAGCGGATGCGGCGATCAATCTCGCGCAGCCGCTTCTTGCCGTACAGGTAGTCGCCGTTCTCCGAACGATCGCCATTGCTGGCCGCCCAGTGCACCACCTCGACAATGCGCGGTCGCTCGTTGTCGATCAACTCGAGCAGCTCGTCCTTGAGCCGCGCAAAGCCGGCCGGCGTGATGTAGTTCTTGACCCCGGCCGGCAGCGGCGGCAAGCCCGGCTCGTCGTCATCGCCGTCGCTTTCCTTGGTAAACGCCTTGCTCATGCGCCTAGGATATCAGCGCTCTGGCCGGCGCAGCGACACACGGCTCAGTCAAAAATCTCGTGCAGCCAGGACTTGTGCTTGCGCAAGCCGTGCTGCTTGTGGGAGCCGCCGGCAGGGTAAGGCTGCGCCTGTGGATAGGGCTGCACCAGCGGGGCCGGCGCGGCAGCCGGCGCTGCGCCCACCGTCACGCTGCGCTCAATGAGCTTGTCAAGCTCGCCGCGGTCGAGCCAGACGCCGCGGCACTGCGGGCAGTAATCGATCTCCACGCCTTGCCGTTCGGACATCAGCAGAGACTGGTCTGTGCAATGGGGACATTTCATAGCGAACCTCCTTTTCAATCACTTGTGTCGCGCAGCCGGCGCACCACCGGCGGTACGCACACTGATCAGCATGGTCACCGCCAAAATCAGCACCACCACGAGCAGCGAGATCAGCACCGGAATCTTGAAAACATCAATCAGCATCATCTTGGCGCCGATGAAGATCAGGATCACCGCCAGACCGTAGTTAAGCAGGTGAAAGCGTGCCGCTACCGCCTGCAGCAAAAAGAACATCGCCCGCAGACCCAAAATCGCAAACACATTGCTGGTCAGCACAATAAAGGGGTCGCTGGTGATGGCAAAAATCGCGGGAATGGAGTCGACCGCAAAGATCACATCGGTCAGACCCACCATGCAGATCACCATCAGCAGCGGTGTGGCGATGCGCTTACCGTTTTGGACGGTGAAGAACTTTTCACCGTCGTAGTTTTCGCTCACCGGCATCAGCTTTTTAAGCCACTTGAGCACGGGGTTGTCGGCCAGGTCGGGCTCCTTGCCAGCGGCCCACCACATCTTGACACCGGTCAGCAACAGGAAGGCACCGAAGACATACAGCACCCAGTGGAACTCGGCCAGCAACCAGCCGCCGATCAGGATCATCACTGTGCGCAGCACGATGGCACCGATGATGCCTATCATCAGCACCCGCTTCTGGTAAGCCGGCGGCACCGCAAAATAGGTGAAGATCATCAGGAAGACAAAGATGTTGTCGACCGCCAGGCTTTTTTCAATCAAATAGCCGGTGAGAAATTCCAGCGATTTTTCTGTCGCCAATGCCGCGTCGCCCGTGCCGCTGCGCACCGCCCACCAAAACAGGGCATTGAACACCAGACTCAGGGCAATCCAGACGATGGACCAATTGAGCGCCTCCTTGACGCCGACCTCGTGGGCGCCCTGCTTTTTGAGCACCACAAAATCGATCAGCAAGGACGCTAAAACAATAGCGACAAAGACGAGCCACAGCCACAGCGGCGCAATGGAATTCATAAAAAAGACCTCGGTACGGTTTTACACGCACCCACAAGGTCTTGCGTGACCTGATGGTTCTCAGGCCCGGGCAGTCCGACAGGCGGCTGCTGCTGCCTGTGTATTGACGGAACTGCCCGCCGGCGGGGCCGGCTCGCTACTCCCCTTGGGGGGAAGGCGTGAATGTTACCGCAAGCCCTATGGCACGCAAGCAGCAAGGGCTTGGGCAGGCTCAAGCGCCGGCTTGACCACACGCCGCACCAGACCAGGGCCATGTCGCGCGCCCGACAGTGCCCCTAGGGTTTGCTCTATCAGGGGCCACGCAGCGGCCACTTAGAGTCCGCTTGCCACAGTCAGCAACAGATGCTGATGAGCCTGTCGGCAAGCGATCACCCCCATTGAAAGGCAAGCCATGATCAAACTGCGCACCCTGTTCGGCCTCATTTCCATTGGACTGCTGGGCAACTCGGCCCTCGCACAAATCAGCGACAACAAGATCAAGGTGGGCGTGCTGACCGATATGTCCAGCCTGTACTCTGACGTATCCGGGCCAGGCTCGGTCGAGGCGGCCAGGATGGCGATTGAAAGGCTCGGCGGCAAGATCGCAGGCGTGCCGGTGGAACTGGTTTTCGCTGACCACCAAAACAAGGCTGATGTGGGCGCCAATATCGCCCGCCGCTGGTATGAAAACGAAGGTGTGGACGTCATCCTCGACGTGCCCAACTCGGCGGTGGCCCTGGCGGTCAACCAGATCGCCAAGGAGCGCGGCAAGGCACTGCTGATTTCTGGCGCTGCCTCGTCGGCGTTGACCGGCGCCCAATGCTCGCGCACCCTGGTGCAGTGGACCTACGACACTTACGCCCTGGCCAATGTGACCGGCCGAGCCATCGTCGAGGGCGGGGGCA
>JBILDR010000123.1:0-10276 GCA_044352515.1 Polaromonas sp.
ATTGACCCGCGAGATAAGGGCTGCAGGCGTGCCAGCAGGCGCGAACAATCCGAACCAGGAGGACAGCTCATAGCCAGGCAGGCGCGATTCGGCCATGGTGGGGATGTCCGCAGCATAGGCCTGACGATTTTCGCTGGTGATCGCCAGGGCCCGCAAGGTGCCGGCCTTGACATGCTGCAAGACCGCGCCCGGATTGAGAAACATCAGGTCGATGTGGCCTGCAATCAGGTCGGTGGTCATCTGCGCGCTCGACTTGTAGGGCACTTCCAGCATCTGGATGCCAGCCATTTGGGACAGCATCACCGCTGACAAATGGGGCGTGGTGCCGCTTCCAGGCGTGCCGTAGCGCAGCTTGCCAGGATTGGCTTTGGCATGGTTGATGAGGTCAGTCAGGCTCTTGAAGGGCAGGCCAGGATGCACCACCAAAAGGTTGGGATAGCGCACCACCATGGAAATCGGCTGCAGATCCTTGATGGGATCAAAGCCCAGGCGGCCTTCCATCAGTGCGGGGTTGATCGCCATGGGGCCTATCATGCCCATGAGCAGGGTGTGCCCGTCGGGCGGCGATTTGGCCGCACGTTCATGGCCGATGTTGCCGCCCGCACCCACCACGTTTTCTGCGACCACGGGCTGGCCCCAGAGGTCGGCCAATTTGCTGGTCAGCAGCCGGGTCAAGGTGTCTGGGCCTGAACCTGCCCCACCTGGAATAAGCACCCGCACCGGCTTGCTGGGGTAGGCCGTCTGCGCCATGCTTGCAAAGCTCAGGGCCAAAAGCCCACTGCTTGCCGCCAGGGCAAGCAGCTTGCGGCGACGCCATGGGGATGGGGTGGGCACAGTCTCAGGGTGCATGGTGAACTCCAGTGGGTTGAAGAAAGCCTGACTCAATCAGGCCTCATCTGATTTTGCATGCCATTTCGAGCCGATGGCAATGCGGGAACTACCAGCGGCCCCTCAGCGCTGCGGCATATCGGCGCCGGAGTAGCCCACGCTGACAGCCGCGTCTTCGGGAATGGGGGGCACGGTCTGCGCCCACTGCAGCCAGGCCTGGCGCATGGCCTGCAGCCGCTCGGGCTCGCGCTGGGCCAGGTTGGCGCGTTCGCGCTCGTCGGCATCGAGCTTGAACAGGTATTCGTGCTCGTCGACTTTCAGGTACTTCCAGCCGCCCAGGCGGAAGGCGCGCTGATGGCGGTGATTCATGCGCCAGTACAGGGGGCGTTCAAAGGTCTCTGACGGCTGGCGCAGCACAGGCTCCAGCGAGATGCCGTCGATCGGGTAGTCGGGGTGAGCGCTGCCACCGCCGAGCGCCAGCAGGGTGGCTGACCAGTCCATGGTCATGCACGGCTGGGCACTGACGCTGGCGGGCGCAATCACCGCCGGCCAGTGCGCGATCCAGGGCACCCGGATGCCGCCTTCAGTCAGATCCATCTTGCCACCCACCAGCGGCCAGTTATCGGAGAAGCGCTCGCCGCCGTTGTCGCTGGTAAAGACGATCAGCGTGTTGTCCAGCAAGTCGGCGCTGCGAAGGGCATCGACCAGCCAGCCTATGCCCTCGTCCATGTGCTGGATCATGCGGTGGTAGGTGTGGATGCTGCCGCCGTCCAGGTGAAAGAGATTGCCCTTGACCTGCTCGGCCAGGTGAGCGTCCTCGCGCGTCTCCCAGGGCCAGTGCGGCGCGGTGTAGTGCAGGCTCAGGAAAAAGGGCTTTCCCGCTTTGGCGCTGGTGGTTTTGCTCTGAACGTAGTCGACCGCTCTTCGCGACAGCAGGTCGGTCAGGTAGCCGGTTTCATGGTGTGCTTGCTCGTCGATGTACAGATCGTGATCGCCCTTGCCCGAGCAGTGGGTGAAGTAGTCGACGCCGCCGGCCATGATGCCGTAGTAGCTGTCATAGCCCGAGCGCAGCGGGCCGAAGGCCGGCGGATAGCCCAAGTGCCACTTGCCCACCAGGGCGGTGTCATAGCCCGCCTCGCGCAGCAGCGAGGGCAGGGTGGGGATGGACGGCTGCAGGCCCAGGGTGGTGCTGCCCTTGCTCTTGCTGCTGATGGGCTCTTCCATGCCCCCGCGCACCCGGTATTGGTAGCGCATGGTCATGAGCGCAAAGCGGGTGGGCGAGCAGACCGGGGCATTGGAATAGCCCTGGGTCATGCGCAGTCCGCCGGCGGCCAAAGCATCAAGCCGGGGCGAGACCGGGCCATGGATGGAGGCACGACCGCCGTAACAGCCCAGATCGGCAAAGCCCAGGTCGTCGGCGACGATGTAGATGATGTTGGGGCGGGTCATGGCTGCATCTTAGATTCGCCGCGCCAGTACCACCGCCGCGGCCGAGCCTGTACCCACCACCTTGCACCAGGCGCGCAGCGGCCAAGCCACCGGGCTGCCTGCCAGCAGCGCCGCCTCGTCGCGGTGGTGGACTTCGTCGGCCTGGCATTGCAACAGCAAGGGCAGCAGTCCTTCGGGGCCGCCGTGGGTCTGTAGATGATCGATCTGCGCCTGGTAGTGCTGGTCGACAAAGGTTTCGACTGCGGCAATCGTCGCGTAGACCGCGCGCCGCCCGAGCAGGGCCGGCAGGGCGCCGGTCAGCCAGCCAGCCAGGCGCCAGGGTCCGAGCAGACGGCTGCGTTTTGTACTGGGTAGCCAGGCTTCGATGAGCCGCAAATGCTCGGCTTCGGCCTGGCCGTGTCGCTGCGCAAAATCGAGCAGCTCGGCGTCGCCGCGCCAGCGGGCGATGGTGGCGATGGCGCGGTAGATGTAGACGGCGCCGGTTTCGCCGGCGTGGTCGGAGCGCAGCTCGCGCTCCAGGTGTTTGGACAAAGCGGCCCCGCAAAGTGGAGCTTTCTCCCAGCGCCGGGCTACGGTTTGCAGCGCAGGGCGCAGGCGCAGGAAGCCGCGGTAGCTCAGCTCCAGCAGCCGCAGGCCCGCGGGCAGACGTGCCAGCCCGGCGAGAATGCGCCAGCCCGGCAGGCGCTGCCACATGGCCACGAAGGCCGCTGCACCGTCCAGGCGCGAGCCGTCGGCGCGCTCCACATGAAAACGCGCCAACAGGCGCTGGCGGTCTGCGGCATAGCGCGGATCGCAGGCGCTGTGGCCGCTGATGTCGACGAAGCACAGGCCCGTGTCGGCCCGCGCTTGGGCCAGCCCCTTGACGTGCGCGATCTCGCGGCGGCACAAAGGACAGCCACCGTCGTAAAGCACGGTCAGGGTTTCAGATGGATGGGGCTGGTTCAAAGCAATTCCTCGGCTTGGCTGAGATGTTTGGTGGCGCGGCTCCACCACTGCGAGAAGCTGGTGCAGCGCCTGCCCACCTGCGGAAAGAGCATAGGCGCTGGCTCCGCTTGAACACCGTCGGGCAGCCAGGGCAAGATGTGTGGGTCGGCCACCGTGCGTACCCGCGCCGCACCGGCCAGTGCGGCGCTCAAGCTGGCTTTATCGAGCAGGTAACGCTGCGCGGTGAACTGCGCCATGGCCGCATCGACCCAGCGCCAGCGCGCCTGCGGCCAGGGACGGCTGGCGTGGTCGTCGCTCAGGTAGACACCCAGTACAAGCGCGTCTGAAGGTAAGTCAGCGGGCGGCGCCCGCAGGGCCCAGGGGTGTAGCAGCCAGACCTCACGGCCGGCCAGTGCTGCGATGGCTGCCGGCTCTGGGGCCTTGATACCAAGCTCTGGCGGTGGCGCGCTCAGCAGGGGCGGCTCTGTGCAGGCGCTCGGGGCCGAGGCTGCGAAGCTTGTGGCTGCCGTGGGCAGCGGCGCGCCGCGGGCGATGCGGTCCAGGTCTTCATAAGACTGATCGACCACCGTGCCAGCACTGTGCCAGGGGGCGGGCGCGTACCTGGCCACGTTCTCGGCGTTGAACAGATAGGGCTTGTGGCTGCCAGTGCCGGCCACCCATTGCCAACTCAGGTGGTTGCTGGCCAGATCCCCGTCGAGCAGGTGGGCCACCAGCCAGTCGGCGCCGGCGCGCCAGTGCACCCGGCGCAGGTGCACCACATAGCTGGCCAGCCACATGCGGGCATGGTTGTGCAGCGTGCCGGTGGCGTAGAGGGTGCGCACCGCCTGGTCGATCACCGGCACACCGGTGGATGCGCCGCGGATGTCCTCGGGCAGTTCGCGGGCATAGGCCGCCTCAGGCAGCGGGCCTTCATGCAGGGACTCAAGGATGCCGTCGCCTTCATGCGCCCACACATGGCGAAAGAATTCGCGCCAGCCCAACTCATAAACCAGCTTGTGGCCCACGGTCAGAGGCCCGCGCTCCAGAATGCCGGTCAGCACTTCGGGCAGGGTGAGCAGGCCGTGGCTCAGGTAGGGTGACAGGCCCGTGACGGCGCCTTCGATGTGGTTACGACTGCGTGCGTAGTCGCCGGGGCGGACAGCTGCGAGCCGCTTGAGCGCAGCTTGGCGGGTGGGTGCAGCCCCCGCGGGCCAGCGCCCATCGGGCAGATTCGGTGACTGAGGTGACATCGTGAGGCCAAGCAAGGCGCGATGCTATCGCAAGCCGATTGGCCGTGTGCCTGGCGGGCCTATCTGCAGCTTCTCAGTCGCTAAACGGGTGCAGGCTGTCCTGCTCCATCTCTGCCAGGCGTTGCTCCATGCGCTGCAGAAGTGCGTAAATCTCAGGCAGGCTGTCGGCGTCAAACAGCTGGGCCAACTCGTCTTGGACCCGCGCGCTGAGCATGTCACAGTCTTGCGCCACCACCAGCCCCGCTGGGGTGAGCGAGACGATGACCGAGCGGTTGTCCTGGCGCGATCGACGCCGCGAGATCAGGCGGCGCTTGTTGAGCGCCAAGAGCTGCGTGGAAATGGTGGACTGTGGCAGCAGCATCAGTTCGACCAGCTCGCCGTTGCGCAGCTCGCGGTGCTCAAGCAGCAAGACCAAGATGCGCGCCGAATAGTGGTTGAGCTTGTGCTTTTTGAAATGCTGGTTGCCGATCGAGGCGACGCGCGCTGCCATTCGGTGAAACAGGAAGCTAAAGCGCTGCTCGAGCAGCGGCGTGGCCGCTTTCGATGGGGCAGGCGCTGGCATCAGCGGCTTGGCGTGGTGGCGGTCGGCCGCGGTACCAGCTTGTCTGGGGCGCGTGCCATGTGTGCGGCCACCATGCGGTGGAAATGCTGCACGCCCGGTTCGTTGCGCCCATAGGTGAAATGCTGCAGCGCGCCCGATTTGAGGCCGCGCTGTATGCCGTAGCCTATGGCGTAGTCTTCGTCGCGTACCGCCCGCTCAACGATGTCGCTAAAGGCTGCAGTTGCCTGTTTCTGTTCTTCGGTTTCCGGCTTGCGCGCGGACAACACGTTTTGGCGGGTGATGGTCGATTCTGGCGTGGGGCCAGGGAAGACCTGGCTGACCAGGCAATGGTCGCCGAGCACGCCCGAAATGGCCAGGTTCGGAAAGCCCAGGTGGATGCGGCGAATATGGGTTTCGGCATCCCATTGGGCCTCGGGCTTGTCCTTGAGCTCTTCCAAGGTGCGACGGCCAAACACAATGCGCTGATGCGGCCCGTAGGTGTCATGCAGGGTCAGGTTGCCGATGGTGAACTTGCCCACCGTCTGCGGGTGTACCGAAGCATGGTGGTAGGACTCGAGGTAGCCGTCCCAGGCCACCTTCCAGCCCGGACCGGGCAGCTCGCGCTGCTCATACAGATGCCATTGGTCCAGCCGCAGGTCATTGAGCTTGCCGGCAAAGTCGCCGAGCCAGGCGTCGATGTCGAAGGCCTCGCCAGGACTTAAGCACACCCAGACCAGGCCGCAGCGCTCGGCGCAGGGCAGTTCGGTCAGCCCGTGTTTGGCGGGGTCGACCTCGCCGAAGGTCGACGCGCCATACATGGCGCGCAGCTTGCCGCCGTAGTCGAACTGCCAGGCGTGGTAGGGGCAGACCAGGCGCCGTGAGCTGCCGCTGCCCTCTTGGCAGAGGGTGGCGCCGCGGTGGGTGCAGACATTGATGAAAGCCCGGGCCACGCCTTCTTCGTCACGGGTGATGAGCACCGGCACATCCAAGATGGTCATCGCGCGCCAGGTATTGGGCCCTGGCAGCTCAATGCTCAGAGCCAGGGCCAGGGGCAGGTGCCGAAAAATCTGATCGACCTCGCGGCGGTAGCGGTCGGGGTCGGCATAGGCTGCGACCGGCTGCTCCATGGTGCCGTCGGCCAGGTCGGTCGTGCCATCGCGCAGGTGGGTCAAAGCGCGGCGGGCCAGAGACAGCGATTCAGTATCTGCAGACATGGTGCGACTCCTCTTGCTTTAGGCCGGCTCTGAATTGACTCAGCCGGCAGCCCTGTGTTTACGCTCGAAGTCTTGCCAGGCCGGTAGGTTTTCGGGGTAGTCGGCTTGGATGCGGTTGCCGTTGACGGTGATGCGCATCGGATCGGCGAAAACCTGCGGGTACTGCGCCACCGGCACATAGTAGAGGAAGTTCAGGACCCGCTTGGCGAACACCCAGCGGCCGTCCAGCCGCCGGTACTTGTCCTCGTAGCGCATTGCCGCCACGCTGCCTTCCTGGTTGGGGCAGGTTTCAGCATGGCTGAGCACCAAGCCGGTGGCCTCATCGGGGCGTGCCGGGTCAAAGCGCACGAAGTGGTCATGCGTCCAGTGATAACCCGGCCCACGTATCTTGAACAGGCGGATGAACATGGCTTCGATTTCATCCCGGCCGTTGGCCACCAGCAGCTTGCTCGGCGAGTCCATCGTGGCGTCAGGCGCGAACAGGCTGAGCAGGCGCGGCATGTCGTGCTCGTCGCAGGCGATGGCGTAGGCACTGGTCAGCTCCTGGATCTCGGCTCTGGCCTCCAGGCGCTCGATGCGTCGTTCCAGGCTGAGGATATCGGTCATGGGATGGCTCCTTCAAGCAGTGGGTGAGGCAATTTTGTGCAACTTCAGGCTTTCGGTGTCACCGCCCAGTCCGACCTGCTACGGCGCTTGCCCGCCGGCCGTATGTCGAGTGCCGATTCGTCGGGGCATGAACATCGGGATCAATCATATCGAAACCGATCTATCCGGCAAAATTATAGGAAGGGCCTTGCGAGGGCGTCAATCCGCAGCGCCTCGGCGCGCAAGGCGAGTCTGCGCGCGAATGTGGCCGCTGCCCGTCAATGCCACCGTGCCAGGGCCCGCTGAAGCTCTCTCAGGCTAAAGGGTTTGGCCAGCAGATCGACATGGTCAAAGGCCCGGCTCAGGTCGAGTGCGTGTTGATCGGCCATGCCGGTGGCCAGCAGCACCGGCAGGTGAGGGTGGAGTTCGCGCAGCATGGGCAGGGTGGCTGCGCCGCCTATGCCGGGCATGTTCAGGTCCAAAATGATGCCGCCTCTGGCCGGTCCCTGCGCCAGCAGTTGCAGCGCCTCCTCGCCGGAGCCCGCCTCCTCGACCGTGTGGCCCAAGACTTCGAGCTGGGTTCGGGTGGCTTTGCGGATCAGGTCGTCGTCATCGACCAGCAATATCCGCGTGGCGCTGGACGCAGCTGCTGCCGGCGCCAGTCTGGCTGGCGAGACCGGCGACGTTGGCGTCATGGCCGGCAGGAGTATGCACACCGTGGTGCCGCAGCCAGCGCGGCTGTCCAGCCTGAGCTCACCGCCGTGGGCCTTGACGGTGGCATAGACCTGGGACAGGCCAAGTCCGGGGCTGTGGTCCTTGGTGCTGAAATAGGGGTCTAGCGCCCGGCTCAGCACCTCTGGGGCCATGCCCAGGCCGCAGTCCGTCACTTGCAATTGCACCTGCCGGCCCAGGTTGCGGGTGCTCACCATCAGAAGGCCGCCTTGGGGCATTGCATCGAGGGCGTTGCCCAGAAGGTTCATCAGCGCCCGGGCCAGTGCTTGGCGGTCGCCGAGGATGGCAGGCAAGTCGCTTTGCAGCTCGGTCTGGATGTTCAGCGGGGCGCTGCCACTTCGGGGCAGCCGCTCCAGTTGCCAGCGTATCAGTCGGTTCAAATCGACACGGCGGGCCTGTGTCAGCTCATGGCGGGTGAAATTGAGCAAGCCTTGCAACAAGGCCTTGCCTTGCAGGCAGGCCCGGTTGATGCGGTCCATGGTTTGCCAGCCAGGCGATGGCATCGGCTGGCTGAACTGATAGGCGCTTGAAGCGCCGAGCACCGCGCCGAGCACATTGTTCATCTCATGGGCCACGCCGCGGCCCAGGTCGGCCAGGCTTTCCATTTTTCGTTCGCGCTCGACCTGCCTGTCCAGCTCTTGGCGCTTTTGCTGCACGGCCCTGGCTTCGGTGATGTCATGGAGCTCACAGCTGAGGCGCCGGGGCCTGCCATTGGCAGCGTAGTGCAGCCGGGCCTGAAGTCGAAGCCAGCGCTGCTGGCCGTCCACAGGGCGCACGATTGGCAGTTCCTGATCGATGTCTTGCTGCCGCTCGATGTGCTCCTGGAGGTGGCGGCGCAGGGGCTCACGAAAGTCGGGCCGAATCAGACCCAGGCATTGGGCCTTGCTGTAGCTGAAAGGGCTGGGCACGCCTAGGATTTCGCCGAGCGCCGCATTGGCAGACCCCTGCTCTCGCCGGATGTCCCAGTCCAGGTGTGCGCTGCCAAGGGCTGCCTGCGCCGGGGGCTGTTGGACTCGTGCCATACTTCGTGATGCTTTCGAGTTAATGATTGAGGTCCAATGTCTTAGCGCGTCACGATCGGGCTGACTGAGCGCTTCGGCCCTGCCGATGCCGCATACGGTGGCCCAATGGCGCCCCTTACATCCTGCGAGTGATGTCCATGGTCTCCACCTATGCCGGCCCTGCCGAGGAACGCTTTTTCAGTGGCAATCGCCTGTTTGAAGGCTTGCCTGCGGAGTTGGTCAGGCAGTTCGGCGCGCAAATGTCGCTGCTGCGTTTTGAAGAAGGCGAGCGGGTCTTCAACGAGGGCGACGCAGGGGACTGCCTTTATTTGCTGTGCCAGGGCAGTGTGCATATTTCCAAGACAGGCCGTGGCGGCCAGCAGGAAACGCTGGGTTTTATCGAGTCGGGTCATTTCTTTGGCGAGATGGCTCTGATCGATGGTCAGCCTCGCAGTGCTCAGGCCACAGCCGCCAGCGGGCCGACGGTACTGGCCTGCGTGGACCGCGCGACTTTCGATCGCATCCTGTCGCTGGCGCCCAGCGGCTTGCACATGAACTTTCTGCGCTCCGTGGTGCAGCGCTTGCGCAGTGTGAACAGCACTTTCGTCAGCGAATTGATGCGCTCGGAGCGGCTCAGTACCGTGGGCTCGATGGCCAATTCCATCATTCACGACCTCAAGAGTCCGATGTCGGTCATCTTGTCTGGTGCCGATCTGATTCGCATGCGCTCCAGTGACCCCGATGTTCATGAATCCGTCGGTCTGATTAACAAGGCGGTCGACAAGATGCTCGACATGACCCAAGAGCTGCTGGACTTTGCGCGCGGCGAGAGCAGCTTGCAGTTGGAGCGTCTGCCGGCGAGCGCCGTGCTCGCTGAAATTGACGATGAGTTGCGGCGCATCATTCCGCCGGCGGTGCAGTGGGTGCGCAAGGACGACGCACGGGCGCAGGTCATGGTCGATGCCGGCCGCTTCGCGCGGGTGCTGCTTAACCTGGTCAGAAACGCCGTCGACGCCATGCCCCAAGGTGGCATCTTGCGCCTGTCGGTGCAGCAGGGGGCTGACGCGCAGGTGGTGTTTCAGGTCAGCGACACCGGAGTCGGCATTGCTGACGATTTGATGGCCCGCCTGTTTGAGCCCTTTGTCACCCACGGCAAGTCCAAGGGCACCGGCTTGGGCCTGGCCATCGCCAAGAGCGTGGTGCAAGCCCACCGCGGGACGATCGCGGTGCGCAGCAAGCTTGGCGCAGGCACGACCGTCGAAATCGCTTTGCCCCTGGCCGATCAGCCCGTCACCGCGGGCCTTGCCGCCCAATAAAACCAGACGGGGCAAGGGCAGTCGGGACCAGCTTGGGCTCTTGAGGGCGGCCGACGGGGCCCCTGCGAGCTGGGTGGGCCAGACTCGGTAGCCGCAGGGCTCAGCGGGCGCTGTGGCGCAATGCACTGTCATCCTGGGTCCCTTAATAAGAATTGATCAATTTGCTGGATTATTGAGACCGCGCCTACCTTGCAACAAGTGACAATCGCGCCGTCATAGTTGAGTCGGCGGCCTTCTGGATGCGCATTCAATCCCCTTCACTGCCAGAGTTGCACGCTTTTGTCTCGATCTCCCGCTTGGGCAGCTTGGCCCGGGCGGCCCAGGCTCTGGAGGTCACCCCCGGAGCGGTCAGCCGGGCGGTCGCGCGTTTGCAGGAGCATTTCGGCCAGGCGCTCTTGGTGCGTCAGGGCCGGGGCGTTGCCCTGACGGCGCAAGG
>JBILDR010000016.1:0-32918 GCA_044352515.1 Polaromonas sp.
CCACCCTATCCGTGGCCTGGACGACTCCAAGAAATTGAGCGCCGTGCGGCGCGGGGTGCTGTACGAGCAGATCATGGCCAAGGCACTGTGCTGCTCGGTGGCTCAGGCCAGCGTGCAGGAGATCGATACGCTCAACATTTTGCAAGCGACCCTGCTGGCCATGCAGCGCGCGGTGCAGGGACTGCGCCTGCGCCCGGTGAAGGTGCTGGTCGATGGCAACCGCCTGCCGCGCCTGCCCATGCTGGCCGAGGCCATCGTCGGCGGCGATGCGCTGGTGCCGGCCATCTCAGCGGCCTCTATCGTGGCCAAGGTCACCCGCGACCGCTGGTGCGAGCAATACCATCAGCAGTACCCGCAGTACGGCTTTGCAGCCCACAAGGGCTACGGCACCGCCGAGCATTTGGCGGCCCTGCAAGCGCATGGTGCTTGCCCTGAGCACAGGCGCTCGTTTTCGCCGGTGGCGCGGGTGATGCTCAATGAGGGGCGCGGCTGACACCATGGCTCAGATTGATGTCATTAGCTCCCGCGCAAACCCGTGGATCAAGGACCTGCGGCGTTTGGCGCACGATGGCGCGGCCTACCGCAAGCAGGGCCTGGTCTGGGTAGAGGGTGAGCATCTGTTGGCCGCGGCGGTCGCGGGCGGGCGGCGCTTGCAGACCCTGGTGCTGGCACAGTCTCAGCAGGAGAGCATGTTGGGCCAGTGGCAGCCCCAGGCCGAGCGCACGGTGGTGGTGGCTGACGCACTCTGGCGCGAATTCACCGCCTTGGAGTCCCCCGCGATGATCGGCGCCCTGCTCAGCTGGGAGCGCTCGAGTGCCTGGCGCCCCGATGTGCCCACCGTGGTGCTCGACCGGCTGCAGGATGCCGGCAATGTGGGCTCCATTTTGCGCAGCGCGGCGGCTTTTGGTTTTGTGCAGGTGTTGGCTTTGCAGGGCTGCGCTGCCTTGTGGTCGGGCAAGGTGCTGCGCGCCGGCATGGGCGCGCATTTCGGCATGCAACTGTTCGAGGGGGTGCAGGCCGAGGAACTCCAGGGCCTGGCGCTGCCGCTTTTGGCCACCAGTTCCCATGGCGGACAGGCGCTGCACGAGCAGGCCCTACCATGGCCCTGTGCCTGGGTCTTCGGCCATGAAGGCCAGGGGGTGTCGCTGGACCTGCTGGCTCGGGCGTCGCAGGCGGTACGCATCATCCAGCCGGGCGGCCAGGAGTCGCTCAATGTGGCTGCTGCCGCGGCCATTTGCCTGCATGCCAGTGCGGTCTCGTCCGTCGGCCAGAGCGCAGGCACTGGTGGAGCCAGACTATAATCAGAGGCTTTTCAGAATCAGCCTCGCCCGGGCGCAGCAAAAGCCGACTTTTTACACAAGCACCAGCCAGCGCCAGTGGGATGCCAATCTCCTCGTGCGCGTGCGACCGGGCGAACCGTCAACCCAACGGAGAACCCAGTGCTTTTGTCCCTACAGGGAAGTCACCCCCCCGCCATCCTGGCCCTTGCCGACGGCACGGTCTTTATCGGCAAGTCCATTGGAGCGCCTGGCTCGACGGTCGGTGAAGTGGTGTTCAACACCTCGATGACCGGCTACCAGGAAATCCTTACCGACCCCAGCTACTGCCAGCAGATCGTCACCCTGACTTATCCGCACATCGGCAACTACGGCATCAATGCCGAAGACGTCGAGGCCGACAAGGTGCATGCCGCCGGTCTGGTCATCAAAGACCTGCCACTGCTAGCCAGTAATTTCCGGCTCGAGCAGACCTTGAGCCAATACCTGAACGCTCAGGGCACGGTGGCCATCGCCGAGCTCGATACCCGCCAGTTGACCCGGCATTTACGCAGTCACGGCGCGCAAAACGGCTGTATTTTGGCCTTGGCGGCCGGGCAGAGCATCACCGATGCTGCGATCAAGCAGGCGCTTGCTGCTGCCCAGGCCGCCCCTAGCATGGCCGGGCTGGACCTGGCCAAGGTGGTCAGCCGTGCCTCGAGCTATGAGTGGACGCAGACCGAATGGGCACTCGGGCAAGGCTATGGCCAGCAGGGCGCGCCGAAATTCCATGTCGTCGCCTACGACTTCGGCGTGAAGAAAAACATCCTGCGCATGCTGGCCCACAGGGGCTGCCGCGTTACCGTGGTGCCGGCGCAGACGCCGGCCAGCGCCGCGCTGGCCTTGCAGCCCGACGGTGTTTTTCTCTCTAACGGCCCCGGCGACCCGCAGCCTTGCGACTACGCCATCGCTGCGGCCGGCCAACTGATGGAGTCAGGTCTGCCCACCTTCGGCATCTGCCTGGGCCACCAGATCATGGCTCTGGCCTCGGGCGCGCAGACCTTCAAGATGAAGTTCGGCCACCATGGCGCCAACCATCCGGTCAAGGACCTGGACAGCGGCCGGGTTTCGATCACCAGCCAGAACCATGGTTTCGCGGTCGATGAGAAAACCCTGCCCCCCCATCTGCGGGCGACCCACATCAGCCTGTTTGACGGCACCGTGCAGGGCCTGGAGCGCACCGACAAACCGGCGTTTTGCTTCCAGGGCCATCCCGAGGCCTCGCCTGGCCCCCAAGACATCGGCTACCTGTTCGACCGCTTCACCGCGCTGATGCAGCAGGCCAAGGAGAAAGCGCATGCCTAAGCGCACAGACATCAAAAGCATCCTCATCATCGGCGCCGGCCCGATCATCATCGGCCAGGCCTGCGAGTTCGACTATTCCGGGGTGCAGGCCTGCAAGGCCCTGCGTGAGGAGGGTTACAAGGTCATCCTGATCAACAGCAACCCGGCCACCATCATGACCGACCCGGCCACGGCCGACGTCACCTATATCGAGCCCATCACCTGGCAGACGGTCGAAAAGATCATCGCCAAGGAGCGGCCCGACGCGATCTTGCCGACCATGGGTGGGCAAACTGCGCTGAACTGCGCTTTGGACCTGTGGCGCCATGGCGTGCTCGATCAATACAAGGTTGAGCTGATCGGTGCGTCGCCGCAGGCCATCGACAAGGCCGAAGACCGCCTGAAGTTCAAGGACGCCATGACCAAGATTGGCCTGGGCTCGGCTCGGTCTGGCATCGCCCACAGCATGGACGAGGCTTGGGGTGTGCAAAAGCAGGTGGGCTTTCCCACCGTGATTCGTCCGAGCTTTACGCTGGGCGGAACCGGCGGCGGCATTGCCTACAACGCTGAAGAGTTCGAGACCATCTGCAAGCGCGGCCTCGAGGCTTCGCCCACCAATGAGCTGCTGATCGAAGAATCACTGCTGGGCTGGAAAGAGTACGAGATGGAGGTGGTGCGCGACAAGAAGGACAACTGCATCATCGTCTGCTCGATCGAGAATCTGGACCCGATGGGTGTGCACACCGGCGACTCCATCACGGTGGCACCGGCGCAGACCCTGACCGACAAGGAATACCAGATCATGCGCAACGCCTCGCTGGCGGTGCTGCGCGAGATCGGCGTCGATACCGGCGGCTCCAATGTGCAGTTCTCGATCAACCCCAAAGACGGGCGCATGATCGTCATCGAGATGAACCCGCGGGTGTCTCGCTCCTCGGCGCTGGCCTCCAAGGCCACCGGCTTTCCGATTGCCAAGGTGGCGGCCAAGCTCGCCGTTGGCTACACGCTTGACGAGCTGCGCAACGAGATCACTGGCGGAGCCACCCCGGCGTCTTTCGAACCTTCGATTGACTACGTGGTCACCAAGATTCCGCGCTTTGCCTTCGAGAAATTTCCGCAGGCCGATTCGCGCCTGACCACCCAAATGAAGTCGGTGGGCGAGGTCATGGCCATGGGCCGCACCTTCCAAGAATCCTTCCAGAAAGCCCTGCGGGGGCTGGAAGTCGGTGTGGATGGCATGAATGAGAAAACCCAGGACCGTGAGGTGCTGGAAAAGGAATTGGGCGCGCCCGGTCCGGACCGTATCTGGTACGTCGGTGATGCTTTTGCGCAGGGCATGAGCGTTGATGAGGTCCATGCGCTGACCCGCATCGACCCCTGGTTCCTGGTGCAGATCGAGCAGATCGTCAAAATCGAACTCGAGCTGGAGACCAAGAGCCTGGAGGACATCGACGCCGTCACCTTGCGTCAGCTCAAGCAAAAAGGCTTTTCGGATCGTCGTTTGGCCAAGCAGTTGCGCACGACCGATCAAGCCATCCGCCAGCGGCGCAGGGCTTTGGGCGTGCGGCCGGTCTACAAGCGCGTCGATACCTGCGCGGCTGAATTTGCCACCCACACCGCTTACATGTATTCGACCTATGAGGCCGAGGGCGGTGAGTGCGAGGCTGACCCTACGAGCCGCAAGAAGATCATCGTGCTTGGCGGCGGCCCCAACCGGATCGGCCAGGGCATTGAGTTTGACTACTGCTGCGTGCATGCGGCACTGGCCCTGCGTGAAGACGGCTACGAGACCATCATGGTCAACTGCAACCCAGAGACCGTCTCCACCGACTACGACACCTCTGACCGCCTGTATTTCGAGCCGCTGACGCTGGAAGATGTGCTGGAGATCGTCGACAAGGAAAAGCCGCTGGGCGTGATCGTCCAGTACGGCGGCCAAACCCCGCTTAAGCTCGCGCTTGATCTCGAGCGCAACGGCGTGCCCATCGTCGGTACTTCGCCCGACATGATCGATGCGGCCGAGGACCGCGAGCGTTTCCAGCAATTGCTGCATGGGCTGGGCTTGCGCCAGCCGCCCAATGCGACTGCCCGTACCGAGGCCGAGGCGCTGGAAAAGGCAAGTCAGCTTGGCTACCCCTTGGTGGTGCGCCCCAGCTATGTACTGGGCGGGCGGGCCATGGAAATCGTGCACGAGCAGCGCGATCTGGAGCGCTATATGCGCGAGGCGGTCAAGGTGAGCAACGACTCGCCGGTGCTGCTCGATCGCTTCCTCAATGACGCTATCGAATGCGACGTGGACTGCCTGCGCGACCCGGCTGGTAAAACCTTCATCGGTGGCGTGATGGAGCACATCGAGCAGGCTGGCGTGCATTCGGGCGATTCGGCCTGCTCGCTGCCGCCATACTCGCTATCGGCCGCCACGGTGACCGAGATCAAGCGCCAGACCGCAGCCATGGCCGCAGCCCTGAACGTCGTGGGCCTGATGAATGTTCAGTTTGCGATTCAGCATGTGGACGGTCAGGACGTGATTTTTGTGTTGGAGGTCAATCCTCGTGCCTCGCGCACCGTGCCTTTCGTGAGCAAGGCCACCGGCATACAGCTGGCCAAGGTCGCGGCGCGCTGCATGGTCGGCCAGACCCTGGCCGAGCAGGGCATAGGTGCTGAGGTGGCGCCGCCTTACTTCAGCGTCAAAGAAGCGGTTTTCCCCTTCGTCAAATTCCCGGGCGTGGACACCATCCTCGGCCCCGAGATGAAGTCCACCGGCGAGGTGATGGGCGTGGGCAAGACCTTTGGCGAGGCCTTCGTCAAGTCGCAGCTGGGCGCCGGAACCCGCCTTCCGACCTCTGGCCGTGTGTTCCTGACCGTCAAGAACGCCGACAAGCCGCGCGCGGTCGAAGTGGCGCGCGCACTCAAGGCCCAGGGCTTCGAGTTGGTGGCCACCAAGGGCACGGCAGCGGCCATCGCTGCGGCCGGCATTGCCTGCACCCTGGTCAACAAGGTCACCGAGGGCAGGCCGCATGTGGTGGACATGATCAAGAACGATGAAATCGTGATGGTCATCAACACGGTGGAAGAGCGCCGCAACGCGATCGCCGACTCGCGCCAGATCCGCACCTCGGCTCTCGCTGCCCGTGTGACCACCTTCACCACCATTGCAGGTGCTGAGGCAGCGGTTGAGGGGATGAAGTATTTGCAGCACCTGTCGGTCTCCTCCTTGCAGGAGTTGCACGCCCAGTTGGTCGCGAGTTGACACACCTACAGCCCGGCTATGCCGGGCTGTAGCCATGCATTACACTTCGCCAAAATTCAAGTTTGTTCACCGCCCCCGGGCAACCGGCGGCGGTTTCTCTTTTTCCCCTGGAGACGGTTCATGACCACCCTTCCCATCACCAAACGCGGCGCCGAGAAGCTCAAGGCTGAGCTGCATCAGCTCAAGACCGTGGAGCGGCCGGCGGTGATCGCTGCGATCGCCGAGGCCCGGGCTCAGGGTGACCTCAGTGAGAACGCCGAGTACGACGCGGCCAAGGATCGCCAGGGCTTCGTTGAAGGCCGCATTCAGGAAATCGAAGGCAAGCTCTCGGCCGCTCAGATCATTGACCCGGCTGAGGTCGACGCCGGTGGCAAGGTGGTGTTTGGCTCGACCGTGGCGCTCGAAGAAGAGAGCAGCGGCGAGCAGGTGAGCTACCAGATCGTCGGTGAGGACGAGGCCGACCTCAAGCTCGGGCTGATCAATGTCAGCTCGCCGATCGCGCGTGCGCTCATCGGTAAGGAAGAGGGCGATACCGCCGAGGTGCAGGCGCCCGGTGGCGTCAAGCGCTACGAGATTGTCTCGGTCAGCTACCGCTAAAGCACGGCTTCGATGTCCGAACTGCAGCGCCTGCGCTTGGCTACCTTGGCCGCTGGCCTGTGGTGGGGCAGCCTGACTGCGCTGTGCTTTGTGGTGGTGCCGCTGCTGTTCACCCACCTGCCCAGTCCGGCCATAGCCGGCAGCATGGCCGCACGGCTATTTTCGGCCCAGACCTGGCTGTCCTGCGGCTGCGCGCTGCTCCTGCTCATGGCGGTATCGCGGTCTGATTCTTACACCCTGGCTGCCTGGTCACAGGCCCTGATGCGTCCCTTGGTTGCCGGCTTCTTGCTGGCACTGCTGCTAGAGCTGGCCGTGGCACCGCGCATCGTGGCAGCCCGCGCCGAGGGGCAGTCGCTGCGACTGTGGCATGGCCTGGGCAGCGCCATGCTGGTGCTGCAGTGGCTCAGCGCTGGCGCCGCCTTCTGGCGCCTGGCGCGCCGCTGATTCAGCCGGCGCTCGCCTCGGCCGCTTCCAGGGTATTGACCAGCAGCATGGTGATGGTCATCGGGCCGACACCGCCGGGCACCGGGGTGATGTAGCCGGCCACCTGGCTGACGCCTTCAAAGTCCACATCGCCGCAGAGCTTGCCCTCGTCGTTGCGGTTCATGCCCACATCCAGCACCACGGCGCCGGGTTTGACCATGTCGGCGGTGAGTATCTTGCGCTTGCCCACGGCGGCCACGATCACGTCGGCTTGCAAAGTCAGGGCCTTGAGGTCTGGCGTGCGCGAATGGCAGATGGTGACGGTGGCGTCCTGCTGCAGCAGCATCAGGGCCATGGGCTTGCCCACAATATTGCTGCGACCGATCACCACCGCATGCTTGCCCTTGAGCGCGTAGCCTATGGATTCGAGCATCTTCATACAGCCATAGGGCGTGCAGGGCCAAAAACCCGGCAGGCCGGTCATCAGGGCACCGGCGCTGGCCACATGAAAACCGTCCACGTCCTTGGCCGGGCTGATGGCTTCAATCACCGTCTGCGCGTCGATGTGCGGCGGCAGCGGCAGCTGCACCAAGATCCCGTGGATGGCCGGATCTGCATTGAGGGCGGTGATGCGCTCCAGCAACTGGGCCTGGCTCATATCGGCCTCGTATTTTTCCAGTACCGAATGCAGGCCAGCCGCCTCGCAAGCTTTCACCTTGTTGCGCACATAGACCTGGCTAGCCGGGTTGTCACCGACCAGCACGACCGCCAGGCCGGGGGTGATGCCGCGGACCTTGAGGGCCATAGCGCGCTGCGCCACTTCGGCGCGCAGGCGGGTGGACAGGGCGTTACCGTCTATCAGTTGGGCCGTCATGATGGTGTGGGTCTGAAGCTGGGATGAAAAACGCCCGCATCAAGCGGGCGCAGGCGAGGATCGTTCGGCGGCTCAGGCTTTGGCGGTGGTCGTTGAGCCCAGAGCAATCTTGAGCAGGTCGGCCACGGTGTTGGCGTTGAGCTTTTCCATGATGTTGGCGCGGTGCGCTTCAACCGTTTTGATGCTGATGCCCAAGTCATCGGCAATTTGCTTGTTCAAGCGGCCAGCGACGATGCGCTCGAGCACCTGGGCCTCGCGCGAGGTCAGCTTGGCCAGCAAGGCGTCTCGGCTGGCGCTGTTTTGGTATTCATTGAAGCTTTCCCGCGCCTGTTCAAGCATGCGCTCGACCAGGCTGAGCAGGGCTTCTTCTTGGAAGGGCTTCTGGATGAAGTCCATCGCACCTTTTTTCATGGTGCTGACGGCCATCGGTACATCGCCGTGACCGGTGATGAAAACCACCGGCAGCGGGCTTTTTCGCTCGATCAGCCGGTCTTGCAGTTCCAGGCCGGTCATGCCGCCCATGCGAATATCGACGATCAGGCAGGCCACCTCACGCGGGTCGTAGCGGCTCAAAAAGGTTTCAGCCGAGTCGTAGCAGCGCACCCGGTAGTCCTTGCCTTCGAGCAGCCATTGCAGCGAGTCGCGCACGCCCTCGTCGTCGTCCACAACATACACCGTGCCTTTTTTCGGAATCAAGCTCATGCGAACCTTGCTAAAGCGTGGCGGTTGAAAAATTTATCGCCGCAAGGAGGCCTCAACGGACTCCTCGGGATGCCCAGGGGCAGATGCCGCAGTCTCTGAAGTGGCGGGCAGCCAGAAGGTAAATCTGCAGCCCAACACTTCGTCGCCATTGTAGAGGTTCTCGGCCTCCAGCCTGCCTTGGTGGGACTCCACAATGCTGCGGCACAGCTTGAGCCCTATGCCCATGCCCTCGGCCTTGGTGGAATAAAAAGCTTCAAACAGGCGCTTACTGTTTTCCTCCGACAGGCCGTGGCCGGAATCGAGCACGGCAAATTCCACCATCGCCTCCTGGTCGGGCGTCTGGTGGCGGCTGACCCGCAATTCGACCCTTCGGCGGGCGGTGGGGCGGCCGGCCTGTTCGATGGACTCGGCCGCGTTTTTGAGCAAATTGATCAACACCTGCTCAATCAGAATCGGGTCGACCATGATCTTCGGAAGACTGGGCGCGATGTAGTGACTCAGTCGCACATGGTGGCGGCGCAGCTCAATGTCGGCCAGCTCCATCGCGTTGCTGACGATGGTGGCCACATCCGAGGGCGTTCGGTTGGGCTCGCTGCGTTTGACGAAGGAGCGGATGCGGTGAATGATCTGGCCGGCGCGTTGGGCCTGGCGGGCGGTTTTGTCGAGCGCGCCGACCAGGTCGGCGGTGTCGATGTTGCCGCGCTCGATGCGTGAGACCATGCCCTTGCAGTAGTTGCTGATCGCGGTCAGGGGTTGGTTGAGTTCGTGTGCCACTGAGGAGGCCATCTCACCCATGGTGATCAGGCGGCTGGCCGTTTGCGCCCGCTCGGCCTGCATGGCCGCTTGCTCCTCGGCTTGCCGCCGAGGCGTGATGTCGGTGGCGATCATCATTTGCGCCAGCCGTCCATCGACCCAGCTGAGGTAGCGCGAACGTACCTCCAGCCACTTACCCAGTTCGGGTACAAAAATCTCGGCGTTTTCAGCCGCGGCGGCGGTCAGGGTGTGGGTGGGCAGACCGGCCAGCGAGTCGACCGGATCGAGCAGGTCGTCATTGGGCGCTACCGCCGGCATGCCTGCTTGTGTGATCAGTTGCAGGTGGCCGGCCACATCGCCGCCAAACCAGGCCCGGTAGAGCCGGTTGGCGAACAACAGTTCGGCGCTGTCGAGCGGAGCCACCGATACCGCTGCGTCCAGCCCTTCCAGTACGGTGGTAAAGCGCTCATAGGAATTGGACAGTTCTTCCCGGATGCGCTTGGGCTCGGTGATGTCGGTCATCGAAGTCATCCAGCCCGCCTGTTGCCCACGCGGATCGATCAGCGGGGAGACATACATCCGCGCATCAAAAATCGAGCCGTCCTTGCGCTTGACCCGTACCTCAAAGCCGCCGGATGTCGAGCGGCCGGCCAGTTCTTCGTCGAGCCGGGCCATCAGCCAGTCCACATCGTCGTCGGGCCAGTAGGGAAAGGGGGCGGTGCGGCCGACCAGTTCCGGCTCGCTCCAACCCGTCATTTGGCAAAAAGCCGGGTTCACATACGTGATGCGTCCTTGAAGATCGAGCGCCCGCATGCCGGTGAGCATGGAGTTTTCCATCGCCCGCCGAAAATTGGTTTCGGTCACCAGCGCTTCCTGGGCCTGCACCCGGCGGCGGGTGTGACGCCAGGTGCCCAGCAGCATCCAGACGGTGAGCACACTGAGCGCGCTGACCAGCCAGAAAAATCCGCTGCCCACCACCCCCAGTGAAGCCCGATAGCCCTGGGCTCGGATCAGCAGGCCATTGCCTACCGGCGATACCGGAATTTCGTAAACCGCTGCCTCCTGATACCAGGGCAGTAACTGGGCAGCCGTCGGACGGGCCGGCGGCAGGCTGCCGGCCATGACCTGGCCCTGATCATCGGTCAGCGCCACCGCGTAGCGCGCGCTGACCTCCGGCGGCACACCAAAGCGCAGCAAGGCATCGAGTGAGTATTCGCCGAGAATGACGCCGTCAAAGCGCCCTTGGCTTTCCAGCGGAATTTGCAGCTGTAGGGTCGGGATGCTTGCCGCCGTTTCGCTGCCTGCGCCCAGGGGCCGTGAATACACCGGCTGGCGCAGATCGCGCACCAAGCCGAAGGTCTGCTCGGTTTCTCCGGCCGCCAGCGTGTCGCCGGCCTGCCTCTGTTGGGCCGGCCCAGCGCTGGGCGAGGCATAGATGGCGCGCACCCGTCGCCGCGCATCGACCCAGCTGACCGCCAGCAATTCAGGGTGCTGGTTGGCCATGGATTCGGCCTGTTGCACAAAATCGCCGAGTCGAATCTCCCGGTTAGAGACGTCGCGCGTCAGCCGCATGAGCTGCTCCTGGCGCTCGAGCAGGCGCAGCCGCAGGCGCTGCTGGGCGTATTCCACGTCCCGGCGCACCGCCTCGGCTTCGCGGTCTATCTCTTCGATGCGCAGATAAGCAAAGGCGGCGGTCACCGCCGCCAGAAACAGCACCACGGCCAGCAAGGGCCCGAGTGTGACAAAACGGTCCTGTCGGGCCGGTGAGAGTCGGCGCCACCAGCGCCGCCATGCCGCCAACAAGGCCGAAGGTGCGCGCTCGGGGCGGGGTGAGGACTGTGACAGCATGGATGGATGAGTGTAGTGGGCTGTTCTTGGCCCTGCGCCGTGGGGGTTGCCCGCAGGAGATCGATGGACCTCATAAATTTCTTAATATGAAATCAATAGGCACTATTTGAAATTGGCAAGAAGTGTGCGACACTCCGGCCTGATTCGTATGCGGGTGGGCGGCCCTGGCGATGTGCTGGGCAGGCTCACCTGGGCGATGATGTTAAGAACCAGCGCAGGAGGCTCAAAATGGCGGCTCAACCCAAAGACATCGGCCTGTCCCATCAGGACCAGGACCAACAAGAAACCCGTGAATGGCTGGACGCCCTGTCCGCCGTCATTGCGGCCCAGGGCCCGGAGCGGGCGCATTTCTTGATCGAGCAGTTGCTCGAAGAGGCCCGCCAGCACAGCATAGACCTGCCGTTTTCGGCCAACACGGGCTATGTCAACACCTTAGAGCCTGATCAGGAGGCGCGCTGCCCCGGCAATATTGAGATTGAGGAGCGCCTGCGCGCCTACATGCGCTGGAATGCCATGGCCATGGTGGTCAAAGCCAACCGACACAACCCGGCCGACGGCGGCGACCTCGGCGGCCACATCGGCTCCTTCGCCTCGCTGGCGCATTTGTTCGGCGCAGGCTTCAACCATTTCTGGCATGCCGAGAGCGAAAACCATGGAGGTGATTGCCTCTACATCCAGGGCCATGTTTCGCCCGGCGTGTATGCCCGAGCCTACCTCGAGGGGCGCCTGACCGAGGAGCAGTTGCTCAACTTCCGACAGGAGGTCGACGGCAAGGGCTTGTCCAGCTACCCGCATCCCAAGCTGATGCCTGAGTTTTGGCAATTTCCCACGGTGTCCATGGGCTTAGGTCCGCTGATGGCGATCTACCAGGCACGCTTTCTCAAGTACCTGCACGCCCGCGGTATTGCCAACACTGAAAACCGCAAGGTCTGGGTGTTCTGCGGCGACGGCGAGATGGACGAGGTGGAGTCGCTGGGCGCCATCAGCTTGGCCGCGCGCGAGAGCCTTGACAACCTGATCTTCGTCGTCAACTGCAATTTGCAGCGTCTCGACGGGCCGGTACGCGGCAACGGCAAGATCGTGCAGGAGCTTGAAGGCGAGTTCCGCGGTTCGGGCTGGAACGTGATCAAGCTGCTCTGGGGCAGCAATTGGGATCCGCTGCTGGCGCGCGACAAGGACGGCGCCCTGCGCAAGATCATGATGGACACCGTCGACGGCGACTACCAGGCCTTCAAGGCCAATGACGGCGCCTATGTGCGCAAGCACTTCTTTGGCCGTGACCCGCGCACCCTGGAGATGGTGGCGCACCTGAGCGACGACGACATCTGGAACCTGCGCCGTGGCGGCCATGATCCGCAAAAGGTTTATGCAGCTTATGACGCTGCGGTCAAGCACAAGGGCCAGCCTACGGTGCTCTTGATCAAGACCGTCAAGGGCTTTGGCATGGGCAAGGCCGGCGAAGGCAAGAACACGGTGCACCAGACCAAGAAGCTCACCGACGAAGACATCAAGATTTTCCGCGACCGTTTCAACATTCCGGTTCCCGACAGCGAGTTGCCCAAGCTGCCTTTCTACAAGCCGGCCGACGACACCCCGGAGATGAAGTACCTGCACGAGAGGCGCCAGGCCCTGGGCGGCTACCTGCCGCACCGCCGTACCCGCGCCGAAGAGAGCTTTACCGTGCCTTCGCTCGAGACCTTCAAGGCAGTGCTCGAGCCCACTGCGCAAGGCCGCGAGATTTCCACCACCCAGGCCTATGTACGCTTTTTGACCCAGTTGCTGCGTGACCAGGCCCTGGGCCCGCGCGTGGTGCCTATCCTGGTCGATGAGGCGCGCACCTTCGGCATGGAAGGCCTGTTCCGCCAGGTCGGCATCTACAACCCTGCGGGCCAGCAATACACGCCAGTCGACAAGGACCAGGTGATGTACTACCGCGAGGACAAGGCTGGTCAGATCCTGCAGGAAGGCATCAACGAGGCCGGCGGCATGTCCAGCTGGATCGCCGCTGCCACCAGCTACAGCACCAGCAACCGGATCATGATCCCGTTTTACGTGTATTACTCGATGTTCGGCTTTCAGCGCATAGGCGATCTGGCCTGGGCTGCGGGCGACATGCAGGCGCGTGGCTTCCTGCTCGGCGGTACCTCGGGCCGCACCACGCTCAATGGTGAGGGCCTGCAGCATGAGGACGGTCACAGCCACATCTTGGCTGGCACCATCCCTAACTGCATCAGCTACGACCCGACCTTTGCCCACGAGGTGGCGGTCATCATGCAGCACGGCCTCAAGCGCATGGTCGAAAAGCAGGAAAACGTCTTCTACTACCTGACCCTGCTCAATGAGAACTATCCGATGCCGGGCCTCCAAGCCGGATCCGAGGAGCAGATCATCAAGGGCATGTATTTGCTGCAGGAACCGGGTAAGGGCAAGCTGCAGGTCAACCTGCTGGGCTCGGGCTCCATCTTGCGCGAGTCCATGGCCGCCAAGCAGCTGCTTGAAGAGCAGTGGGGTGTGGCCGCCGCCGTCTGGAGCTGCCCGAGCTTCAACGAATTGGCGCGCGACGGCCAGGACTGCGAGCGCTGGAACCTGCTGCATCCGACCGAGCAGCCCCGTGTGCCCTTCGTGGGGCAGCAACTGGCCACGCAGGCCGGCCCGGTGGTCGCCTCGACCGACTACATGAAATCCTATGCCGAGCAGATCCGGCCTTTTGTGCCGGCCGGCCGCACTTACAAGGTGCTGGGTACCGACGGCTTTGGCCGCAGCGACTTTCGCAGCAAGCTGCGCGAGCACTTCGAGATCAACCGCCACTACATCGTGGTGGCCGCACTCAAGGCGCTCTCGGAGCAGGGCGAGCTGCCAGCTGCCAAGGTGGCCGAGGCCCTCAAGAAATACGGCCTGAACGCCGACAAGACCAACCCGCTGTACGCCTGAGGCGGCGCGCACGTCAGGAGACAACACACATGGCATTGGTAGACATCAAGGTTCCGGACATCGGAGACTTCGACGAGGTCGCGGTGATTGAATTGCTGATCAAACCCGGCGACACGGTCAAGGCTGAGCAGTCGCTGATCACGGTGGAGTCCGACAAGGCTTCCATGGAGATTCCGTCCAGCCAGGCAGGCGTCGTCAAGGAGATCAAGGTCAAGCTCGGTGACAAGGTCAAGCAAGGTTCGGTGATTGTGGTGCTGGAGGCGGCGGCTTCTTCCAACCCTCCCCCGCTGGTGGAGGGCAGGGTGGGGGCTGCGGCCGCAGCGTCTGCGCCGACCGCGCCCCCACCCCCACCCTCCCCCAGCGGGGGAGGGAGTCAGGCGGGAGGCACGGTCGAAGTGCGCGTACCCGATATCGGCGACTTCAAGGATGTCTCGGTCATTGAGTTGCTGGCCAAGCCGGGCGACGCGATCAAGGTCGAGCAGTCGCTGATCACCGTCGAATCCGACAAGGCCTCGATGGAGATTCCGTCCTCGGCTGCCGGCGTGCTCAAGGAGCTCAAGGTCAAGGTCGGCGACAAGGTCAATATCGGCGATCTGATTGCGATGGTGGAAGGCGCTGGCGTCGCTGCAAGCCCCGCGCCCACTCCCTCTCCCGCTCCCTCTCCCCAACCCTCTCCCGCAAGCGGGAGAGGGAGTCAAGCCGTCGCGGCGCCTGTAGCCAGCGTGCCTGCCCACCAGCCCGGCACCCCCGCGCCTGGCCTGCCCCACGCCTCGCCTTCGGTGCGCAAATTCGCCCGCGAGCTCGGGGTGCCTATCGACGAGGTCAAAGGCTCAGGCCCCAAGGGTCGCATCACTGCTGAAGACATCCAGAAATTCACCCAGGCGGTGATGAGTGGCAGCGCTCAGACCCGGGCGCAGGCTCAGGTCCAGGCGGCCAAGGCGCCGGCAGCCAGCGGCAGCGGGCTGGACCTGCTGCCTTGGCCCAAGGTGGACTTTGCCAAATTCGGTCCCATCGAGCGCAAGGAGATGAGCCGCATCAAGAAGATCAGCGGCGCCAATCTCACTCGCAACGCCATCGTGATTCCGGCGGTCACCAACCACGACGACGCCGACATCACCGAGCTCGAAGCCTTCCGGGTGGTCACCAACAAAGACAACGAGAAGAGCGGCATCAAGGTCACCATGCTGGCTTTCCTGATCAAAGCCAGCGTCGCCGCCCTGAAGAAATTCCCCGAGTTCAACAGCTCGCTCGATGGTGATGCGCTGATTTACAAGAACTACTGGCACATCGGCTTTGCTGCCGATACCCCCAATGGCCTGATGGTGCCGGTGATCAAGGACGCCGACAAAAAAGGCATCCTGCAAATCAGCCAGGAGATGAGCGAACTGGCCAAGAAAGCGCGCGATGGCAAGCTTGCTCCGGGCGACATGAACGGCGCGACCTTCACCATTTCCAGCCTCGGCGGCATTGGTGGGCGCTATTTCACCCCCATCATCAATGCGCCTGAAGTTGCGATCTTGGGTGTGTGCAAGTCCACCATGGAGCCGGTGTGGAATGGCAAGGAGTTCGTGCCCCGCCTGATGCTGCCGCTGTCGCTGACCTGGGACCATCGGGTGATCGACGGCGCTGCGGCCGCACGCTTTAACGCCTACCTCGGCCAGATCCTGGGCGACATGCGCCGTGTGCTGCTGTGAAGCTCAGCCGTGCCGTGCGGTTAACCTACGGTTTTTCGCACCGTAGTTGGCGCAAGCGGAGCAGCAGATGACGACATTGGTGATTGTGAAGAAGGCCGGTCAGGTGGCGATCGCTGCCGATACCTTGGTGACCTTTGGTGACACGCGGCTGGGCAGCCGTTTTGAGACCAACAGCAAGATACTCAGGCTCGACACCCCTCAGGGCGTGAGCTATGTGGGTATGGCCGGTTCGGTGGCGCATTTTCCGGTGTTGCGCAAGGCGATGAACGCCCTGCCAGCCGAGCAGGTGCTGCTGGGCAGCAAGGACGAGATTTTTGACACCTTCACCCGCCTGCATCCGGTGCTCAAGGACCAGTTCTACCTGCAGACCAAGGAAGACGACAACGACCCCTATGAGTCCAGCCAGTTCAGTGTGGTCATTGCCAACCACACCGGCATCTACGGGCTCTACAGCTACCGTGAAATCTTTGAATTCAAACAGTTCTGGGGCATAGGCTCAGGCCGCAGCTTTGCGCTGGGGGCCATGCATGCCTGCTGGGACAAGGCCAAGAGCGCGCGCGAGGTCGCTCTGGCTGGTGTGACGGCGGGCTGTGAATTCGACAAAAACTCGGCCCTGCCGATTGAGCTCTACACGCTGAAAATGAAAGCTCCCCATCTATGAGTGCTGCATCCCTCATTGAGATCAAAGTCCCCGACATCGGCGACTTCAAGGAAGTCTCGGTCATTGAACTGCTGGTCCAGCCGGGCGATACCGTCAAGGCCGAACAAAGCCTGATCACCGTTGAGTCCGACAAGGCCTCGATGGAAATTCCCTCCAGCCACGCCGGCGTGGTCAAGGAAATCAAGGTCAAGCTTGGCGACAAGGTCGCTGAAGGCTCGGTGGTGCTGATGTTGGAGGGGTCGGCTGCGTCCAACCCTCCCCCATTGGGGGAGGGCAGGGTGGGGGCAGCGGTGTCCGCTTCTTCACCGACCGTGCCCCCTCCCCAACCCTCTCCCAGCGGGGGAGGGAGTTCCAGTGCTTCGGCGGCGGTGGCATTTGCCGGCACCGCCGACCTCGACTGTGACGTACTGGTGCTTGGCAGCGGCCCCGGCGGCTATTCGGCGGCCTTCCGCGCTGCCGACCTGGGCCTGAAAGTGGTGATGGTCGAGCGTTATGCCGACTTGGGTGGCGTCTGCCTGAACGTGGGCTGCATCCCGTCCAAAGCCCTGCTGCATGTGGCGGCGGTGATGGACGAAGTCAGCCATATGGCCGAGCTGGGCGTCAGCTTTGGCGCGCCGCAGCTCGACATCGACAAGCTGCGTACGCACAAGGACAAGGTGGTCGGCAAGCTCGTGGGCGGTGTGGGCAGCATGGCCAAGATGCGCAAGGTCACCGTGCTGCGCGGCTACGGCGCCTTTGTCGGTCCTAACCATTTGCAGGTCGAAGAAACCACCGGATCGGCGCAAGAAAAAACCGGCGGCAAAAAAGTCGTGGCTTTTAAACAAGCCATCATCGCCGCTGGCAGCCAGGCGGTGCGCCTGCCCTTCATGCCCGAAGACCCTCGCGTGGTGGACTCCACCGGCGCGCTGGCCTTGAGCAGCGTACCCAAGAAAATGCTCATCGTTGGTGGCGGCATCATCGGCCTGGAAATGGGCACGGTCTACAGCACCCTGGGCGCGCGCCTGGACGTGGTCGAGATGATGGACGGTCTGATGCAAGGCGCCGACCGCGATCTGGTCAAGGTCTGGGAAAAGGTCAACAAGCACCGCTTTGACCGCATCATGCTCAAGACCAAGACCGTGGGCGCCAAAGCCACGCCCGAAGGCATACAGGTGCAATTTGAAGGCCTGGACGGCAGCAAGAGCGAAGGCACTTACGACCTGGTGCTGCAGGCCGTGGGCCGCACGCCCAATGGCAAGAAGATCGCCGCTGACAAAGCCGGCGTGTCCGTCACCGAGCGAGGCTTCATCAACGTCGACATCCAGATGCGCACCAACGTGCCGCATATCTTCGCCATCGGCGACATCGTGGGCCAGCCCATGCTGGCGCACAAGGCGGTGCACGAAGCGCATGTGGCCGCCGAGGTGATCGCCGGTGAGTTGCAAGGCAACAAGGAACTGGCCGCCAGCGCCTTCAACGCCCGCGTGATCCCCAGCGTGGCCTACACCGACCCCGAAATTGCTTGGGTGGGCCTGACTGAAGACCAGGCCAAGGCCCAAGGCATCAAAGTCAAAAAAGGCCTCTTCCCCTGGGCCGCCTCAGGCCGCGCCACCGCCAACGGCCGCACCGAAGGCTTTACCAAGCTCTTGTTCGACGACAGCCCTGAAGCGCATGGCCACGGCAAGATCCTGGGCGGCGGCATCGTCGGCCCCAACGCGGGCGACCTGATTGGCGAAGTCGCTTTGGCCATTGAGATGGGCGCAGACGCGGTGGACATCGGCAAAACCATCCACCCCCACCCCACGCTCGGCGAGAGCATCGGCATGGCAGCGGAGGTGGCGCATGGCAGTTGCACGGATTTGCCGCCTGGCAAGAAGTAAACGCTTCAAGCCCCAACTAAAAAAGCCGCCAACCTGAAGGGGTTGGTGGCTTTTTTTGATGAGCTTGTGTCTTTGACTCAGGGCGTAAAAACTACATCACCTGATGGCATCCATCCAATTTTGGATTTGGAGCTGAGCTACATGTGAAAAGGCGGCATCGCTACTGACCAGCACGGCTTTGGCTTGCAGTGCATGCGCCGCAATTTGCATGTCCAGCGCCGACAGGCTGATGCCTTTGATTTGCAGTTGCGCCCGCAATGTGCCGTAGGTCTGAGCCACGGCTTCGTCCCACGGTAGCACTTCTACGCGACGCAAGAATTCGTGCACAGCCGCTTTCAACGCCAGTGCTTCGGGTCGTTTTGCCAAACCATAGGCCAGCTTACCTGCCGTGATGGCCGATATGCAAACGCTGTGCATGGGCACAGCCAGCAAGTGTTGGGTAGCCTGCGGATGGCGTTTGATGAGGTGGCTGACCGTGTTGGTGTCCAGCAGGTAGCGTGTGTTCACGGCCTGGCTCAGTGCCCCAAGGTGTTGGGTAAGGACTCAAAAGGGTCGCGATCTGTAGCCTCAGCCTGGTCGTGTGGCGTGCGTTCTTCGGGGCTCAAAAAGTCGTCAGGCACCTGGGCCTTGTCAGCCGCCGCGAAAAAACCAGTCCAGTCATCGGGACGGCGTGAAAGGATCACATCACCCGTGACTGGGTCTTTGCGGATGAAGACTTCTTCAGTGTCAAACCTGTAGGCCGCTGGCAGGCGTACGGCCTGGCTGCGACCGTTCAGGAAAAGTTTGGCGGTTTGGGACATGTTTAACCTCCATGGCGCAATGGTAGATACCACAGTATATCCAGGCTGAAAAAACACTCCATGCCGCCGGTCAGCTGGCGCCAAACGGCCCGGTGCTGCTGGTTGCCAGCACGGTGCGCACCCGCTGGGCCGCCACCGTGGCAGCAGCGCTGTTGCGCGAACAAGGCGCACCTCAGGTGCTGTTGCTGGCAGTGCATTTGCAGCCTTGAGGCATGATCGGAGGTAACTTTTGAGCAATGACACGATGAACGACGACACACAAGACACCCCCCTGCGGCAGGAAGCCCGACTTTGGCAAGACGACAACTGGACGGCCCAGGTCATCAAGAACGAAGACGACGACGGCTGGGCTGTGGCGATGTTCAAAGCCGGTGCGTCCGAACCGGCGCTGGTCGGCCCCTGGACCATGGGCCGCGACAAGAAGAACCCCAAGCCGCTAGACGGCACGGCCTTCATCACGCTGGTCAAAACCGCCAGCGAGTTTGTGCGCCGCAGCGAGCAGCAATTGCACGCGCAGTTGAACCAGAGCGTGATTGTCAACGGTCAGGGCCGCCGCATCACGGTGCTGCTGCGCATCGTGCCCGATGAGGACAATCCCTATGCCGTGCTCAGTGCGCAGGACGAAGGCGGTGATGCGCTGGCCGAGGTGAAAGTGGATGCCGGTTTCAAGCTCAACCGCCAAACGGCCCAAGCTTGGGTGGATGCGGACTTTGCCAAGCCAGGCAGTGGGCGTCGTTGAGGTTCAGTCGCACAAGTCAACTTCGCTCCGGCGCTAGGAGACGAGACCGTAAGCAACGCAAGCCTTGGGGCCCCCGCTCCCGAGGCGTGCGACTTGGTGCTGCAAGCCGTGGGCCGCACGCCCAACGGCAAGAAGATCGCCGCTGAAAAAGCGGGCGTGGCAGTCACCGACCGCGGCTTTATCGGTGTCGACATCCAGATGCGCACCAACGTGCCGCACATCTTCGCCATTGGCGACATCGTTGGGTAGCCCATGCTCGCGCACAAGGCGGTGCACGAGGCGCATGTGGCAGTCGAAGTGATCGCCGGTGAGCTGCAAGGCAACAAAGAGCTGGCCGCGGCTGCTTTCAACGCCCGCATCATCCCAAGCGTCGCCTACACCGACCCGGAAGTGGCTTGGGTCGGCCTCACCGAAGACCAAGCCAAAGCGCAAGGCATCAAGGTCAAAAAGGGCCTGTTCCCTTGGACGGCATCTAGCCGCGCCATTGCCAATGGCCTAGACGAAGGCGTGACCAAACTGCTGTTCGACGACAGCCCAGAGGCGCATGGCCACGGCAAGATTTTGGGTGGCGGCATCGTCGGCACCCACGCCGGCGACATGATCGGCGAGATTGCGCTGGCCATTGAGATGGGCGCCGACGCGGTGGACATCGGCAAGACCATCCATCCGCACCCCACCCTGGGCGAGAGCATCGGCATGGCCGCCGAGGTGGCGCATGGTTCTTGTACCGATTTGCCGCCTGCGAAGAGATAAACCTATCCCCAGGCCAATCTCACAAAGCCTGACCCGGCAACGGACAGTGCTTTGAGCTTTGCGCGATTGAACAACATCCGCAAGATACCGTATGTTTGAACAGTATTGGTGCGGACCACATCCCAGCCGAAGCTCTACAACCCGCGCCATCCAGAATGCACGCTGCTGTGCTAAACGGTGCCGAGCACTACGAGACTTGGCTTGACCTGGCCGGCGCGGGCCAGTTTGATGGGCAGGGCGACCATCGCAGCCCCAAGCCCTACGTGCGCATAGCGTTTAACAAGAATCTGGAATGCGGCATCTTCGCGCACGGCTTTGCCTGCGCCCGCTGCGACGACTGCGGGCATGACTTCTTGATGGCATTCTCCCGCAAAGGCCGGGCTGTTTGCTCCTCGGGCACCACGCGGCGCATGGTCAAGACGGCACCGCACCTGAGCGACCATGTGTTCCCCCGCCTGCCGGTGTGCCAGTGGGTGATGTCAGTCCCCAAGCGGCTGCGCTTTCTTTTCTGTGCGCAAGTCCGCTCGCCGGGTTCATCTTCCACCCGGCCCGTGCCATCGATGCGCAAGCCGTGGCGCAGGTGCAGGCTACCTTGCGCAGGCGTATCCTGCGCGCCTATGTCGGGCGGGGCCTGCTGGAGGGTTTCGAGCCCAAAGAGATGCTCGCCTACCGCCACAGCGGCTTATCGGTAGACACCAGCGTTTGCATCGCAGCGCACGACCGCGGGCCTGGAGTTTGCATCGCAGCGCACGACCGCGGGCCTGGAGGGCTTGCTGCGGTATTGCGCCCGTCCACCGTTTGCGATGGAGCGGCTGCGCAAAGCGGACAGCGAGTGGGCCTACCGCGGCGCCAAGCAGCACAGCGCGCCAGGCGGCAACCCACACAATAAGCGCGGCACAAAGGTGGACGAGATCACCCTCACGCCACTGGAGCTGATATAGCCCATTGCCGCCCTGGTGCCGCCGCCGCGCACGCACCGCCACCGCTACTTCGGCGTACTGGCGCCGCACTCGCCGCACAGGGCTGCGGCGGTGGCGCTGGCACAAAGTGCAGCAGCGCAAATGGCGAAAAAGGCGCAACCGCTGGAGGTGCGGGCCTGGCCCGCCGGCACGGGCGAGGGCGCACTTGGGGTAAGCAATCCACTCCCAAGCTAGGCCAAGCATGCTCAGCCGGTGCTGCCCAAGCGCCCAGCGCACTATCTCTGGGCGGTGCTGAAGGCCCGTATCTATGAGGTGTTCCCGCTGCTCTGCCCGATCTGTGGCGGGTAGATGCGAATCATCGCCTTCATCACGCACAGCGCCGACATCCGGCAGATACTGAACCACATCGGGGCGGAGGCAGAGCCACCGCGCATCACCCCGGCACGCGGGCCGCCGTTGTGGGATGGCGCCGATACGCAAGCCGGTGAGAGTGTTGAGCCAGCCCCAGAAGGGGATCAAGAGTGCCAAGCTGCACCGGACTTTGAGATTCATCAGCGCATCAGTTGATCAGGGGGTAAACAGCGAGATGACAGTCGCTGCGAGGCAGGCTACGCCCGTCACCGCCCAAAACCGGTCAAACCGAAAAATCTCGGGCAACTGGCCCGGTGTAAGTACCCATGCAGACCCCAATAAGCAGGTCTCAAACAACCCAAAAAGATGCAATAATTTTGTTTATGAGATTGAAATGTCTATCCGCTGGCAACAATTTCTATTCTGCTGAAGGGTCTCGATTACCAGCACTTCGAGGTCGATGTCACCGACTTCATGTCTGGGAGAGTTCGCGCCGCGCAGCCAAAGAGATCCGCCTTAATGAAGGCCGGCAAGTGGCCAATGATTGCGCGCAACACTGCCAATCAGTCCAGATGACTCAGGGAAACCGTTGAACGGCTCGCACGATCACATCTCGGAGCATCAAGGCACTGGGCGCCGGCCATGAAGATGTTTGTCACGTAGGCAACCAGACGATAAATGAAGATGGAGTGAAAGCGGTGACGCCGCTCACATCGAACTCCAAGAAGACAAGGGACGGCCAACAATGAATACAGAAAGTCTGGATGGCATCTCTAACGACGCCAAGGGCATGCCGGACAGTTGGCACATCGACGGCAGTGGCAAGTCCAGTGCCGAGGTCTTTCAGAAGCGCCTCGGTCTGCCCAGGCAGTACCGAAAGGACATCAAACTCGTCGAGTTCACCATGCACCGCCGGATGCGCCTGCGGCAATTCTTCTCCGCGTTGCTGCACTACCGTCACCTCAGCACAGCGATCCTCCTGGGGGGCGACAAGTTCGCAAGTCCCGAGGCTCAAGTTCTGGCCCGCTTGGATGAGGGCTGGCACCTTCGAAATGAGGAGGACCTGGTTGAATTCGCGAAGCTCGACGATGCGGACCGCAAAGTGATGCTGGGCGACTTGCGGGAAATGCGCCAAGCCAAAGAATGGAAGTCGCAACAGGTCAAGATCCAGGCTTTGGCCAATCGTGCCAACAGCACGCTTGATCACGCCTTCGACATCGTGATCTCGTGTGGGGTCGAGAGTTGGCTGCGAGCGCGCAACCGACTTATCAACTGGGCAAGCCTCAGCAGCGAGGACCGAGCCCTGTTGGCAGATGCGATCTTTTGCGGTTTCACCATCTTTGGGAAGCGAGCGCTGCAAGACGCCTGTGCGATCGAACCCGAAGTGTTGTCCTATTACAGGGCTTTCCTTGGACTGCCAACCGTTCCCGCCAGTGCATCGGACTCAGCCGCTGCTCACGCGATGTCCCCTCCGTCTGTTGGGGCATCGGTCCGCCAGGCGTCGATTGCTCGACCCGAACCAGCCACCCAAGAGGCGAAAGTAGCTCCAGTGGCGACTGGGCTTCAAGTGGTGGATCCAAGCAGCATGGCACCTGGTGCGATCCTCGATTCCAATGCCTTTGGGGCAACTGAATCGAACTTCAGCAATGCATCACATGTGGCAGACTTTCTTGAGCGCGATGCACCACAGTCACTGAGTCAACTTTATTTGCAGATCGGCATGATCTGCCAGGATGCTCAGGCCAATCCAGAGGTGGGGGCGGAACCCGCATTTCGCATCAAGGACGTGCTTGATCGGCACTTGCATCGCCTCGTTGAGCGCAATGCCAAACTGTCGGGCGAGGAAGTTTCCCGGCTCATGGATCGGTATTGCAGCGCCGTTCTGCACATGACCGTCGTACTGGACTTCGCCAACAGCGAGCAGCGCGATTTGGTTCCAGTGCTCGCGGCCGCCTGGAAACACGCTGTCATCTCCGCGCTCTCCGAGGGCCGACAGCAGGCCTGGTACGAGACGAACCTGCAGCAACGCCAGCACCTGCCAACGCTTGCCGAGGTGTTCAACGAGAAGACGTCCAAGATTGCCCAAGCCAGGGCCGAGATAGAAAGTCTCAAATCGCAACTGGCCGAGGCTAAGTACACGGCAAGGACCTCGCTCAAGGCAAACGAAACTCGTAAGCAGACGGAAATCAGTGTCGCTCAGGGCGATCTCGAGGCCATCCGGGTCGAGGCAGCCCACCACTTGGTGCCCGAGGGACGCACGCTTGACGACCTGATGGAGGATCAGAGCTTAGGTCACTCATCTGAGATCTTGGTCGATGAAATGAGTGTTGATGCCGTGAGGTCACTGCAAGTCGTGACGTCAGCTATCGACTCGAATGCTGACACCGGCATCGACACTCAACAAGCGCCACAAGACACAACCGGGCCTACGCATGTACAGCTCGCGGCCGAACCCGAGGTCACGCCTGGTGCAACGGCGACCGTCGAAGCCTCCCTCGAGGCCGCGCCCATGCCAGCAGAGCCTGAGGTGTCGACCAACCCCATGGCGGCTGACGAACCGTACAGCTCCGCTGAAGGCGTTGTTCTTGATGACGCGCCTCAGCCAGAGGTGTCGCCGGAGTCCCCCGAGCAACACGACGAAGACGTAGCGCCGGAGGCGGTGCCGCCGTCTGCAGGAGTCGAAGGTGCCTTGCGTCACTTGCAGTATTGGGAATCCAAGGAAGATGCCCAGCAAGCCTTCCGAGTCGCTTACGAGCAGTTCTCACGAGTACCAAATAGCGTCATTGAGGCCATTGCCATGCACTGGCTTGAGGATGGCCACCTGAACGTGGCGCATCAGATCCTGCGTGACGCCAAAGACACGACCTTGGTGTCTGACCGTGTGTTGGATGCTTCACTGCTGCGTTCGGCGTTCTACGGCATGAACCTGTGGCCCAAGGATCGCGAGGCCATGAGCCACACCCAGCGCGAACTGAATCTTCTCAACCACAAGGACTTGGAGGAGCAACTTGATCGCAAGCCCAGCGGCAAACTCGTGCCGTACCTGTTGGTGTGCGCGACGCTACAACCAGCCTTGTTTGCCGGAGCTGAGACACAGGCGCCGACCCTGCTCAAGGCTGCCGCCAACTACTTTGACGGCCCGCTTGAGCAGTTGGTCTCCAATGTCGCGGACTTCACGATGCGGGGCGGTCGGGTTGACTTGGATGCCTTACGTAACGAAGACGGCCAGGAGGCTCACCTAGCCGAGGCAAGGATCCAGGACCAGGTCAACGCGTGGGTAGACATCAACGCCCAGCGAACGACGCGCTGGTATGCGTTGCGCGTGGCGCTCAGGATTTCGAGTGACGAGCCAGTCATTGCTCCAGCGATTGCGGCGCTTCGCAATGGGAGAGAGGGCGACAGCGCCGCAGTGCGCCAGTTCGTCAACACTTACTCATCCAATGCGGAGTCCAGAAGGCTGCTTGACGATCTGGTTCAGAGAATTCGGGTCGACTACGCCAACCCGATCGACCACATCGACAACAGCGCCTACGTGAGTTTCTGTCAACAAATTGACTCACTGGTAGCCATTGGCCAAGCCTGGTTGCTCGAGGTTGTTCCAGCCGACGTTCGGCCCAAAGAAACCAGCGACTTCCTGGCGCGCTTCCACACCCAGCTCGAACGTTCAATCGCATCGCTCTTGACGCACCATCGACATGCTGATCCGGAGCACCGCGCAGGCAGTAATCTGCTGCTGCGCGCGTTGACCACGCTGCAGCTCGAAATCAAGGGCGACACGCGCCTGACCTGGCGCTTCGACCAAACGAACGCCACGTTTCTGCTGCCTGAGACGCTGTCACGCCTGGACATCGGCGATGTCGGGGTCGACTTCAGGCTGGAATGGTTCGCCATGCACCTCGCATCGCCGAATTGGCTGGCCGACATGGTCGATCTGGCTGAGCGCCACAACGCACACTGGGTTCACCTGCTCCTGCTTCGGCAGATGGAGTCCCTGGGTGCCACCCACGGTCCGATCATTGACGGAGTCAACGCCAAGATCGCTGGCACGCGCGCCGAACTCAAGAAAGCGATCGAGCAGTTCAAGAACATGTCGATCCAAGCCATGTCAGTGGATGTGATTTCCGAAAACGATCACCTCTTCAACATGCTTCTGGCATCGGACTGGCTCGAAAAGCTCGGCACGATCAAGCCGTTCTTGGATGTTTCTGTGGTCGACGATGAAGTCAAGAAGCGCTCCAAGGCACTTGAGAAGCTCCTCAACAGCCTGGGCGCTGAGCTTGATGATGAACTCAACCAAGGCATGCTTGTGCTTCGCACGCGACTGGGTGCAGGGGCCGTGTCCGATGCATGGAGTGCGCGAGCCCGTGCGGCGCTGAGCCGCCGGAGCCTCACTGTGGCGCGCGAACTCATCAATCAATTGCAGGACCACATCAATCGGAACGCTCGCCTGACTGACAGCTCTGTTCAGGAGAACAGTGACCTGACCAAGTTCCTCCAGGTGGAGGCCCCTCTGTACGCCGTTCTGCACGAGCACCCCAACCCACGAGGGGCTGGGGAGCGAGTCATCCATGAGCAGCCAGGTGGGCTCGACTACTCGCTCAACAGGGCCACCTACAAAGACACTTTGGAGATCCTGCTCGAATGGGCAGGCCGCGGGCAGAACAAGAAGCCTGCCTTGGAGAAAATGACATACGAGGGGATGGTCGAGGTTCTCCAGTTTGCTGGGTTCTCAGTCATCGAGAAGCAGGGAAACGGGGCCACCCTGCGGTATTGCGAGTACAGCACGACGGGCGACTTCCGACGTCTGAAGGTGCGCATTGCACGGCCGACGCTTCCCAAGGGCTTTCCACTTTTCGAGGACGATCAAGCTGAGCAGGTCTCGCTGAATTTGATCTTCGCACAAGGTGTGTGGAACATCTCCGCTCTTTCCGACCTGGTCGAGAAGCATGGCCTGCCAACACGTTCCGTACTGCTGGTCGGCGCGCCTCTGAGCCCTGATCAGCGCCGATCGTTCTCCAGCTTCTGCAGGGAACGCAAGTGCACGATATTCCTGATCGACCCGGTTGTACTTTCCTGTTTGGCCGCATCGCCAGACCAGGGTTCACTCAAGTCGTTCCTTCAGATCACTGCCGCCTGGACGTTCTATAACCCCTACACGAAGGGAGACGCACGACAGCCGGCGCCGCCGGAGATGCGGTTCGGGAGGGAGCACGACGTGGCCTCGCTTGTCGAACCGCGTGGGGCGGCATTGGTCTACGGCGGCCGCCAACTCGGCAAGACGACCCTCCTGCATTCAGCTGTCCAGAAGTTCAAGCAGCTTGAACCGTCCCGCAATCATGCCTTTTACATCCGCATGGACGGTCTCTTTCAGCACGCCGTCGAGCGCGACACGGACGTCAAGACCCGGGTGCTCGAGCGACTGGTCAAAGAGTTGGTGGAGGCCAAGCTGCTGCCGTCTACCACACGAGGAATGTCCGCAGAGGAGCGCCTGCAGACTGAGTTTCAGCGCGAGGGATCCACTCGGGTTCTCTTCTGCCTGGATGAAATCGATCCCGTCCTCAACAAGGATGCCCACTCCAACTTCCAGTTGGTCCGTTCGCTGGTGTCTCTGGTCAACGACCCGTGCCAACGTTTCAGGGTGGTTTTTGCAGGCCTGAACAACGTCAATCGATTTCGGACCTATCCGAACGTGCCGTTGGAGCAATTGGGCAGCCCGCTCGAAGTCAAGATCCTGCCTGCCGCCGACGCTCGCTGCCTCATCCTGCAGCCACTCACCGCTATGGGCTATTGCTTTGAGGAAGAGGAGTTGATCGACCGCGTCATGGCGTTCACCAATTGCCACCCAAGCCTGTTGCACATCTTCTGCAGTGAGCTTGTCGAACAGATGGCGCGGGACCGAACCGCCAAGGGCGGTATGCGCGTGATACGCCAGACGGATGTGGAGAACGTCGAAAACAATTCGGATGTGCGAAGACTCTCAGGCGAGCGCTTCGACATGACGCTCAACCTGGACAAGCGATACACCGTGGCGGTCTATGGCCTGATCGACGTGTACGGCAAGGGCATCGGCAGGTTCTCGGTCAAGCAGGCCCTAGACGTGGCCCGCAATAGGGTCCCCGAGGAATTCGAACAGATGAGCGAATCCGGCTTCGAGAGCCTGCTGCAGGAACTCGTCGGCTTGGGCGTGCTGCGCGAGGCCGACAGGCTCACGCACCAGTATGCGATGCGCAATCAGGCCATCCTGCAACTCATCGGCTCGGCAAACGACATCTCCCACAAGCTGCACATGGCGGTGCTGGATCTGTCCAATCACGCCGAAGACGTGCTGACCTGTCATCCGACCGGGAACAACCTGGTTCCGTCGCCGCTGTCTCTGCAAGCCGAGCGACAGATCCTGTTGGCAAGGTCGCCCGATGGTGCGCCCAAGTATTCAGTCTCGATCATCATGGGCACGCCGGCGCTGGGTCTTTCGATTGAAAGGATCAAGGAGAGCTTTAGCACCATCCACGAGTTTCAGTCCGGTAACGTGCTGTCTAAGTACAACGTGAAGGAACTGACCGAAGATCAGATGCTCGAGCCCAAGCGCTTTCACGGGCTGCTCGACGTTGCCATCGACACTTGGGCGCAAGATCAGGCTGCAGTCCTTTTGGTCTCGCTCGAAGGCGTGCAGTCGATCGACAAGATCATGGATCTGCTCAGCATCGCCAACGAAAAGGCTTCGAAGGCGACGCGACTGAGAAACGTCTTGCGCATTGTGTTCCTGCTTGGCCCGCGCTCCATGTGGAGTTGGCATTCGAACGCCTGGCTCACCACTTCACCTCGTGAGATTGGCGGTTTGGTTGAACTCAACAGATGGACCCGCCACGCATGCGAGAGCCTGCTGGATCAGCAGGGCCTTGGCGTTACCTCAGAGCAAGCGCGTTTGCTGCAGACGGCCACTGAAGGCTGGTACTTGCCTCTGATGAAATTCATCGAGGTTCGCAAGAGGAAGGGCGCCACGGTCTCTAGTTTCAAAGACTTTGCCAGAGACTTCACTGCCTTGCTCAACTTGCCGGCAAAGGACTTCGAGAAGTTTGTTCAGCAGACCGGCATGACCAGCATGGCTTGGTCAATGCCTCTGGCTGCTCAGCTGAAGGAATTCGACACCCTCAACGATTTCTCGGCCGCGGATCTACAGACAGCGATCGAATTTCTGGACGCTGATTTACAGAAGCAAATCTCACCCGAACAGTACGCGGGTGTCGTGCGCTGGTGGACTGCGTTGCGCGTCATTGAGGTCAACACCAAGGAGACCTCGGAGAACGCTGGCAAGGGCGACAAGGTAACCTACAGGTTCACACCGAGTTTGCAGCGTGCGATCGCGGAGAGCGCCAACAGCACGCCAATCGCCAGCGCGGTAAACCGGGCGTGAACTCTATCCCCGATGTGGCGGACTGGCGTCGGCTGGTTCTGGACGGCTGGCCAGCTGTTACAGCCTCAGACCTGCTCCAAAACGGCCAAGCGATCTGGTCGGCGGAGGGATTGACCCCGCCCAATGATGACGAGGCCATCGCCATGGCGGCCATGGGCCGGCTCGTCCGATATGGCCAATCCATCGCTGTGAACCTGCCACTCAGCCGGGACGCCACGTTGCCACGACTGGCTTTCTACCTTCATCGCTTGCGCCTGGACGCAGCCCAGGGGTTGGTACGCTCCACATGGCTCAACCGCGTTGAGATGGCGCAGCGCCACGACTTGCTGGTGTTTGGTCGGCCGCGGCGCATGCTGCGCGACTTCGTAACCTCAACGGTCATGCGACCTGTTCTGGTGGACGTCAACAAGTCGCTGGACCGAGTGGAGTTTCAGCGCACACTGTTGGTCAACGGTCACGGCGACCTGCTGAGCACCCTCGAAATGCTCGAGCAGCAGAGTCAGCCTTTCGCCATCATCGTCGATGTCTCCGCGCAGGGCTGCGACGAGAACGCAGTGGCTCTGATCAGGACATTGCCGACACTTTTCCCCAAGGTACCCATCGTAGCGTTTGGCTTCACAGGCCAGGTCTTGGAGCAGCCTCTGGGCCTGCATTCCTGGAACGTTCGTCTAGCCGATGGCGTTCCATTGACCAGAACACCCCGCCTACCAAACGCCAAGGTAGTGGAACTGGTCGCGCCGCGCGATTCGGTCATGAACGCCTTCGTCAAGCGCCTCGGATTTCTGATTTGGAACCTCAAGCGCATGGTCGAAGAAACAGGCGGAAGGTCGCCTGAGTTCACTGCGCTCTTGGCCGTGGATCGGGCGTTGCGCTGCCTCAACGTACCGCTGGCGGCACATGAGGAAGGCACGGCCCGCTGTGCGCGTGGCGGGCGCTTTGCCGTCCGCTCGATCGAGAGCTGGCTTGAGATCGCCTCGCGCATGCGCGGGCGTCGAGGTGACGTACAGGCCCTGCTTGATGAGATCTTGAAACTGATCCAGAACAACCTCAAGGAGCTCAAGGAGGCCACGCCTGGGCGAAGTGAACTGCTGTTGCAATTGGGTGCCGAGGCCATCAAACACAAGCAGCAACTGTCTATCCTGCTGGGCAACAAGCGCGATGCACTCGTTCTGCAAAACTGGCTGGAGGAGAAGCTTGGCGCGAACGCCGTCCACCTCATTGCCGTTTCGGCCATGGACGGATCCACAGCCGTGCCACCCGATCACCCTGCGGTGGTTGTCTATGCTGCTCCGCTCTTCCCCTCCCGTCTCCACTGGTTGGGTGTGGCGGCGGCGCGAAAAGTTGTCCTTTGCCACCCGTTCGAGAAGGACCGTGTTCTCCTGCAAGTCGATGTCTGGTGGCGCGCCAATGCCCAGCGCAGTGCTGGCACTGGTGACAAGTCCAGACTTTGGCGCCTGGACTGGTCCAGCAGTGCCCCCTTGTCCGACCTGCAGGTCGATGCGGAGCCCTCCCAAAAGGCATTCGTGGCCTACACCGAGCTGGCGATTGATGGTCTCTACCCGAAGCCACTGAGGGTTGCTCAACTGGAGACCTTGCGGCACTTCGATGACTGGCTTCAGGCGCTGCTGGAAGAGCCCTCTCGCGCCGAAGTCAATGTCGAAGATGATGTGGGAGTCGAATCCAACAAGGACGTGGTCATCCTGCACTTGGAACGACAGTCCGAGCCACTGCGTTGGCCAGCCGACCGTCAGGTCATGCGGCTTGATGGAGACACGTTCAGCGTTTGCCCGGCACGCGAAATTGTCGAAGGCAATGATCTCGTCTTGCTTGGCAGCAGCGAGGAGCGCCTGGCGACTCAGCGCGAGATCTTCGACATGTTCGTGCAGAACCACCACGGTCTTCAACAAACGCTGCGTGTCGCAGAGAAGTGGCAGGAGTTTGTCGACTATGGCGTCGCCAAATTCAAGACTGTTGCAGAGCTGACTCGCTACTTGAAGGGCAAGAGGTTCGACATCACGGCCGGCGCAGTCCAGCACTGGCATGCCGGTCGGGTGATCGGTCCGCATGATCCGGCGGCCATTCGAATCCTGGCTGAACTCGCTGAGGTGCTCAGCGCCAGCCAAATGGCAAAGATGGTGGAAAACGCCATTCATGCCATCAGAACTGAGCATCGCAAGATCGGCGGCGACCTGCGCAAGGCCATCACTTTGACCCGTGGTCGCAATGTTTCAGCGGTGCAGATCGGCTCGCGGTGTTTCTCGCGAGAGGTGTTCGAGGCCATGGTGGAGGTCTGCCGTGTTGTTCAGATCGAACGACCTCCGTACAGCCCCTCAACCCTTCTTCCCGGCAAGTCCATACGGAACGTGGCGCGGCAAATCTCTCTTCAGCACTCAGACAAGGTGGTGTTCACCAACAGCTGTGAGCGCTCGATGGCTCGATCCGTTTTCGAGGACCTCGACGCCTTCGAAGCGATTCTCAACGTGATCGTGGATGGCTTTCATCCGATGTACTCGGACAAGAGCCTCTCGCTCAAGCAGGTCGAAGACATGTTGGCAGTTATCCCGGCCTCCTACGCCGGCAACATGTCCGACATCACCAAGGGCAAGTTCGAGTCGTGCTACTCGCGTCAATACGAAGGACAGAAGGTCGATATCTCGAGGCACATCAAGCTGGGCCGCTCATTCGACCAACGCTACACCTTGCGGCTGTACTTTCACTGGGACGCAAAGGCCAACAAGATTGTTGTTCACCACGCTGGCGTGCACTTGCCAACCCTGAACAGCTGATTTACACGAAGAATGAAACGGGCCGCATGACTGTCGTCGTGACGAAACAAACGACTAGAAGGGAACGGACATGGCATTGACTTACAAGGAAAAGATGGGCCTGTCAGGGCGCTTGCTCGACCTGATTCGATTGCGTCTGACCGGCAAACAATTCGAGGCGTTGCCACCAGAGGGGGAAACCTCTGGAGCGGACCCGGCCGACGTCTCCCTGCTCGGCGGCCTGGCGCCGCGTCCGGATCCTGACTATCAACGTGAACAGCCGCCCAGCGCCATGGGAATGGTATTGATGATTGAGCCTGATGCTCAGGGCAGAGTGGAGTTGTCGTTGAGTGGAAGATTCGACGTCACTCATCGCTACATTCCCACCTTGCAGACCATGCGCGACCAGGTCCAGGTCAATGCGACGGGCGAGAAGATCCAGCAGAAAGTGCCTGACTGCTTCAAGCGACACACCGTCAAGTTTTCCGATGTGCACTTCAAACTTGACACAACTCACCTCAACGTTTGGGCCGAACACAAACTCAAGCCGGTTCTCGATGCATTTCACGAAGGCTGGAAGCAAGATCCGCGAATCTTCAGGGCTTGTCAAGTCAATGATCGCGGCTTCGCCACCCTAACGGTGCCTTGGGGAAAGGACGATTGCGCGAGCGATGCCGAGTTTGCGGAGATGGTGGCAAAGGCACTCTTCGTAGGGGACGGCATTCTTGAGCACGATGTCGTGCTGCGCACCCGGCTTCGTTCGCCACCGCCCAACTTCGCGGGTGTTGGCGGACGATTCTTGCTTGAGATTTACCTTCAAAACAACACCGAGACGACAACGGGCCGCGGGTTTGGTCTGATGCGCCCCTCTCTTTTGGACGTCGAGTTCGAGGCGACTGTGACCGCCGGTCGTCAACACGATGTGCCGCACCGACTTGCTCCGGAGGACTACCGGTATCAGGCCGAGGACGGTGTTGCCGGATACGG